>CAIXDS010000092.1 GCA_903918195.1 uncultured Acetobacteraceae bacterium | reverse complement strand
CCGGCAAAGTGGCGAGCTTGAGGCTGCGTTCTGCGGTGACGGCGGGCAAAGCGAGGTCCGCGGCGCGGGTGGCGGCGCGGGCGCCGGCGGCGTCGCCGTCGAAGCACAGCACCGGGCAGGGCGAGAGGCGCCAGAGTTCGTCCAGTTGTTCCTCGGTCAGCGCGGTGCCGAGCGGGGCGACGGCGCCGGCCAGCCCGGCCTGGTGCAGGGCGATGACGTCCATGTAGCCCTCGACGGCGACCACGGTGGCACCGGTGCGGGCGGCTTCGCGGGCGAGATCCAATCCGAACAGGGTGCGGCGCTTGGAAAACAGCGCCGTCTCCGGGCCGTTGACGTATTTCGGCTGGCCGTCGCCCAGGGTTCGGCCGCCGAAACTGATGGTGCGGCCGCGGCGGTCGCGGATGGGGAACATGACGCGGCTGAAATACATGTCGGCGGCGGGCCGGCCGTCCTCGGCTTGCCGCATCAGCCCGGCTTCCGCCAGCATGGGCGGTTCGATGCCATCGCGCGCCAGTTCGGCCGCCAGGGCGCCGCGGCCCTCGCCGGACCAGCCCAGGCCGAAGCGGCGGATGGTTTCCTCCGTCAGGCCGCGGCCGCGCAGGTAGCCGAGCGCGCGCGTGCCCTCGGGCAAGAACAGCCGGCGCTGGAAAGCTTTGGCGGCGGCATCGAGCACGCCGTGCAGGTCGAGCCGGCGGCGTTCCGCTTCGGCCGCGGCCGGGGTGGGCTTGGGCACCTCCAGGCCGGCCTCGGCGGCGAGCTGTTCCACCGCTTCCATGAACGCCGCGCCCTGGCTTTTCATGACGAAGGCGATGGCGTCGCCGTGCTCGCCGCAGCCGAAGCAGTGGTAGTGGTCTTCATAGACGTGGAAACTCGGCGATTTTTCGCCGTGGAACGGGCAGCAGCCCTTCCACTGGCGGCCGGCGCGCACCAGCCGCACGCGGCGGCCGATGACCTCCGGCAGCGGGGTGCGGGCGCGCAGCTCGTCGAGGAAATTGGCGGGGAGGGCCATCAGCCGGCCAGTTTGGCCCTGACGATCGGTCCGGCGCGGGAGAGGTCCAGCGCCGCGCCGTGCGTGGCCTTCAGCGCGGCCATGACGCGGCCCATGTCCTTCACGGCGGCGGCGCCGGTGGCGGCGATGGCGGCTTCGACGGCGCTGGTGAGCGCGGCCTCGTCCAACTGGGCCGGCAGGAAGGCTTCGATAACCGCGATTTCGGCCTCCTCCTTGGCCGCCAGCTCGGGGCGGTTGCCCTGGCGGTAAAGCTCCACGCTCTCGCGGCGCGATTTGACCATGCCGCGCAGCATGGTCAGGATTTCGTCGTCAGGCACATGCTGCACGCCCTTGGGGCGGGCGGCGATGTCGGTGTCTTTCAGCCGGGCGGTGATCATGCGCAGCGTGGAGACGCGCGGGGCGTCGCTGGCGAGCATGGCCGCCTTCAGGTGTTCTGTGAACTGCTCGCGTAGCGCCATGCCGCCCTCCTCCAAAATTGACCCTCTATATATAGGGATGTGCGCGGGAGGGCTGCCTGGGAAGAAATTTCCCATTTTTCCCCGCGGCGTTGCGGCGGGAAATTTTTTCCCATATACGGCTTGCATGGCAAGCGTGGACGAAATCATCGATCGTCTGGGCGGCGCGGAGGCGGCGGCGCGGCTGCTGGGCGTCGGCACCGAGGCGGTGCGCAAGTGGCGGCAGAGCCGCGCCTTTCCCGCCCGGCATTGGCCGGCGCTGATCCAGGCGACCGGGTTTTCCCTGGATGCCATTGCCGGCACCGCCCGGCCCGACACCGCCCCCGATGCTCCGAGGACCGCCATGCCCGACCCTGCCCAGGCGCACCAAACCCACGTGCCGGCGGGCGCCACCGCCGCCCTCGTGCTGGGAGATGGCTCCATATTCTGGGGCCGCGGCTTCGGTGCCTGCACCAGCGAGCCGCCAATCGGCGAAGTGTGTTTCAACACCGGCATGACCGGGTATCAGGAGACGCTGACCGATCCCTCCTATGCCGGGCAGATCATCACTTTCACCTTCCCCCATATCGGCAATGTCGGCGTCAACGGCGAGGATCTGGAGGCGACCAGCATCGCCGCGCGCGGGCTGGTGGTGAAGCAGGACATTACCGAGCCGAGCAACTGGCGGGCGGCCGAGCATCTTTCCACCTGGCTGCGCGCGCAGGGTGTCGCCGGCGTGGGGGGCATCGACACGCGGGCGCTGACGGTGCGCATCCGTGACGGCGGCGCGCCGAACGGGGTGCTGGCCTTTCCTGCGGACGGGCGGTTCGACATCCCCGCCCTGATCGAACGGGCGCGCGCCTGGCCGGGGCTGGAGGGGATGGACCTCGCGCGGCTGGTGTCCTGCACGCAGAGCTATGCCTGGGATCAGACGAGCTGGGCCTGGCCGGACGGCTTCGGCCGGCAGACCGCACCGAAGCACCACGTGGTCGCGGTGGATTACGGCGCCAAGCGCAACATCCTGCGCTGTCTGGCGGCGGCGGGGTGCCGGGTGACGGTGGTGCCGGCGACCGCCTCGGCCGAGGATATTCTTCGCCATGCGCCGGACGGGGTGTTTCTCTCGAACGGCCCGGGCGATCCGGCGGCGACGGGAGAGTACGCGGTGCCGGCGATCCGCGGCGTGCTGGACGCGGGAAAGCCGGTGTTCGGCATCTGCCTGGGGCACCAGTTGCTGGGGTTGGCGCTGGGGGCGCGCACCTACAAGCTGGATCGCGGCCATCGCGGCGCCAATCAGCCGGTGAAGGATCTCTCCACCGGACGCGTCGAGATCACCAGCCAGAATCACGGATTTGCCGTGGATGAGAAAACCCTGCCGGCGAGGGTGAAGGTAACGCATGTGTCGCTGTTCGACGGCAGCAACGAGGGCATCGCCTGCGAGGACCGGGCGGCGTTTTCGGTGCAGTACCATCCCGAGGCGAGCCCGGGGCCGAGCGATAGCCATTATCTGTTCCGGCGCTTTGTCGATATGATCGAGCGGGCGAGTTGATCCAGGTGGCGGGGTATATCGGTGCTTGACAGTAACGGCACCAACTGCTTCGACACAGCGAGCCTGCTGCGCATCGCCTATCGGCACCATGTGACCGCAGCCAATGCCGACGAAGGCTTGCTGAATGTGCAGGGAATTGCCGGCACGAAGCTCGATCCCGCTGCCTTCCATCGGGCAATCGCCGAAGCCCTGGCCGCCCGCTTGATCCGCGAACCCGTCCGCCTGCCCGATGGTGCCCTGCAGTGCCATTGGCGCCTGGAACTGACGCCGGAAGGCGTTGCCCGCGCCACCGATCTGATCGGACCCTGACATGCCCAAGCGTACCGACATCCATTCCATCATGATCATCGGCGCCGGCCCGATCGTCATCGGCCAGGCCTGCGAGTTCGATTATTCCGGCGCGCAGGCCTGCAAGGCGCTGCGGGCGGAGGGCTACCGCACCATTCTGGTGAACTCCAATCCCGCCACCATCATGACCGATCCGGGACTTGCCGACGCCACCTATGTCGAGCCGATCACGCCGGATTTCGTTGAGCGCATCATCGCCCGCGAGCGCCCCGATGCGCTGCTGCCCACCATGGGTGGGCAGACCGCGCTGAACACCGCCATGCAGCTTGCCGCCAGTGGCGTGCTGGAGAAATACGGCGTCGAACTGATCGGCGCGAAGGCCGAGGTGATTGACCGCGCCGAGGACCGGCTGAAATTCCGCGACGCCATGGCGGAAATCGGCATCGAGAGCCCGAGAAGCGCCATCGCCCACAGCATGGAGGAAGCCCGCACGGCCCTGCTGGAGGTGGGCCTGCCGGCGGTCATCCGGCCGTCCTTCACGCTTGGCGGCACCGGCGGCGGCATCGCCTACAACCGGGAAGAATTCGAGCGGATCGTGAGCGGCGGCCTCGAGGCGTCACCCACCAAAGAGGTGCTGATCGAGGAATCCGTGCTGGGCTGGAAGGAATACGAGATGGAGGTGGTCCGCGACTGCGCGGATAACTGCATCATTGTCTGCTCCATCGAGAACGTCGATCCGATGGGCATCCATACCGGCGATTCGGTCACCGTGGCGCCGGCGCTGACGCTGACCGACAAGGAATATCAGCGCATGCGCGATGCCTCGATCGCGTGTCTGCGCCGGATCGGCGTGGATACCGGCGGGTCGAACGTGCAGTTCGCGCTGAACCCGGCGGACGGGCGCATGCTGGTGATCGAAATGAACCCGCGTGTCTCGCGCTCGTCTGCGCTTGCCTCGAAGGCCACCGGTTTTCCGATTGCGAAAGTCGCCGCCCGGCTGGCGGTGGGCTACACGCTGGACGAACTGGCCAACGATATCACCCGCACCACGCCGGCCAGCTTCGAACCCACCATCGACTATGTGGTGGTAAAAATCCCCCGTTTTACCTTCGAAAAATTCCCCGGCACGCCGGCGATGCTGACCACCAGCATGAAGTCGGTGGGCGAGGCGATGGCGATCGGGCGCAGTTTTGCCGAGGCCCTGCAGAAGGGCTTGCGCAGCATGGAGACCGGGTTGTCCGGCCTCGATCCGGTGGAGCCGCCAGGCGATGGCGGGGCGGACGCGTTCCGCGCGGCCCTGTCGCAGCCCCGACCGGACCGGCTGGTGATGGCCGCCCAGGCATTGCGGGCGGGGCTGTCGGTTGCGGACATTCATGAACTGACAAAATTCGATCCGTGGTTCCTGCGCGAACTGGAACGCATTGTGCTGGCCGAGCGCGAGGTGGCCGAATCGGGGCTGCCGCAGGAGGCGGGAGCGCTGCGGCGGCTGAAGGCGCTTGGCTTCTCCGATCGCCAGCTTTCGTTGCTATCGGGCACTGAGGAAACCGCGGTTGCTGCTTTGCGGGAGCGACTTGGGGTGCAGGCCGTCTATAAGCGGATCGACACCTGTGCGGCCGAGTTCGCTTCCGCCACGCCCTACATGTATTCCACTTATGAGGGCGGGTTCGGCGTGCCGGCCTGCGAGTCGGAGCCCACGGATCGCACGAAAGTGATCATCCTCGGCGGCGGGCCGAACCGGATCGGACAAGGCATCGAATTCGACTATTGCTGCGTGCACGCCGCCTACGCGCTGCGCGAGGCCGGGTTCGAGACCATCATGGTCAACTGCAACCCGGAGACGGTTTCCACCGATTACGACACTTCCGACCGGTTGTATTTCGAGCCGCTGACCGCCGAGGACGTGATCGCGCTGGTGCGGCGCGAGCAGTCGAACGGGCGGGTGCTGGGCTGCATCGTGCAATATGGCGGGCAGACGCCGCTGAAACTCAGCCAGGCGCTGTCGAAGGCCGGCATTCCCATCCTGGGCACCAGCGCGGATGCGATCGACATCGCCGAGGACCGTGAGCGCTTCCAGTTGCTGCTGCGCAAGCTGGCGCTGCGCCAGCCGGAGAACGGCATCGCCCGCTCGGCCGCCGAAGCCGAGGCGGTGACCGACCGCATCGGTTATCCGGTGGTGATCCGGCCGAGCTACGTGCTGGGCGGGCGGGCGATGGAGATCGTGCACGACCAGCGCGGGCTGCATCGCTACATGCGCGAGGCGGTGCGGGTTTCCGGCGACAACCCGGTGCTGATCGACCGTTATTTGAACGATGCGATCGAGGTGGACGTGGACTGCATCGCCGACGGCGAGACGGTGTACGTGGCCGGGGTGATGGAGCATATCGAGGAGGCCGGCATCCATTCCGGCGATTCCGCCTGCGCTCTGCCGCCCTATACGCTCTCGCCCGCCATGGTGACGGAGCTGAAGGCCGAGACCGAGGCGATGGCGAAGGCGCTCGGCGTTGTCGGGCTGATGAACGTGCAATACGCCATCAAGGACAACGAGATTTTCGTCCTGGAAGTCAATCCGCGGGCGTCGCGGACGGTGCCGTTCGTGGCCAAGGCGACCGGCGTGCCGGTGGCGAAGATCGGCGCGCGTGTCATGGCCGGCGCCCGGCTGTCGGATTTCCGCCTCGACGGCCAGGCGATCGCGCCGCACGTGGCGGTCAAGGAAGCGGTGTTCCCGTTCGCCCGTTTTCCGAACGTTGACACCATCCTGGGGCCGGAAATGAAATCGACCGGCGAGGTGATGGGGCTCGATTCCAGCTTCGAGCGCGCTTTCGCCAAAAGCCAGCTTGGCGCCGGGGTGCATCTGCCGGCGACCGGCACGGTGTTCCTGTCGGTGCGCGATGCCGACAAGCCGGCGGCGGTGGCGGTGGCGCGGCGGCTGGTGGAAATGGGCTTTTCCATCGTCGCCACGCGCGGCACCGCCGGGCGGCTGCGCGAGGCGGGGCTGACGGTGCGCATGGTGAACAAGGTGCTGGAGGGACGGCCGCATTGCGTCGATGCGATTCGCTCGGGCGAGGTGCAGATGGTGATCAACACCGCCTCCGGGCCGCAGACGGTGACCGACAGCTTCGATATCCGCCGCAGCGCGCTGACGCACGGGGTGCCGCACTACACCACCATCGCCGGCGCCCGGGCGGCGGCGCACGCGATTGCGGCCCTGAAAAGCGGTCCTCTTGAAGTCGCGCCGCTTCAGGCGTATTTTCGCGGTTCGTTCTAAGCCCCGTCGCGGGCCGGATTCGTGGGGAACCCCCTCTTGTGCTCGAGCGCGAGCGTGCGCGAGTGCGGAGGGGTTTGCCGTGAGCCGGGCCGGTGCGGTTGCGGCCCCGTTCTGGCCTAGACACCGCACGGCTGCGTGACCACAACCACAACTCTGCTTTTCGAGGTTTCACGACGTGCAGAAGTTCCCGATGACCGCCCCCGGCCTGCTGCGGTTGGAAGAGGAGCTGAAGACGCTCAAATCGGTCGAACGACCGGCGGTGATCCGCGCCATCGCCGAGGCGCGGACCCATGGCGACCTCAGCGAAAACGCCGAGTACCACGCCGCCCGCGAGCGGCAGAGCTTCATCGAGGGGCGGATCGCCGAGCTGGAGGAGATCGTCTCGTCGGTGGAGGTGATCGACCCCTCGCTGCTGTCGGGCGACCACGTGAAGTTCGGCGCGCATGTCAAGGTGCTGGACGAGGAAACCGAGAAGGAGGCCAGCTACCAGATCGTCGGCGTGCACGAGGCCGACATCAAGGCGGCGCGACTGTCGATCTCCTCGCCGCTGGCCAAGGCGCTGATCGGCAAGAAGGTCGGCGACACCATTTCGGTGCCGGCGCCCGGCGGCGACCGGACCTACGAGATCCTCTCCGTTCAGTTCCGCTAGCCCGGTGATCGGGCTCGGCGACGTCCGGGCGGCGGCTGACCGCATCGAAGGCCGGGTCAAGCGCACGCCTTCGCTGCCATGCGATATCATCTCCCGCGCCACCGGGGCGCAGGTGACTCTGAAGTTGGAGAATTTGCAGGCCACCGGCGCGTTCAAGGAGCGCGGCGCGGCCAACCGGCTGGCCATGCTGACCGAAACCGAGCGTGCCGCAGGCGTGATCGCCATGTCGGCCGGCAACCATGCGCAGGCGGTGGCACGGCATGCGCAACTTCTCGGCATCACGGCGGTGATCGTGATGCCGATGCACACGCCGCTGACCAAAGTATCGCGCACCCGGGACTGGGGGGCGCAGGTGGTGTTGCACGGCGAGACGCTGGCCGAGGCGGCGGCGCACGCCCATGCCCTGGCCGGGCAGCAAGGCCTGGTGTTCGTCCATCCCTACGATGACGCCGGGGTGATGGCGGGGCAGGGCACGCTGGCGCTGGAGATGCTGGCCGATGCGCCGGACCTTGATACGCTGGTGGTGCCGATCGGCGGCGGCGGCCTGATTGCGGGCTGCGCCGTGGCGGCGTGCGGGGTGAAGCCCGGTATCGAGGTGATCGGCGTCGAGGTGGCGGCCTATGCCGCCATGGCGCAACGCCTGGCCGGGCAGCCGGTGTCGGTGGGCGGGCCGACAATTGCCGAGGGTATTGCGGTGCGCGACATCGGTCTGGGTCCGCTGGCGCTGATCCGCGCCCATGTGGCCGATGTGGTGGTGGTGCCCGAGCGTGCGGTGGAGGAGGCGATTGCGCTGCTGGCCGAGGGGGCCAAGGTGGTGGCCGAGGGCGCCGGGGCGGTCGGGGTCGCGGCGCTGCTGGCCTTTCCGCACCGTTTCGAAGGGCGGCGGGTCGGCGTGCCGATCACCGGCGGCAATATCGATGCGCGCATCCTGGCCAATGTGCTGCTGCGCAACCTGTTGCGCGACGGTCGGCTGGTGCGGCTGGTGCTGGAAATTCCCGATCGTCCGGGTGTGCTGGCCGACATCGCCGGGCGCATCGGCGGGGCGGGCGGCAATATCATCGACGTGTCGCACCACCGTCTGTTCGCCTCGCCGAGCGTGCAGTCGGCGCAGCTGGAGGTGATGTTCGAGGCGCGCGATTCGGAGCACGGGTCGGAAATCGTGCGCGCACTGGAACAGATTTATACGGTCCGGCTGGTCTGACCGGTGGCGGTCGCCCGGCCCCGGTGTGCCGCGGCGATTTCGCGCGTGAGCTTTTGCCGCATGGCATCGGCAAAGCCGGCAAAATCCTGGCATTGAACGGCGAACGCGCCGGGGCCGCCGATCACCTCGGCGGTGTAGCTGGAGACCAGGTCCGGCTCCTCATGCAGCACGCACAATCCGTTGATGGTGACCCCCGCCCCGGTCAGCAGATCGCGCATTGTTTCGGGCGAGGCGCCCTCGTTGGAGCGGCCGTCGCCCACCATGTCGATGACCTGCCGGTGCGACGCGGCCGGCGCCTGTTCCAGCAGGCGGG
Source organism: uncultured Acetobacteraceae bacterium (assembly GCA_903918195.1). GTDB lineage: Bacteria > Pseudomonadota > Alphaproteobacteria > Acetobacterales > Acetobacteraceae > Rhodovastum. Next base: position 16,178 of record CAIXDS010000092.1, on the reverse strand, counting down.
CGCAGGCAGCCAGCGCTTCGCCGATGGCGGTGGCTCCAGCCGGCACGACGCGGGGCACGTCCTCCACCGCCTGCGCGAAGGCGGCGACCGTTGCGGGCGAGTCGAGCCGGGTCCATTCGACCATCACTTCCTGGGCGTCGTGACCGGACCACAGCAGCAAGGCCATCAGGCTGGCCCCTTGCGGCCCGCCGGTGAGGCCGGCTATCGTTTCGGGGTCGCGCAACGCTGCTGCACAGCCGTTGGCCATGAGGTTGAACTCGTCGAACGTCACGCTCGCCGAGCCGTCGAGTGCCAGGATCAGCGCCAGGTCCACCGCCTCCATGGCGGCATCAGTACGAGCGGGCAGGCTTGGATGGAAGTGCGTGGGTTGGATCATTGCCGGTTCGCGATGGGTACGCCAGTGGTGACGGCGGCAAATCGTTCATGCAGAAACGATCGCCGCGTTTCTTGCGCTTTAACGAATGGGTTCCAAGGGGCCACCGCCCCTTGGCGGGGTCCAGGGGCAGAGCTCCTGTCCTTGCTTACTTCAATACCACATTATTACCGGACAATGCATAAAGGCTATGGACGCCATGAGCGAAACGGATCGTGGTTTCGCCCATGGACGCAAGCATGCCGCGTTGCTTGCGTTGTGGATTTAGCCAGGGTTCGGGCGCCTGCCGATCGCGTCAAGCCGGCGAGTTTCCGGGCGGTGCTTGATCTGTTCCGCCGATTTGCTTATTTGATGGTGGTCCTGCCGTTATCGTCTCTCTTTTCGGCGGGACCTCCAGGTGACACAATCCTGGTTTGGATAAACCTCCGTATTTTTTGGTTTCCCTGCCCATGAACGCCTCTGCCGACCTGCCGATTGCGCCGGCGGGTTATTCGACCTCGCCGGTCGCCGATGTTGTCGTGTGGCATCACCGCGCTTTTTGTCGCGTGGCTCTGCCTGTTCGCGCCCCGAGCAAGGGCGTCTGGCAGCGCGAGGCCGCCGACGTTGTGCTCAGCATCGAGGCCGGCGACGGTGTCGCGCTGCCGACCGGGAAATTCGCCCGTCTGCTGCTGATGTATCTGTTCGATGCCGCGGTGCGCAGCGGCAATGCGGTGATTGAGATCGGCGACGATCCGGTCGTGGTGGCCAGGCGCATCGGGTCCGAGACGGGCGGGGCAAGGCTGCGCGAGTTGCAGGAGCAGATGGTCCGCCTGGCGGCCGCCCGCATCACGGTGGCGTGGGATGGCGGTCCGGCGCTCAGTGTGTTCGACGCGCGCGGGCGGTCGCGGACCACGGAACCGGGGTGGCGGTCGAGCATCCGCCTGACGGCGCGTTTTCTGGCCGGGCTGATCGAGAACGCGGTGGCGCTCGACCTGCCCGTGCTGCAGGCACTGGCCGATTCGACGTTGGCGCTTGACCTGTATGCCTGGCTCGCGAGCGCATTGCCGGAAGGCGATGACGCGTCGCCGGCCACGATCGTGGGCTGGGAGGATTTGCGGGGCCGGTTCGGCAGTACGACGCAGCCGCCCGCCGAGTTCCGCACCGGCTTCGAGCAGGCGCTGACGCAGGTTCGCCAGGCTTGGCCGCATTTTGCCTCGGCGTTACGGGACGATGCGGTGGCTTTCCGGCGGGCGGCCGGGCCGGTTCCCAGGGCGGTGCCGGCGCCGGTGGTGCAGCCCGAACCGCCGGAGCCGGAGCCCCTGGCGGGGCCGTCGGCCCTGCTTTCGTTGCAGGCCGAGCTGGAGGCCGAGCTGACACCCCAGCCCGCGCCTGCGCCCGCCGTTGTGCCGGAACCTCCGGTCACACCGCGGCCCACCACGCCGCGCCCGGTCACGCGCCAGACCGTCAGCCTCAAGTCACATCTGACCGGGCTGCCGCAGGTGGTGTGGCTGCAGCGTGCCAACGGGCGCGACAATGTCGTCATAGAGGTGACGCCGGGCGGGCGCTACGATCCCGATACCTGCACCGTCATTGCGCTGGAACCGGTGGCGCTGCAGGTGGTCGGCGGGCTCTATACGCGCGACTTCGAGCGCGTGGCGGCCTGGGCCGCGGCCAATCGCGACCTGATCGACGATTGGTGGGATTCGCGGCTCGACGAGTTCGAGGAAGTGGCCAGCCGGGTGAAGAAGGTGCCAGCGCCCGCTTGGCGTTGACCAGCCTGGCGCTGATCAGCTTCCCAGCAAGGTCAGCAACCCCTTCAGCAATTCGTGCGGTGTTGGCGGACAGCCCGGAATGGCGAGGGAAACCGGCACCACCGCGGAGACCGGGCCGACACAGGCATAGCTGCCGGCGAACAACCCGCCGCTAACCGCGCAGTCCCCCGCCGCCACCACCCATTTCGGTGCGGGTGTGGCTTCGTAGGTGCGCTCCAGCGCAGTGCGCATGTTTTTCGCCACCGGCCCGGTGACCAGCAGCACGTCGGCATGGCGCGGCGAGGCGACGAAGCGCAGGCCGAAGCGTTCCAGGTCATACACCGCGTTCTGCAGGGCGTTGATCTCCAGTTCGCAGCCGTTGCAGGAGCCGGCATCGACCTCGCGGATGGCCAGGCTGTGGCCGAGGCGGCGGCGGGCGGCCACATCGATGCGGGCGGCGAGCGCCGTGAGCTCGGCGTCGTCCAGCTTCGGGGCGCGATCGGTGACCGGCCGGCGCAGCAGGCCGTCGAGCAGGAGATTGCGCATCTACAGGTCGGCTCCCGAGTAGGAGCAGTTGAAGGATTTGTTGCAGAGCGGGAAGTCGGCGACGATGTTGCCCTCGATCGCGGCTTCCAGCAGCGGCCATTGGAACCAGGAGGGGTCGCGCAGATGGCAGCGGGCGACCGTGCCGGCGGCGTCCAGGCGCAGCCAGGCCAGCACGTCGCCGCGGAAGGATTCCACCAGCGCCATGCCTTCGCGCCCGGCACCGGCGGCGGCATCGACTGGAGTACGGATGGCGCCGGTGGGCAGGAGCGGGAGAATCTGGTTGATCAGCCCGACGCTCTGGTCGATTTCGCGGATACGGACCCAGACCCGCGCGTTGACATCCCCCTCGGTCTGCACCGCCACGGTGAAGCGCAGCTGGTCGTAAGGCGGGTAGGGCAGGTCGCGACGGGTGTCGAAGTCGCGCCCGGAGGCGCGGCCCACATGGCCGCCGCAGCCGAAGCGCCGCACCAGCTCGGGACGCACGAGGCCGGTGCTGACGGTGCGGTCCTGCAGCGAGGCGGTCTGGTCGTAGATTTCCGCCAGTTGCGGCAGGTGTCTGCCGATCTCGCGCAACAGGGCGTGCAGCGCGTCGAGACCCGCGGCGTCGATGTCCACGGCGACGCCGCCGGGGACGATGCGGTCCATCATCAGCCGGTGGCCGAAGCAGGCGGCGGCGGCGCGCAGCACGCGCTCGCGCAGCACGCCGCAATGGGCGTGCATGATGCTGAAAGCGGCGTCATTGCACACCGCGCCCATGTCGCCGAGATGGTTGGCCATGCGCTCCAGCTCGGCCATGAGGGCGCGCAGCCAGATCGCGCGCGGCGGCGGCGTGATGGCACAGGCCGCCTCCGCGGCACGGGCGAAGGCGAGCGCGTAGGCGACGGTGCTGTCGCCGGAGGCGCGGCCGGCCAGGCGGCCGGCATGGTCGAGCGTGCTGCCGGCCAGCAGCGATTCCAGCCCCTTGTGCGTGTAGCCCAGCCGCTCCTCCAGGCGCACCACCGTCTCACCATCGACGGTGAAGCGGAAATGGCCCGGCTCGATGACGCCGGCATGCACGGGTCCGACCGGAATTTCGTGCAGGTTCTCGCCGTCCACGCGCAGGAATGCGTAGCTTTCCGGCGCGTTTTCCGTGCCGGCCGCGGGCTCTCCCTGCGACGCACCAAGCGGTGCGCTGACCCCCCAGGTGCCATGGTCGAGCCAGGGCCGCGGATCGGGCAATCCCTCGGGCTGCAGGCCGGAGAGGTCGCGCAGCGCACGCTCGAGCCGGATGGCGGCGGGGTGGTAACGGCCGACCGAGGGGTAGCCGCCGTCCTCGGCGTCGAGACTGACCACCGCCACCGCCGGCGGCACGGCGTCGTCGGCGATCGCCATGTGGACCCGCGCCGCATCGGCCCACAGGCTCAGCAACGTCCAGCCGCCCTCACCCAGAAGGGCGGCGACGTCGAGCCAGGTGTCGGCATCCACCAGTACGCGCGGCCAGGGCACGTGGGTGGTGGCGGCGCGGTCGAGGTCAAGGAGGTCGGCGAGCGGCGTCATGACGCGTTCCTTACCCCAGCAACGCGGCCACGTGCTGGAACCACGCCACCAGCGCCGGCGGCAGGTAGATGCCGCCAAGCAGTACCAACGCGAGATGGGCGAAGATCGGCAGGGTGGAAGCGTGCACGCGGGCATTGCGGCCGCGCGGGGGGCCAAAGGTCACCGGGGTGATCTGCACCAGCAGGGCGCCGAAAGCGATCAGCAGGCCGGCCACCACCGCTGCCGCCAGCACGGGCTGGCGGGCGAAGGTGGAACTGACCAGCAGGAATTCGCTCATGAACACGCCGAATGGCGGCAGCCCGGCGATGGCGATGACCCCGGCCACCAGGGTCCAGCCCAGCACCGGGTGGGTTTCGGTCAGCCCGCCCATGTCGGCCAGCTTCTGCGTGCCCTTGGCCTGGGTAATATGGCCGACGGTGAAGAAGATCGCCGACTTGGTCAGGCTGTGCATGGTCATCTGCAGCAGCCCGGCGAAATTGCCGAGCGGGCCCGCCACGCCGAAGGCGAACACGATGATGCCCATATGCTCGATCGACGAGTAGGCGAACAGGCGCTTGATATCGACGCGCCGGTACAGCATCAGGCCGGCGAAGATCAGCGACAGCAGGCCGAGCCCAATCATCAGCGGCCCCGGGGCCAGCGCCTGCGGATTGGCGGCCAGCAGCATCTTGAAGCGTAGCAGCGCATATAGCGCCACGTTCAGCAGCAGGCCGGACAGCACCGCGGAGATCGGCGTCGGCCCCTCGGCATGCGCATCCGGCAGCCAGGCATGCAGCGGCGCCAGGCCCACCTTGGTGCCATAGCCGAGCAGCAGGAACACGAAGGCGACGTTCAGCAGTTCAGGGTCGAAGCTGGCCGCGCGGGTGATCAGCACGGTCCACACCATCGAGCCGGTGCCCTCGCCCAGCACCGGCTGGGCGGCAAGGTAGACCAGGATGGTGCCGAACAACGCCAGCGCGATGCCGACGCTGCCGAGAATGAAATATTTCCACGCGGCCTCGATGGCGGCCGGGGTGCGGTAGATGCCCACCATGACCACGGTGGTGAGCGTGGCCAACTCCACCGCCACCCACATCAGACCGATATTGTTGGCCACCAGGGCCAGGTTCATGCCGAACATCATGACCTGGTACATGGCGTGATAGAATCGCAGGAAGCCGAGCGTCAGCCGTCCGGTCTGCAACTCGTGGGCGATATAGCTGGCGCTGAACGTGGCGGTGGTGAAGCCGACGAAGGTGTTCAGCACGATGAACACCACATTCAGGTCGTCGACCATCAGGTAGTCGCCGGCCGGCGGCCGGTGCCAGAACAAACTGACGGCGCAGACCAGCGAGGCCAGGCAGGCCAGCACATTCAGCCGCGCCGGCAGCACGTAGCCGGGCAGCGCCGCCAACACCGCCGCGGCGCCGAGCGGCAGCCACAGCACCGCGGCGAGGGGATCGAAGCCGGTCATCTGCGCTCTCCGCGAAACTTGTCGAGCGCTTCCACGTCCACGGTGTCGAACCGTTCGCGGATGCGGAACAGGAAGATGCCGATGACGATGAAGGCAATCAGAACCGAGAAGGCGACGCTGATTTCCACCACCAGCGGCATGCCCTGCGCGCCGGTCGCGGCCAGCACGATGCCGTTCTCCAGCGACATGAACCCGGCCACCTGGCTGACCGCGTTGTGCCGCGTCACCATCATGAGCAGGCCGATCAGCACCACCGAGAGGGCAAGCGCGATGTCCTCGCGCGACACCGGATCGACGCCTTCGGTGACGGGCAGCATCACTTCCAGCGACAAGGCGACCAGGGCGATGGCGGCCAGCATGGTGAGCCCGCTGCCCACCACCCGCTCGATTTCGCGATGGATGCGCAACTGGAACACCATACGGCGCAGCGCCATCGGGATGACGATGGCCTTGAAGACCAGCGCGATGCCGGCGGTGATGTAGAGATGCGGCGCGTCGTGCACCCAGGCCTGCCAGGCCACCGACATGGCCAGCACCAGCGCGTGCAGTGCCAGCACGTTGATCAGCGCATACAGCCGGTCCTGGTAGAGCATCATCAGGCTCAGCAGCACCAGCGCGCCGGCCAGCATGTGGGCAATGTCGAAGGCGAGTCCGTGCACTTCCAGTTCTCCCTGCTCAGAGGCTTCGGGAGACGAACAGCAGCAGGGTGCCGAGCAGGCCGAGCATCAGCGCGATGCCGAGGAAGTCGGGCACGCGGAACACCCGCATCTTGGCAATGACGGTCTCGAACACCGCAAGGGCGGTGCCGGCGGCAAGGATCTTGACGGCCCAGGCCGCCATGCCGATGCCGTACTTCGCCAGCCCCGACCCCGCGGTCGCGATCCCCCACGGGCAGAAGATGCAGGCGATCAGCGACGCATACATCAGCAGCTTCAGCGCCGCCGCGAATTCGATCAGCGCCAGGTAGCGGCCGGAATATTCCAGCACCATGGCTTCGTGCACCATGGTCAGTTCCAGGTGGGTGGCCGGGTTGTCAACCGGGATGCGGGCGTTTTCGGCGATGGCGACGATAACAAAGCCAATCAGCGCGAGCGCCAGCGAGACGCGCAGGCCGAGGGTCGGCGAGAGCAGGGCGGCGGCCATTTCGGAGAGCTGGGTGGTGCCGGCGATCAGCGCGATGGTGAACACCAGCATGGTCAGCGCCGGCTCGGCGAGCGAGGCGATCATCACCTCGCGGCTTGATCCGATGCCGCCGAAGCTGGTGCCGACATCGAGCGCCGCCAGCGCCTGCATGAAGCGCGCGGTGCCGAGCAGGGCGATGATGGCGATCAGGTCGCCCGACCAGCTGAACAGCAACTCGGTGGCGAAGGTCGGCACCAGGGCGGCGGCTACCCAGGTGGTGGAGAAGATGGCATAGGGCGCGGCACGGAACAGCCAGGACGAGGTTTCCGGCAGCACCACCTCCTTGCGCAGCAGGCGCAGCAGATCGCGATAGGGCTGCAGCACGGAAGGGCCACGGCGCCGCTGCAGCCGCGCCTTCAGACGCCGCACATAGCCGGTCAGCAGCGGCGCCAGCAGCAGCACCAGGAACATCTGCGTGCCCTGCGCCGCCAGGGCCTGGATCATTGCCATAGCGTCAGCGCCAGCAAAAGCCCGACCAGGGCGAGGAAGACGAAGCTGAGATAGCGCCGGATGGTCAGGAACTGGAAGCGATCGAAAAACACGGCCAAGGCCAGCACAGCGTCACAGACCGGCTGGTAAAGCGCCTCCCAGGCCAGGTCGTGCATGCGTTTGCTGATGCGCGCCGGCGACATGTCGCCGGGTGGCGGCATGACCACCGATTCGGACGAGCGGAACACCAGCGGGCCGAACACGCGGCGAATCGGCTGCGAGTAGCTGGCGGCGGTGTATTCGGTGACCGGACCGAGATCGGGATAGCCGCAATCCCACAGCCGGGCACTGCGCACTGCCTTGCTGCCCAGGCGATGCAAGGCGGCCCAGCCCATCCCCGTAGCGCAGAAGACGAACACGAAGATCGCGAGCGCGTTGTACGAGCTACTGCGGTCGGCGATCGGCACGATGGACAGCCAGGGCAGCCCGAGCTGCGGCTGCAGCCGCCCCCCCACCACCATCTGCACGGCCGGCGACAGCGCATCGATGACCACGCCGGGAAACAGGCCGGCCAGCACACAAAGGGCGGCGAAGCCGGCCATGGCGGCGAGCGAGAAACGGTCGGCCTCGTGCGCGCCATCGACGCAGGCCGAGCGCGGCCGGCCGAGCCAGGCGATGCCGTAGGCGCGCACGAAACAGGCCGCCGCCAGCGCCGCGGCGAGCGCCAGCAGCGTGCCGACGGTGGGCACCAGCAGGCGCAGCCCCCATTGCGGCAGCGCCGGGCTGACCAGGATGGTCTGGAAGGTCAGCCATTCCGAGGCGAAGCCGTTCAGCGGCGGCAGCGCCGAGGCAGCCATGCAGGCGGTCAGCACGCAGCCAGCGGAGACCGGCATGACGCGGATCAGCCCGCCCAGGCGCTCGATGTTGCGCTCGCCGGTGGCCACCAGCACGCTGCCGGCGCCGAAGAACAGCACGCTTTTGAACAGCATATGGTTGAAAGCGTGGAACAGCGCCGCGGTCAGCGCCAGCGCCGCGGCGCCGGGCATGGCGTTGGCACGGAACGCCAGCGCCAGGCCGAGGCCGATGAACACGATGCCGACATTCTCGATGGTGCTGTAGGCGAGCAGGCGCTTGAGGTCATGCTCCATCAGCGCATGCAGCACGCCCAGCACCGCGGCGGTGCCGCCGGTGGTGAGCACCGGCACCGCCCACCACCAGGTGGAGTTGGCGGGGCCGAGCAGGTCGAAGACGATGCGGATGAACGCGTAGATGGCGACCTTGGTCATCACGCCGCTCATCAGCGCGGAGACGTGGCTGGGCGCGGCCGGATGGGCGAGCGGCAACCAGGCATGCAGCGGCATCAGCCCGGCCTTCGAGCCGGCGCCGATCAGCGCCAGCGTCAGCACCAGCCCGGCCCGCCAGGGCGGCAACTCGCCCGCGCGCATGTCGGCAAAGGCGTAGCTGCCATGCGTTGCCGCCAGCAGGCCGAGGGCGAGCAGCAGCGTGAGCGCGCTGAACGTCGCCATGATGAGGTAAACGATGCCGGCCCGGCGGCTGTCGGGCGAGCGATGATCCGCCATCACCAGCGCCCAGGAGGCGAGCGACATCAGTTCCCAGGCGAACAGGAACGTGTAGGCGTCATCGGCGATGACGACGAGGTTCATGCCGGCGATGAACGCGGGGAAGAACGGCAGCACGCGGTGCGGTGCGTGCTCGTGCCGGCCATAGCCGATCGCGTACAGGCTGGCACCGGCGCCGCCGAGATCGATCAGGGCGAGGAATACCGCGGCCAGACGATCGACACGGACATGCGCGCCGAGCCAGGGCAGGCCGACCGGCAGCATCAGGGCGCCGTCGTCCCCGAGCAGGGCGGCAGAAAAGGCCACCAGGCAGATCACCGCCGTGCTGCCATAGACCAGCGGGGTGGCGCGGGATGCCCGCGCACCGAGTGCCGCCGCGAGCGCCAGCAGCAACAGGGCGGCAATGCAGGCGACGACAACCAGAGCCGTCATCGGGGCACGCACCGCACAAATCCCGCGCGGCCGGATGGTTGGCTGCGCGCCGTGGCGATCATACGTCCGTCATGTCAGTCTGGCCCGTCCGGGATCGCGTCTGGCGCAAGGTTCGATGTGGAAGTGTCGCATATCCGCTCCGGCACCTCAACGCACATACGGAGGGCGGGGGGGACGGCCGGCGGGCGGAGGATATCGCAGCCGGAATGGCTTGACAATCCGGCCGGGCGCAGGCCGGCGAAGTAAGCGGGGTTGAAGCCACCCCTGGGTTGGGCTCACATGCCGCAAAATCCGAGGAGCCCGCACATGCCCGCGTACCGGTCCCGCACCACCACCCACGGCCGCAACATGGCCGGCGCCCGCGGCCTGTGGCGGGCCACCGGCATGAAGGACAGCGATTTCGGCAAGCCGATCATCGCCGTCGCCAACTCGTTCACCCAGTTCGTTCCCGGCCATGTGCACCTGAAGGACCTCGGCCAGCTGGTGGCCCGCGAGATCGAGGCGGCCGGCGGGGTGGCCAAGGAGTTCAATACCATCGCGATCGATGACGGCATCGCAATGGGGCATGACGGCATGCTGTACAGCCTGCCTTCCCGCGAGCTGATCGCGGACTCGGTCGAATACATGGTGAATGCGCATTGCGCCGATGCGCTGGTGTGTATTTCGAATTGTGACAAAATCACCCCGGGCATGCTGATGGCGTCATTGCGCCTGAACATCCCGACCATTTTCGTCTCCGGCGGGCCGATGGAGGCGGGGAAAGTCACCCTGAAGGGTCAGTCCCGCGCCGTGGACCTGATCGACGCCATGGTGGTTGCCGCCGACCCCAGCGTCTCCGACGAAGATGTGCAGGTGATCGAGCGCTCGGCCTGTCCGACCTGCGGCTCGTGTTCGGGCATGTTCACCGCCAATTCCATGAACTGCCTGATGGAGGCGCTCGGCTTGGCGCTGCCCGGCAACGGCACGATGCTCGCCACCCATGCCGATCGGCGCGGCCTGTTCCTGGAGGCGGGGCGGACCATCGTCGATCTCGCCCGGCGCTGGTACGAGCAGGACGATGCCAGCGTGCTGCCGCGCGGCATCGCCAGTTTCGCCGCGTTCGAGAACGCGATGTCGGTCGATATCGCCATGGGCGGCTCGACCAACACGGTGCTGCACCTGCTGGCGGCAGCGCAGGAAGCGGGCGTGCCCTTCACGATGCAGGACATCGACCGCCTGTCGCGCCGGGTGCCGGTGCTGTGCAAGGTGGCGCCGTCGCTGGCGCATGTGCATCTGGAGGATGTGCATCACGCCGGCGGCATTTTTGCCATCCTGGGCGAACTCGGCCAGGTCGGGCTGATCGACCGCTCGGTTTCCACCGTGCATAGCCGCACGCTCGCCGAGGCGCTGGAGCGCTGGGATGTGGGCCGGACCCCGGCATCGTCGGTGCATTCGTTCTTCAGCGCCGCCCCCGGCGGCGTGCCGACCATCGAGGCGTTCAGCCAGTCGGCCCGCTGGGACACGCCGGACCTCGACCGCGCAGCCGGCGTGATCCGCGATGCGGCGCATGCCTATTCGAAGGATGGCGGTCTGGCGGTACTGTACGGCAATTTGGCGGAGGAGGGCTGCGTGGTGAAGACCGCCGGCGTGGATGCCGCCAACCTGCGCTTCATCGGCCCGGCCCGCATCTTCGAGAGCCAGGATGACGCCGTGTCCGGCATCCTCAGCGGCCGCGTGGTCGCCGGTGACGTGGTGCTGATCCGCTACGAGGGACCGAAAGGCGGGCCGGGCATGCAGGAGATGCTGTACCCGACCAGCTACCTGAAATCGAAGGGCTTGGGAAAACTCTGCGCGCTGATCACCGACGGCCGCTTCTCCGGCGGCACCTCGGGCCTGTCCATCGGCCATGTCTCGCCCGAGGCGGCCGAAGGCGGCACGATCGGGCTGGTGGAGGAGGGTGACCGGATCGAGATCGATATTCCCGCCCGCCTCATCCGGCTGGATGTGGACGATGCCGAGATTGCCCGCCGGCACGCGGCGATGGAGGCACGCGGTGCCAAGGCATGGCAGCCGGTGGGTCGTGATCGCAAGGTGTCGCAAGCCCTGCAGGCCTACGCGGCGCTCACCACGAGCGCTGCCCATGGCGCGGTGCGGGATGTGACGCAACTTCGCCGGCGTTGACCGCCGGGAGCGCTGAAATCGCCCGCTGCCCCATTTTGGGGCAGCGGACGAGGGCTCGCGAAGGTGGCAATCATGTCACATACGCCCACGTGGCGTGGTTCATCTATATTGATCCATGTCAAAGGCATGATCGGCCATTCGGCAGAATTTGTCCGGACAACCGAGAGGGGAACTCCCATGACCTATGTTGATCCGGCGTGTGCCACCTGCCCCTCCTGCGTGCGCGCCTGCCGCGACGGGGAGGCGGCCGAGCGCGGACCCGGTTTCTGCCCGAGCAAGATCGACCCCGACACCCAGGCGCTGGCCCGCGCACGCTACGACGACCCCGAGATCGGGCGCCTCGCGCGCGAATCGGCGCTGGTGGAGTCGGACGGCTATTGCAAGTGGACGCGGGTGCAGGAGGTGGTCGAGTTCGCCAAGCGGATGGGTTGGAAGAAGATCGGCATCGCCACCTGCATCGGCCTGCTCGATCTTTCCAACGTGCTCACCGGTATCCTGGAGAGCCACGGGCTGACGGTGATTTCGGTCGCCTGCAAGAACGGCAACATCCCGAAGGAAGAGATGGGCCTCACCGACGCACAGAAGATCCGTCCGGGCAGTTTCGAGGCCGCCTGCAACCCGGTGGCCCAGGCCGAGATGCTGAACGCGCATGGCAGCGAGTTCAACGTGGTGATGGGCTTGTGCATCGGCCATGACAGCCTGTTCTTCAAGCACGCCCATGCGCCCACCACGGTGCTGGTCACCAAGGACCGTGTGCTGGGGCACAATCCGGTCGCGGCGCTGCAACTCGCCGACAGCTACTATGCCAACCTCTATGGCCCGCTGAAGGCGACCAAGCCGGCAAAGCGCCGCGCAAGGGCCTGAATATCAAGTATCACGAAACCGCAACGGTCTCCGGTTGTTCCAGCGCCAACCGCGCCTCCACCACGTCTTCCTCGCCCGGGGTGCGGCGGACCGAGAAGCCAAGCCGGCGGACAAACGCCAGCATCGGCTGGTTGTCCGCCAGCACCTGGCCGACGATTTCGGATATGCCCTGGCTGCGGCCCCAGTCGATCAGCCGCTGCATCAGGTGGCGGGCGAGGCCGCGCCCCTTCATGTCGGGCCGGACCACCACGGCGAACTCACCCTCGGTGCCGCTCAGGTCGCGCACCAGCCGCGACACGCCCAGCGTCTCCCCGGTGGTGTCGTTGACCGCGACGAAGGCCATCTCGCGCTCGTAATCGATCTGGGTCAGCCGAGCCATCTGCTCGGGCGAAAGCTCGCGCATGGCCGAGAAGAAGCGGTAGCGGACGTCTTCGGGGGAGAGCCGGCGGAAGAATTCGCCATGGGCGGCGGCGTCCTCGGGCCGGATCGGCCGAATGGTGAGTTTCTCTCCCTTGGCCATGTAGGTGCCGGAGAGTTCGGATGGGTAGGGCGGGATGGCCAGGCGGCCTGGCGCCTCGCCTTCGCCGCGCAAGCGGATCCAGGCATCGGCGACCAGCACGCCGTCGGCATCGACGAACAGCGGGTTGATGTCGAGCTCGGCGATCTCGGGGAAATCCACCACGAGCTGGCTGACCCGCACCAGCGTGTCGGCCACCGCGTCCACGTTGGCGGCAGCCTGGTCGTGCAAAGCGCCGAGGGTGGCGGCGACCCGGGTGCGGGCGATCAGCGCCCGTGCCAGCGGCCGGTTCAGCGGCGGCAGGTCGACCGCGATGTCGCGCAGGAATTGCGCCGCGGTGCCGCCCTGGCCGAACCCGATGATCGGGCCGAACACCGGGTCTTCGTCGACGCGGATTTGCAGTTCGCGGGCGCGGCCAACCTGACGCTGCACGACGAAGCCGGGGAATTCGTCCTCCGGCCGGTCGCTGACGCGACTCTCCAGCATGGCGGCGGCGGCACGCACCTGCTCGGTGTCGCGCAGGTCGAGTACCAGCCCGCTCTTGGTGCTCGGGTCGGGCCGATCGGCGCGGCGGCGCTTCAGCACCACCGGAAAGCCGAGTTGGGCGGCGGCGTAAGCGGCGTCGACGGCGCCCATGGCCGGGCGGCTCGGCACCACCGGCACGCCGTAAGCGGCCAGCACGGCCATGCCCTCATCCTGCGTGAGCATGCCGCGGCCGGCGGTGCGGGCACGGCGGAAGGCGCGGCGCACCTCGGCCTGGTCGGGGGCGATCTGCAACACGGTTCGAGGCGGCAACTCGCGGGCGGCGGCGCGGTTGCGGCGGTCCTGCACCAGGTGCTGGAAGCCGCGCACGGCCTGCTCGGGCGAGGTGAACACCGGCACCCCGGCCATGGCCAGGGTGCGGCGATGCCCGGCCCCGTTGGTTTCGCCCATGGCGGCGACCAGCATTGGCACCTTCATCGTCCCGGCGGCGGCAGCGATCGCCTGGATGCCGGCGGCATCCGTCGGGCCGGTGGGGGAATGCACCACCAGCACGCCGCCGACCTCGCGGGCGCTGGACAGCATCGAGGCTGCCTCGGCCAGCTTGATGGGTTCGTCCGGGTTGACATAGACGATGTTGTCGGTCGGCGTGGCCATGCGGACGCCGGCGGGCGCGCGCGCGGCGAAGGCGTTCGGCAGCAGCAAGGAGATGACCTTGCGCGTCTCCTCGGTCAGCACGGCCAGCCGCAATCCGTCGCGCAGGGCCGCGTCGGCGCCGAGTTGCGCCGGGCCGATGGCGTTGGTGACGATGGCCAGCGCCTCGCCGCGTGCCGGCTTGGCGCGGGTGAGGGTTTCCGCCGCGGCCAGCAGGTCTTCCATGCGCGGTACGACCAGGACGCCGCAGCGTCGCAAGGCCGCAACCAACGCTGCGTCGGCACCGCCGGTGGGATCGAGCAGCAGGCCGCCAGCCCGGATGGCCACCATCGGGCGCAGCCGGGCGGCGGCGCGGGCGGCCGACAGGAAGGAACGGCGGTCCTTGACCCGCCGGATGTCGAGCAGGATGGCGCCGGTGCCGGGATCGCGCGCCAGCCAATCCAGCACGATCCCGAAGCCGATATCGGTGTTGGCGCCGATGCCGACGATATGGCTGAATCCGACCCCGTTCGGCTCGGCCCAGTCCAGCACGGCCCGGCTCAGCGCCGCCGATTGCGACACCAGCGCGATCTTGCCGGGGCGCGGCGTGAGGTGGGCGCGGGTAGCGTTCAGCCCGATTTCGGGCACTGCCACACCGAACGAGCCGGGGCCGAGCGCCCGCACGCCGGAGGCGCGCGCCGCGTCCCACAGCGTCTCGGACCGGCAAATCACCGTGGCGGCGTGCGTCCCTTTGCGGGCCAGCGCCTCGAAGGCGGGACCCATCGGCATGGCCTCGTCGCAGAGCACCGCGAGGTCGGGGGCGACCGGCAACGATTCGATATCGGGATAGGCCAGCACGCCGGAAATGGCGCGAATATTGGCGCCGACCGGCAGGATGGCGCCCTGGAACCCGGCCGCCAGCATGTTCGCCATGACCTGGCCGCCGGCAGCCGTGCCGGCGCCGATCACGGCGACGGAGGTGGGGCGGAACAGGGCTTCCGGCCGGAAGCGACCGGAGCTGATGGGAAGAAGCAGTGGCATGTTGCAGTGCAGCATATACCAGTGGCGGGAGAACCGGAAGCCTGTTCCCCACGCCGTCACCAACCGCCACTATGCATCCAGACGCCGAAAATGAGGTTAAGAATGAGCGACGACCCGCGCTGGGACCCTGACATGCGCGCTGCACGGCAGGCCATGGACGCAGCCGCGGCGAAATTCCCGCCGGTGCAACTGGCCGAGCCGCTGGACCAGCACCGGACGGTGAACGACGCGCTGCAGATCAGCTGGGCGCGTGGCGGCCCGGCGATGGAAATGACCGAAGATCTGTGGATTTCTGCCCGTGGCCGCCGCGTGCTGTGCCGGCTGCACCGCCCGCGTGCCGCCGGCGTGCTGCCGGTGCTGGTGTGGTTCCATGGCGGTGGCTGGGTGTGGTCTTCGGTGGACACGCATGACCGTCTGGTGCGCGAACTGGCAGCGGCGGGCGGGGTGGCGACGGTGACGGTGGACTATGCGCTGTCGCCGGAGGCGAAGTTCCCGCAGGCGGTGCTGGAAGGTGCCGGCGTGGTCCGCCGCCTGGCGGCCGAATCGGAGGCGTGGGGGCTCGATGCGTCGCGCATCCTGGTGGGCGGCGATTCGTCCGGCGGCAACCTTGCCCTGGCGACCGCGCTGGCGCTGCGCGATGGCCCTGCAGGCCAGGGGGGCGGACCGAAGCTGGCGGGGGTGCTCGCCGTCTATCCGGTCACCGACCCGGATTTCGAGCAGCCGAGCTACCGGGAGTTCGCCGAAGGCTACGGGCTGACCACGGCGATGATGCGGGCGTATTGGGACGCCTATCTGAGCGATCCCGCCGACCGCACCAACCCGCTGGCCGTGCCGGCGCGGGCGGAGCTGAGCGGTCTGCCGCCGACGCTGATCCAGCTTGCCGAACTCGATGTGCTGCGGTCGGACGGTGAGAACATGGCGGCGCTGCTGCGTGCGGCCGGGGTGGACTGCACCCAGTTCGTCTATTCCGGCATGGCGCACGGCTTCATGCGCCTGACCGAGACGGTCGCCCGCGCGCGCACGGCGGTTGCCGATGCCGGAACCTGGCTGCGCCGGGTGGCGGGGAGGTGAACGGGTTCTAAGAGCCTGTTTGAGTCCACGGATTCAATAGCTTGAGCAGAAGGACTTGCAGCGGCGCGTGCGCGGCCCCCGTGCGTGCAAGTATGCGGCAAGCACCGAGCGACAGCTCTCCCGGATCAACGGCTCCTCCGGGCGCGAATGG
>CAIXDS010000091.1 GCA_903918195.1 uncultured Acetobacteraceae bacterium | reverse complement strand
CAGCCTGCTGGCGATGATCGCGTTCGAGAAGTTCGGCCAGCATCAGCCGCTCAACCGGCAGGCCGAACGCTACGCCCGGGAAGGCGTGCCGCTCAGCCTCTCCGCCCTGGCCGATCAGGTCGGCGCGTGCTGCGTGGTGCTCGATCCGCTGTTTCAGCGCATCGAGAAGCACGTCTTCGCGGCCGAGCGGCTGCACGGCGACGATACCACCGTGCCGGTGCTGGCCCGCGGCAAGACCGATACCGGCCGCTCTTGGGTCTATGTGCGTGACGATCGCCCGTTCAGCGAAACCTCGCCGCCGGCGGCGGTGTTCTACTACTCGCGGGACCGTGGCGGCGGTCATCCGCAAGGTCACCTGGCCAACTATGCCGGCATTCTCCAGGCCGACGGGTTCAGCGGATACGGCAAGTTGTACGAGCCGGACCGCCAGCCCGGCCCGATCATCGAGGCGGCGTGTTGGGCACACGCGCGGCGCAAGTTCTTCGTCCTCGCCGACATCGCCGAGAGCACGCGCCGCAAGGCGAAGGGCAAGACACCGGCCTTCGTCTCGCCGTTGGCGCTCGCCGCGGTGCGGCGCATCGATGCGCTGTTCGGCATCGAGCGTGCCGTCAACGGCAAGAGCGCGGCGGAGCGTCTTGCCGCGCGGCGGGAACACAGCGCGCCGTTGATTGCCGAAATGGAGAGCTGGATGCGCGCCGAGCGTGCCAAGATGTTGCGGCACAACGATGTCGCCAAGGCCATGGACTACATGCTGAGCCGTTGGCCCACCTTCACGCGGTTCCCCGAGGACGGCCGGATTTGTATAAGCAATAATGCCGCCGAGCGCGCGCTGCGTGGCATTGCACTTGGCAGAAAATCGTGGCTGTTCGCAGGCGCCGATCGCGGCGGGCAACGGGCGGCGAAAATGTATAGCCTCATTATCACGGCCCTATGCCGAGCTCGGCATAGGGCAGTTTATGCCGCCCGCCGAGCTATGCCGAACGGGCGCGTTTTCGCCCGGAATGGCGGTGACCTGGACGTGATTGGCTCGGCATAGTTCATCCTGTGCCTCCGCTTTCAACAGCGGAGAACGGGAAGATGGAGAGCGAAGAATATTTGCGCAGAAGCCGGCTGTTCCGACGTCTCAGGAGCGGGCCGCACGGTCAGCTTGTCGAGCGCTACGCGGCACGTCTCGTGGCAGACGGCCTCCTTCGTCATGGCACTTGGCGATCTTTCAATGTGGTCGGTGGGCTCCTGAGTTGGATCGCACGCCGTCGCGCCACGCTGGCCGATCTGGATGAGGGCTTGGTCGAACGGTACCTTCGGCATCGGGCCGGAAAGCAGACCATCCAGCCTGGCGACCGATCCGCACTGAAGCGATGGCTGTCGGTCCTGCGCGAGGAGGGCGCGATTGCGCCAGCGGTGCTGCCGCCTCCCACCGCACACAACCGGATCTTCAACGAGTTCGAAGCCTATCTGCGGACAGAGCGCGGCTTGGCCCCGAAGTCCATCGTTCGTCATCTCCCGGTCATCCGCAGGTTCCTGCACGAGGTGTGTCCCGCCGGTGAGGGCGACTTAGGCAAGATCAGTCAGGAGGAGGTGATCCGCTACATCGAGCGCCACGCCCAGGATTGGAGCCCGATAACGGGGAAGGCGATGTGCTGGTCGCTGCGAGCCCTCCTCCGTTACCTCCACCATCAGGGGCTGAACCCGTGCGCGTTGGCCGATTGCGTGCCGTCGATGCGACGACGGAAGTTCGCCAGCCTGCCGACTTTTCTGCCCGCCGCCCAGGTGCAGAGGGCACTCGATGGTTGCGACCTGGCAACCCCCATGGGGCGGCGAGATTACGCCATTCTGATGATGCTTGCCAAACTCGGCCTGCGGGCCAGTGAGGTCGCGACGCTCACCCTCGATGATATTGACTGGCGTACCGGCGAGATGCTCGTTCGTGCCAAGGGCCGCCAGCGCGCACGGATGCCGATCCCGCCGGACGTTGGCGCGGCCGTCGTTGCATATCTGCGCAATGGCCGGCCAAAGTCGTCGTGTCGGCAGTTGTTCATCCGCATTCTCGCGCCGCATGTGGGCTTTGCTTCTGGGTGTGCGATCACGATGATCGCCAAGACCGCTCTTGATCGCGCCGGCATCACGGGTTGCGCACACCGCGGCGCCCATATCTTCCGGCACAGCCTCGCCACAGAGCTTCTCCGTTCCGGCGCAACCTTGACGGAGATCGGTCAACTGCTGCGGCACGAGAGCCACGACACTACCCGGATATACGCGAAGGTCGACATCGAGGCGCTGCGGACATTGAGTCTGCCCTGGCCGGGACGCGCGCAATGACCGATCTGCGCTCCGCACTCGAGAACTACCTGAGCATGCGCAAAGAGCTCGGATACAAGTACGAGCACCAGACCCGGCGGCTCGGCGACTTTGTCGCCTTCATGGAGAAGCGCAAGGCCAAGACCATCACGACGAAGCTCGCGATGGAATGGGCGACACTGCCGCCTGATCGGCATGCGTCCTGGGCGTTGCGGCTGACCGACGTGCGCGGGTTCGCGCGCCATGTCTTCA
The DNA here is from genome assembly GCA_903918195.1 of uncultured Acetobacteraceae bacterium. GTDB lineage: Bacteria > Pseudomonadota > Alphaproteobacteria > Acetobacterales > Acetobacteraceae > Rhodovastum. The sequence continues at coordinate 20,677 of CAIXDS010000091.1, read as the reverse complement.
ATCTCGATCCGAGAACGGAGGTGCCACCCGTCGGCCTCCTGCCGGGATGGAAGCGCGCCAAGCCCTACATCTACAGCGACGCGCAGATCGATGCTCTGCTGGCGGCGGCGCTGGCCCTGCCGCCAGAGGACGGGCTGCGGCGATGGACTTACCACACACTGTTCGGACTGATCGCGGTCACCGGCATGCGTCTGTCCGAGGCGATGGGGCTCGAGCGTGACGACGTCGACCTTGAGACGGGCGTGCTGACAGTCCGGTTTACCAAGTTCGGCAAATCGCGTTTCTTGCCATTGCATCCCACAACCAGCGCCGCGCTGCGCAGCTACGTCAACCGGCGCGACGCCCATCTCGGGCTACGCGCCGGCTCGACCTTCTTCGTCGCCGAGCAGGGCGGCCGCCTGCTGCACCAGTACGTCCATCGCGTCTTCTGGCGCCTGTCCCGAGAGATCGGGCTGCGGCGCTCCGGCGATCATGCCGGGCCACGTGTGCACGACTTCCGACACCGCTTCGCTATCCGCACGCTGCTCGATTGGCATCGCCAAGATAAGAACGTCGAGCAGTAGCTCCCGGTGCTCTCCACCTACCTCGGCCACGCCTGTGTACGCGACACCTACTGGTATCTCTCGGCCTGCCCGGAGTTGATGGAAGAAGCGGCGCGGCGGCTCGATCGGCGATGGGAGCCGACGTCATGAAACCCGCCTGCAATGTCGCCACGTTGATCGAGCGCTACTTCACCGAGCGGCTCATGCGCCAGCGCAACGTCAGCCCCAACACGATTGCATCCTACAGGGATACGTTCCGGCTGCTGTTTACGTTCGCACAGGCGCGGCTCCATAAGTTCCCTTCGGATCTTGCGCTCGGCGACCTGGATGCACCGTTCATCGGTGCCTTCCTGATTGATCTTGAGACGAAGCGGAGTGCCAGCGCCGAGACTCGCAACTTGCGCCTGACCGCCATCCGCTCCTTCTTCCGGTTCGTGTCGTTCGAGGAGCCAGCGCACAGCGCGCTGATCCAGCGCGTACTCGCGATACCGAGCAAGCGCCACGACAAGCGACAGGTGCACTTCCTGACGCGTCCCGAGATCGAGGCAATTCTTGCCGCAATCGACCGGACGACGTGGCTCGGCCGCCGCAATCACACTTTGCTGCTGGTCGCGGTCCAGACGGGCTTGCGGCTCTCCGAGCTGATCGGCCTCGACAGGGACGCAGTCCACCTCGGCGCCGGCGCTCATGTCCGGTGTGTCGGCAAGGGGCGGAAGGAACGGACCACACCGCTGACCGCCCTTGCTCGAAGTGCGCTCCAGGCATGGCTCAAGGAGCCGGTACGGAAAGGAGGAGCTACTTTGTTCCCCAACGTGCACGGTGGGCGACTCAGCGCCGACAGCGTTCAGTCGCTACTGGCGAAGCATGTGCAGGTCGCCGCCGAGAGCTGCGCGTCGTTGAAGTCGAAGCGGGTGTCGCCGCACGTGCTCAGGCACAGCGCGGCGATGGAGTTGCTACAGGCGGGCGTCGACTGCTCCGTGATCGCGCTGTGGCTCGGTCATGAATCGATCGAAACAACGCAGACGTATCTGCACTCGCATCTCGCACTCAAGGAGGCAGCATTGGCCAAGCTCAAGCCGTACGAGGGCGGCAAGCGAACCCGCTTCCGCCCCAACGACCGATTACTCGCCTTCCTAGAGGCGCTCTGAGCGGCTAAACTATGCCGAATGGAACGGACCCAGCGGCCACGGGAAAGCCGCCTGCATCTCGACAACCGCGCGTCAATCCGGAACCATTCGGCATAGCTCGGCGGGCGGCATAAACGGCCAAGTTGAACGACGTCGATCCGCGCGCCTGGCTGGCTGACGTCCTCCGCAGGATTGCTGACCACCCGGCCTCACGCCTGGACGAACTGCTCCCCTGGAAGTGGCGGCATCGCGACGAGCCTGCCCGCAAGGCGGCCTGATCGTGGCGGCGCCAAGCTCCGTCCTTACCATCAGCCGCGTCGCCGAAATGTTCGGTGAGGACGAGGACTGGTTGCAGGACCTCGCGATGCGAATGGATCCCGAAGACGGTCGCCTCACGGTCTACGGCACCAACGACTATTCGACGACAGCCTTCACGCCGTTCGGGATCGAGTGCCTGCGACAGATCGTCCGCGACTCAAGAAGCTGAATTGACGAATCCGTGGCGCCCAACGCCGCGGCCCTCGGCGGATGGATACGGCGAGCGCATGTCGGTCACTGTTGGTGTTGCCACCCACGCGCGACATGCGCCACTGCCTTCCCCGTCCGTCACCGTCCGCCACGCAGCGCACCATCGCGGCAATGGTAGCGGAAAGCGAGCGCCGGGCCGCCGCTCTTGTCCTCACATTCCATGCAGGCTGTCACCGCGTCCGCCATGTGGCGTCGCCCCTTTCTTCCGGGAGCGATGGCCCGCGTTTGCCGAATGGCCCCGCTGCCCCTCGCGAACGCGGCGTTCTTTTCCGTCTGACGTGGCCGACGAGACACGAAGCACGCAGCGGCCGGCCCAACAGCCGATGTGACTGATTCGTGCCGCCATCGAAGCATCCAACCGACCTTCGGAATCGATGTCACTCGTATCACAGTCGTGGTCATTATCGGGGCGATCCCGTAGCTTCGACAGATGCATCGCTCTCACCGACGTCATGAACTTTCCAGATCAACACCACGTCGTTCCGCAGCCATGGCTTGTGGTATCGGGGTAATCTGATGCGCCCCACGGTCACCGGGAGGCGGCTACATGCAGGCATTTTCTCTGTTGCACAACGAGTTTGCCCCGTCGCCGCAGATTGCGAATACCGGTTGACCGCAGTCGAATCGACTGAGCGGGCCAACCGCTGGGACGTTGCCAGGGGCGGAAGCTTGTGGTTTCATCCTTCCCATCGCATAGTAATACTTCGCCGGAACGAAGTCTTTCCAAGCGCCACATTAATTACGCACGTTGCTTTTTTCGGATTCCGGGGCCGCTGAGTCGCTTTTTTGTGAATTGCGTTCATTCCACCGTTTCGGAAGCCAGCATCTGGTTTCATTTTTTCGTTCATATGGCCGCTGCGCGCCATTATTGTGCCACCATGGGTTTTCGAGGGGGCGGCGCTTTACTAGGTCGGCGCTTTCCGGTAGTCCTATTGTTAAGCTGCGTCGCGTCGTTTTGGCGAGCGAGTGCACGGCGGGGAGGAGCCGCGCTGCAATCCATCAAGAGCCAGACACCTGGCACGGAGTTCAGACAATGATTGGAAACATGAATCGGAACGCAGCAGCCTTGGCGTCCACCGACACCAACCACGAATTCGATGCTCCCAGCGAACTGCAGATCGCGTGCCGAGCGTTCTTCGACGCGCACGAAGCGCTGGCCGCATACGTTCAGGAGCAGCAGGATTCAGATCAAGACCTTCTCCCGGACAGCGCTTTTGTCGAGGCGGCGCGAGACAGGCGGACAGCCGCCTTGGCCGAAGTTCGCCACCTGCAGGCCCGGACGAAGTCAGAGGTTCGCGCAAAGATATCCGTCGCGTTCATATTGGCCGATTGGTTCGATCGGGAGGACGGCGTCGTTGCCGACCTTGCCATCGAGACCCTTCGAGAAGCGCTCCCGTTCCTTGACCCGCCATTTCTGCAGGCCGGTGACTTGACCAACAACGGCGCCGACACCCCCTCCGATTTGTCCCCGAGCGGATTCCGGCGTTTGCGGTGGGGCGCGGATGGCCAGGGGCCCGACAGGCCAGATGTCGGTCGCCGTTCGCAAAGCTGACGGCGATCCTGAGGCCTCCCGCAATGGAGGTCTCGATGCGTCCCTTGATTGCCCTGGCAGCGCTTGCCTCGTCGCCGGCTTTCGCCACTGCTCCACCATTCTGCGCGCTGCCTGCGCCTGCGGCGACACCGGTCGCTGACCGACAACTGGAGGCAGGGCCATCCCGGGCACCTGACGCGTCGGCATCCGCGACCGCGCGTGACGTGGCCGCTCTTCCGGACGCGGTGGCCGCCCTGCCCTTCGTGCAGCATGTGGCGACGGCAGGGGCAGCGATAACGGACCTTGGAACCTTGCACGGCCTGCGGTCGATTGTGGCTCGCAGCGGCGACCAGTTCATGATCTTCCAGGTGACGCCGGATGGACAGGCCGCCGTTTCGGGTGCGCTGGCGGAACTCACCCCTGCTCAACTCGCCGTGGTCGCCGGCGGCAATTTGACCGAACTGGGCACGCAGCACGGACTACGGGGGCTGTTCGTGCGCAGCGGACCGCAGTTCCAGGTCTTCTATGCCACGCCGGACAATGAACGGGTGATCCCGGGGGTCATGTGGGATGCTGCCGGCAAGGACCTGACCCGCCAACAGGTAGCGGATATCCCCGGCACCATCCCGACGGTGGTGGTGGGTGATTCCGAACAGGCTAACCCCGGCGGCGAAGCATCCGCAATCGCCGCGCTCCCGCTGTTGCAGAAGGCGAGTTTCGGGACGATCGGTCCGGCGGCGGCGCCGCATCTGTGGATGCTGATCGATCCGCAGTGCATCTATTCGGTCCGGGCGTTACAGATGCTCCAGCCCTATGTGGCAAGCGGAAGGCTGCAGCTTTCCGTCATCCCGCTTGCGGTGCTGGATTACGAAGATCAGGGCCAGAGCACGAAAACAGCACTGGGCTTGCTCAGCAAGCCGGCCGATCAACTTGTCGCATCCTGGCAAGCCGGTAGCGCGAGCGGCGACCCCAGCCCCGAGGCAACTGACCGGCTGAGAGCCAACATGGCAATCGCCCAGGCCATCCGCTTGCAGGGCACGCCGACCTTCGTCTGGAAGAAGGCCGACGGCACGGAAGGACGGATAGACGGCATACCAGCCAGCGTGGATGCGCTGGTGTCCTTGATCGGGAGTTGAAGCCATGGCAGCTCGTGTGGACCTGGGCTCCGGCCCCGCCTCTACCTCGACGGAGCCACAAACCGATGCGGCGCCGCGGCGTCCGCGGCAGACACCGAGCCGCTCCCGCAAGCAACGCTCGGTCTTCGGCAGGATGTTCCGGGGTTTGGGATGGCTCGCGGCGACCCCCGTTCATTGGTCTGGCTCGGATCGGATCCTGCGCAGCGCGGGATTTATCGGCAACCTGCTGACGGCGCTGCGAGGCAGGCCGCATCGTAGCGAAGGGCTCAAGGCGTTGGACGGGGGCGGTCTCGATCTGGACGCGGCCGCTTTCGTCGATGGCCTGTCGGCTCATCAGTTGCAGGCGCGACTTGCCGCGCGGCGACGCGAGACAGCACGGATCGCCTATACGACATTCGCGCTGGCCTGGGGGTTTCTGCTGGCCTGGGTCTGGCGGGCGCTGGAGACACCATGGAGCGCGGCGCGGGTGACGATGGCGGTGGAGTTCCTGCCGTTCTGCGCCGTGTTTTTCCTGGTCGCCTTCCACAACGCGCTGCTGAATTTCCAGGTCAGGATCGGTCGAATGGCCAGCTGGCGCGAGTATCTCGAAACGACCGAGCCGTTCTGGCCGCGCTGAGGCTCCCTGCGATCCGCCTCAAGGATGGCGCGCGCACAGCGCGCCGTCACTGAGCGCACGAGGACGGAGACTCCAACCAGCATGTCGCGAAACGGTCGCTGGCGATTCTGGCAAGTCGGGGCGAAGGCAGGCTGGGCCGGATAGAGCCGTGCAGCCGTCGGGCCTGGACCACGGCGCTGGCGCCCGATCAGAACGTTCCGGGCGGCGTGAACTGGCTACCGCCGGCGGCTCCGGTCGCCCAGGGTGCAAACTCATAGTTAGGCCGGTCGGACTGTGTGGACGGTTCGGCCGGCTTCACGATGGTACCGTCGCGGTTGAAAACCGGGGGTTGCCAGGTCGCGTTGGCCTCGCCGTAAGCAGCATAGGGGTTGTAGACCGGGTTGCGGATCGGGGGCGCCGCCGGAGCAGTGTAATCTCGGGCGGACTTGACGTTGCCGGAGCTGCAGGCTGCGAGGCCGACCGCGAGGACAAACAGGACGAGAGGACGGCGCATGGCGGAACTCCGTGTTTCGGAGACCATTCATGCGCCGGGCCAGTGCGAACGGGGTGTCAGCCCAGAGGATAAGCGTCGGGATTGTTCTGCCGATTGAGCTCGCGCAAAAGATCCCTGTGCGTAGTAACGTCCCGCAGATCAAGGCGCAGGCGCTCAAGCTCCGCAGCCATCCTGGCGTTTTCAATCTCCAACCGGGCGATCGTCTCGCTCTTCTGATCACTCCCGCTGGCGATCTCAATGGCCCGCTGCCGAATCTCATTAAAGAGGCGCACGACCTCGTTGTATCGGGTCACGAGGTCATCGTAGGCCCAGCGCAGCTGCGCGTTATCGGCAGCGAGGTGATGCATGTTGGCGTCGTGGCGCCGTTGCGCGGCCAGCCCCTGGAACAAGATCGTATTAGAAACTATGTGGGCACCGGCAAGCGATCCATCGCTACTCACTGCTCTCTCCCTCCCCCGCGGTGCCCGTGGTTGCCCGCAGCGTCGAGTCCATCGCGCCATAACGGTCTTGACCATCACGTCCGGCACCGTCTCGCGGACCAGGGATATATCCGGCCGGGCCGCGCGGCAACAAATTCTGATCAGCACCGAATGCCTTGGTGCCAGCTGCGATAGCATCCCGGGTCGAAGCTGCGGCAACATCACCCGGTCGCCAGCCGGCCCGCTGCCCGAAGTCATCCATGTCAACGCGGTTGGCGGCTGTAAAGCCGATCAACCGCGGCAAGTGGTGTGGAAATTGTGCAACCATGCGGAAGGACATCATGGCCGCGATGACATGCGCCATGACAAAAATCGAGAGCAGCACGCCGATGCCGATAAAGTTGGTGACCAGCCACCCGTTGGCCAGCACGAACCCAGCCGCGATGCCGAAGCTCTCGCGGATGAGCCAGGACATGCAATCGAACACGAAGTACCCGAGGAACAGCCCGATAATCATGAGAACGGGCCGGAACACGACGTTGAACAGCAGGCCCCAACCCTCCAGCGCCCGACCATGCAGCCCCTCGCCGCCGACGGTCATGTGTGCCAGCATCCAGAGCGGCACGGCGACCATGGCCTCGCAGACCAGGATGATCCAGCCGGCGACGCCGGCCATCCACATCACATAGGGGATCATCGGCAGAACATAGGCAATCATGATGCCCGGGACGAGGATCGCGAGCAGTCCGGTGAAGATCGGCACGGCCAGGAAGTTCATCACCGCGTGTCCGGTGACGGTGGCCGCCGCCGCACCCCAATCGAAGGTCAGCAGGTTGAATATGGTGGCGCCGGTGGAAAGCGTCCCCGAGTCGAGAACCGCGGCGATCCCGAAGGCAGCGAGTGCCGTGTTGATGAGGAGCTGGCCGAGCTGCATGAGGCCGCCGAAGGGATCGGTCCAGACCTGCGCCGTCGGCAGGAGGAAGCGGGCGATCGATGCGAGTACCCCGTTGTTCAGATTGAGCTGCTGCAAGACCCGGTCCAGAACGCTAGGCCCGCTCGGGTCTTCCTTGGCATCAGCCAGGGTACGCGGAACGCCGGAGGCCGTGCTGGTTCCGTCCGTCGTCTGCACGGCGTATTTCAGCGTGGTCATGAAGTCCTTCTGGGCCGCCGCGAGCGGCGCCAGGTCGTACGAGATGCCGGGACCAAGCCCGTCGTAGGTCGGCGAGGTCGTGATCGGTGTGGCGTTAAGCAGGGAGAGGGTGCTGGCGTTCAGCTTGGCGATCTCAAGGTAGTAGGCGCCGGCGGCCGTCCAGCCGAGGGTCGATTGCTGCACTTCATTCTGCAGAAGGTCGGTGTTGCCGCTTCTCGCTTGCTGGGCATTGGTCTGGATCGCCGAATTGAGAGTGCTAGCGATACTGGTCGCCGCCGCAGTCAGGCCACTGGTGTAGCTGTTGACGGCGCTATTGAAGATGCCCTGCAGGGGCACGAGGGCGGAGGCCTGCCTGGTCTGCCAGAGGTTCTGGGCGACGGCCGCCACCTGGCTTCGGATGGAGCCGCTCAAGACGTTGGAGAGCACGGCCTGCTGAACCCCCGCCATGTCGACGTTGACACCAGCAACCGTGCCGGGGTTGGTCATCTGGTGGCGGATGGTGATCGTGCCGCAGGCTGGATTGCCCCAGCCGTTGCCGGTGGAGAGAGCGTAGCGGTAGGTAATGTAGCCCCCGTGCGCGTTATCGTTGACGGTGATGGGCTGCGGTATCGGCACGAGGGGGACGTTGGCTGCGAGATTCACCAGATCCATGCAGAGTTCGTTTTCGATCAGGCCGGCGACGATCTGCTGTGTGCCGGGGATCATGGGTTGGGCAATGACGATGGCATCGGGACCGACGGCCTTGACGGCCGTGGCATAAAGGGATTTGGCCATGCCGACGCCGATCAAGGCGCTTTGCACGACAAGGGCCTGACCGGCTGAGAAGCCACTACTGGTCGGGAACATCATGACGCCGGCGAAGCCCACCCGAACGACGAACATCCAGCTCTGGCCGGTCCCGAGAATCTGCGAGGTCTCCGCCGCGCGGTGGATGCTTACGATAACGTTGTAGGCAACCAGAGCCGCGGCGATGGCAGCGATGAAGCCGGTGAACTGGCCGGCGATCTGCTGGATGACCGTGGCTTCGTTGCCGGTCGAGGTGCCGGGCGTACCGCCCGGGACCGGAAAGATGGACCGCACCACCTGTGCCGCCCAGTCGTTGCCGGGATCAAGGGCCGCCCAGCTTACGTCGAAGGAATTACTGGCCTGGGCGAAGGCGGGGGCGGCGATGGCGACCAGCGGCACGGTCGCCAGCACGAGGCGGGAAATGCGCATGACATCCTCGCGGATTATTCGCCCACGAGGATGTCAGCGGCCGCTGCGAATGGCGGCCCCTACCCGCTCATTGAGGGTGCAGGGGCAGGTCGCGACGCCGCGTCGGCGGAGGGCGACCGGTTGAAGGCGGACTTCACGGCTTCGACGGCACGATGCAGGGTCTCCGCCGCCTTCTCGGCGAGGTCATCGATCATCCTGCGGCCATCAGCGCGGCTTGGTGTGATGGCGGCGGCCTGACCGATCTCGGCGTCGATCTCCTGGAAGCGAGCCATGATGGCGCTGGCATCAGCGCGGCGGCCGATGATGTCCTGCACGCTCGCGCGGTCCTGACCGTAGCGACCGAGCGCTGATGCGGCCTTATCGTAGGCAGCGGCAACGCCGCGCTCGGTAGCCAGAGCGGCATTGAATTCCTTTCGCAGGTCAGCGAAGCGACCGCCGTCCCGCATCTCCGAGAGGACTGCCGCGATACCACCGGGCTCAGTGCGAGAGGCTTCACGGATGCGATTCATCACAGCCGCGCCCTCCCCCGCGCTGAAGCCCTGCATGGCGTCGAGTGCGGCCCGCCCGGATCTCTCGGCCCGCCGGAAGGCCTGCTCGTCGGCACCCTCCTGCATCCGCTTCTCAAAGACGGTGAGGCGTTCGGCCATCGGTGTCGGTGGCGGATCCCAGGGCGCTCCAGTCCCTTGGTCCTTGGGCCGCATGCCGCTGAGCAACACATCCACGACCGGACGGGCTTGTTGTCTCTGTCTTTGTCCTCCGGCCTGTGCCGGGCCCTCGTCGCCAGGCGTTCCGCCGAAGCGGCGTGCGCTCTGGATGCCGTGGTCGACCGCCGCGCCATCGAGCGCCCGCGCTTGCGGAGCGCTGGTGGATGGCTCGATGCTGCCTGCCGCCGTTGGTGTGGGCTGCACCGGCGGCCGCCCAAGGCGAAGCCGGTTCTCCAAAGTCTCGATGCGGCTTTCGGCGGCTGCTGTCGTCTGATGCGCGCGGAGGCCTATCTCGGTCGCAGCTTCGCGTATGTCCCGGACCAATGCGCGGTCTCCCAGGGACGCGGTGGCCCGCATCAGCGCCAGCATGCGCTCGTTCTGCAGGCCGGGGGCACTGCCGGCCAGTTGGGTCAACTCACCTCGGAGTTTCGCCGCGATGTCAATGCGGCCGACGGGCGACTTCTCGATGTCCTGGAAGGCATAAGCGACCTCGTGCCGGAAGCCCGGTTGGGAAAGTCGCTCTGCGTCGTGGCGCTGCCTAACCAGCGACCGAATCGTCCGCGCCAGATTCGGATCGACGCTGGCCAGCAGACCTTCCGTGGCAGCCAAACGGTCGAGCAGCTGGCGCATCGGATCCTTGTCCGCCTGCGTCGCCGGCTTCGCCAGGTTTTCGGAATTGCCGGACAGGTTGGCACTCGCGGGAGGCGCGGTCTTCGGCGCATCGCCGGTCTTGGGCAATGTCGTGGTGGTCGCCGTCACCAGCGGCCTGTCCTTCGGGCTGGGCGCCTGCTCGGGCATGTCTCACGTTCCTCCGGTTATCTGCGCGGTCGTCGTCAGTTCGCAGCCATTGACGGCGTGGGCATCCGCACCGCCGGCATGAAACCCCGGTCGGTGTCCTCGGCGAGGTGGGTCGCGCTTATGGTTGTGTGCATGAGGTTCATCTTGAAAATCTGGAACAGGAGGTAGTTGGTCAGGGCCAGTTCGCTGGCGGTCTCACGCGCCACCGACGCCGGCGGCATGCTCTGGACCGTGGCATTCCAGGTAACGTCGCTGATGCGGCGTTCCGACTCGATCTGCAGCACCTGCAACCACGAACCGTTGGTCTGCGCCGGCAGCCCCATGTCCGTGAGGTATTGCATTTGCAGAGCGGTGAGCGGCACCGACGGCGTCTGCATGCCGATCGCTTTGTCGACGAAGCTCTGCGCGAGCGACATCCGGGCATTGTAGCTGCGCCGGTGTACCGCGGCGTCCTGGCCGGCCGTGGAGGTCAGCTGATCGCCGCGCAGCGCCGCCGGAGCGACCGGCTCGATGAGGTGGGTTGCATAATCCTTCGCCGCATTGACCGCGGCCTGGTCAGCATAGGTGCCGTTGCCGAACAGGCTCATCATCTGCTGGTCGGCATCGGGGGTGGCGCTGAGGACACAGAGATTGGCCGCCGCATCGTCGGCGTTGCAGTAGTTTGCGAGGTGTTCCTGCGTCATCGACGCCACGCCTTGCGCCTGACCGAAATGCGAGGGCATGCCCGGGCCGGCCTCGCCGCGCATGTCGTGAACCCGGGCGATGGTCGCTCCGACCCCAAAGGCCTGAACGGACGCGGACTGGGTGCTGACGCCACCATCGAGGGCGGTGCAGGCGGTCGGACTCGGTGTGTGTTCGTCACGGATCTGCGCATTGCGCATGTCACGGTGAAAGCGCGCGTTCGCGGTGTTCGACGCGTCGAAAATCTGCTCCATGGCGCCGACCGACGCCTTGGAATAGTTGCTGAGCTGAGTGAAGCCTTCCTGCAGGAGTTGCTGCACCGTGCCGAAGCTGTTGTCGCCAAGGATGCTGGCGATCGGCCCGGTGGTGCTCAGGAAGTCCTTGACCTCGCCCATGGCGCTGTTGATGTCGCCGAGCACGGATTTGACCGCGTCAATCGCGGCGATCGCGCCGGCATCGATCGTTGGCATGTCCGCGTAGCCGGGCGCGGCATTGAAGAGGATGCCACCGAGCATGATCCCCATGGCGGTCGAACCGAACAGCTTGAGCTTCCGCATGGCGTGCCTCCTCACAGGGTACCCGGCGGAACGCCGGTCACCGTGTAGCCGGTGGGCGGCATACCGTTGCCGTTGATGTAGAGGCCGCCGCCACTGGTTGACCGGGTGCCGAGGCCGATGGTGCCGATCGGCGGCCCGCCCCCGCCGAAGGAAAGCCGCGGGCAAGACAGGCCGCCGCCGAGGCCGCCGAAACCCAGCTTGAAGCCGGTCAGGGTGAGCCCGCATTGGGCTGAGCCAAGCGTCGAGGCCCAGGTCTGCTGCAGGAGCATGCATATCTGCCCCTCCACGGCGTTCAGCAGGTTGGTCGGATTGAGCAGATTGGTGATGAGGTTGAGACCGACACCGTTGAAGAAATTGTCGAGACAGGTCATCTGGGTAACGCTCTTCGGCGGCTTGATGGTGTTGTCATCGGCCTGAACCCGGGCGGTCTGCCCGTTGATCGCCGCCTGGGTGACGGCGGTGCAGCCAACGCTGCCGGTCGTGGTCGTCTGGCCGCCGGCGGTGCCGCAGATCGTGGTGGCCAAGAGCAGGGCCATCGGGCCCAGGGTGGTGCGCCGGCGCATCAAGCCTCCTGGCGGATCGCATCGCAAGCGGCTTCGAGCGCGGCGACCCGCTCCGGCGCAAAAATGCGACGCATGACCGCCCGGCGGGTCACCGCTGCGACGGCGGCGCGGAGAGCCTGTCCGGCGCTGCCATCGTCGTGCAGCAAGCCGGCGATGACGGCATGGCAGTCGGGGACGTCCTGCTCGGCAAGCCAGTGCAACAGGCGCAGGACCCTGGCCGCGCCGAGCTGTGCCAGGACGGCCCCGAGATCCTCCCGCAGGGGCGTGCTGCGAAGCGCCGCCGAGAGAGAGCGAAGGTCGCTCTGAGCAGCCTCGTCCAGTTTGTTGCCCAGGCTCACCAGACGCGCGGGGATGTCGGCCATCGTCTCGATGGGCCGGATGGGAGGCGGCCACCCGGGCGGCTCCGAGCCGGCTTGCCAGTCAGCGAGCCAGTCGGTGACCGCGTGCTGTTCCAGATTGGGCATGTCTGCTTCCTCTGCATGTCGAGGGCAGCGTGACCCGGGCTCCTGCGAACGGCGCGCCTATCGGCGAATTTCGACAGCCATATAGGTCATGGCGAGTCGCAGGCCGAGCGGCCTGACGGCGTCGAGCAGCACGCTGTTCCAGGCCTGGCCGCCTTTCCAATCGACCAGCGAAGCTGGGTCCGCCCCGGGACCGTAGGTCACCTTCACGGCCTTCGGGACAATCTGCCGCACGGCGAAGGAGAGCGGGACCTGGTTGCCGAAGCCTTCGGCGGTCTTGAAGGCCGGCGGAACCGGCCGGGGCCGTTCCTGGGGCGAGCTGCCGTGTTGGGGTGTGTTACCCGTGCCCGGCCTGGCCGCCGATGGATGTTCTGATTCGGGAGCCGCGACAGCTGGCGGCGGCGTGGCCGGTTCGGCGGTCGGCGGCGCCACGGTGATCATGAAGTCCGCCCTGGCCCCCGATGGGAGGGCGACGACAGCGGCCAAGACCGCACGGATCATTGCTCGATGCACGGAAAGGCACTCCGGGAATGATCCGGATACCGTGTTGCAGGCCATTGCGAACGGGGATTGCGACACGCCGAGCCGGCGTCGGATAAACGCGGACCGGAACGGCATCGCCATTCTCGGCGAAGAGATGTCCAAGTGGCCGGGTTATTCGGGTTTGGTGGTAAAAGGTTTGGCGGCATGACAAAACGTCCCAAGGCAGCCGAAGAAACGTCGAGCGAGTACGACGATCTCATTAAGACAGTCGGCAGCCGGATTCGCGAGGCACGGCAGAAAGCCGGGCTCACCCAGGCCCAGGCAGGCGTGAAGGCCGGCCTCGCGCAGTCATATATCTTCGAGCTGGAGACGGGCGGGGCGAACATCACTTTGCGGACGTTGGCGAAGATGGCCGATGTCCTCGGCGTCGATGCACGGGACCTGTTGCCCGAAAGCCGCACCGCCGCCCCTTCCAGCGTCGGGCTCGACCTGCTGCAGGGGCTGCTGGAACGGGTCGCCACCACCCTTTCCGAGTACCATTCGCAGGAAGCCAGGCGAGAATCCCAGGAAGCGCAATTCGTCGCCGAGCTGCGCGCGTTCCTGGATCTGCGGGTTTCGCTTGAACGCGCGATGAAATCCGATCAGATTCTCCCGGCCGACGCGCATCCCCGGACGGGGAGTGGGCGGGCGGGAGGCCCTCGGAAGGCCTCTCATTGAGGGTGATAGGTCGCAACAGATTTTCCTGGACAAATCTGGTTTAGAATTTATTTCTCGCTCCGGTCCCTCAGCCGGAGCGCAGAGTGTCAGCAGAGCTTGCCAGGTCGTCGCGACCGCAAGAACCGCCGAAACCAGGGCCTGGGCCATTGTGCTCGCTGGTCGCGGCGGTCGTTTTTCCGTTCGATCGCGTCCTCGCCGGCATGGTGGCCGCCGGCCTGGGCGTCGAGGGCATCTGCCTTTATCTTGGTGTGTCGCCCGACGCACTTGATGAAAGCCTGGTCCGCCTGGGGCTGCGTACGCCGCACAATCGGCCGTTGCGCAAGCAGGGCGCGCGCGGTTGGCCGGTTTTCGATACCACGCGGCTGATCGCCTGGCGTGCGACCGGCATCCATCCCGCGACGATCGGCGAGCGTCTGGGGCGGTCGGCGAATGCGGTACGCACGAAGGCCCGGCGCCTTGGCATTCCCGTCCCAGACCGCCGGAGCCTGCGACGGGTCGATCCGGCAACGCTCGCGGATCCTTTGCCCGGCTTCGCTTTTTGCGCCGCACCGTCGCGCGCGGCCGCGCAGGATGCCGCGCCGGCGACTCCTGTCGGAAGTGGCACGACTGGCCGGCCCACAGCGCTGCTTGGTGGCGACCCGCACCGAGTGGTGCCGCTGCGTCCCGCGCCGGCGGTCGGTGAGACCGCTTCTCTTGAACCCGTTCCTCCCATCAATGCGCCCCCCGCAAAACCAGCGGTTGCAACTACCTGCACGGTGCCGGCGCAGCAGGGGGCGCCGATTCTCCGGATCATTCCGGACAGTCAGCCGGTCGGCAGTCCGCCAACGCCGGTGCCGGCCGCCGTCAAAATCCCGGTTGTTGCCGATCATCAGCCAGTCCCGTCCCTGCCAATCACGGCCAAGCCAACCGCAAGCGCCCCGATCAGCACTTGCGATTCGCTTTCCTCGTCGAAAGACGTGGCTGCGCGCAAGGAAGCTTTGGAATGGATCGCGGGCATCGGCGACCGCCGGCGGAATCGCGAGGTCGTCATGGCTCTTGCGCTCCGGTACTTCTCCGGACAGGCCTACAAGGCGACCGCAGCCGAAGCCGGGATCACCGCCAGCGCCCTGCAATCCTTCTACTATCACATCGAGCTGCCACGCGACCGGCACCGCTCGAAGTTCGGCGACACCTTCGACGAGGATCTGGCCCGCGCGAATTTCGAGAAATCCGGCTACGAGCTGGTTCAATGCAGGCAGAAGGGCTTCCTGTTCTTTCGCCACCGCAAGGACAGGGCGATCGTCACGGTGTGCCGGGAGGTCCGTCGCGAGAGAGGCCTGCTCGATGAGTTCTCACGCTACCAGAGCGCCCCGCTCTGCCTGTGATGCGGCGGCCGATCTCCCGGCCGTCCGCAGCATGGCCCCGGCGCCGTTCGCAGCGCTTCCGATGATGATGCGTGCCGGAACAAACCACCCCATGGTCCGCGCATGAAGAACCACCACGCTGCTGTGACCCGACGGCTTTCGGACCCGGATTTCCAGGCTGTGCTGGTCACCAGGTGCCTCGCGCTCACCCTGGGCCTGGGTGTGCTGCTCGGGATTTCGCTGATCCATGATGCCTGGGTCTGGGCGCATCCGGTTGAGCCGCGCTACTTCTTCGTCGATGGCAAGACCCCGCCGCGGCCCGTCAGGGCGCTCGACAGCCCGATCGTCGATGACACCGAGTTGCTGGAATGGACCGTCAAGTCGGTCCTCGCTCCCTACAACGTCGACTACTACAACTACCCGCAGGAACTGAATACGGCGAGCCGGCGGTTCACCGTCAACGGCTGGAACAGCTTCGCCAACAGCTATATCGCCCAGGGTAATTTCGACGAATTGAAGCGGGCGCGGCTGCTTTGCCATGCGCAGTCGCAGCGGGCGGCCGTGATTCACCAGACCCGCTATGTGCAGGGCGCGCTGGCCTATCAGGTCCAGGTTCCGATCGTGCAGACCTGCGAGAACGTCAATCAGGTGTCCACCAACACGCTGATGATCACCGCCCTCGTCCTTCGCACCAATGCCGACGACCATCCGGACGGGCTGGTGATCGACCAGCTGGTGGCCGCCACCCAGCATTAGCCACGTGGCCGGCGAAGCACATCGTGACCGGGATCACCACGATCATCCCGGCCCCTCGCGCGGAGCCGAAGGATCGCTGCGTGGGCTTGTCCGGCGGGTCACCAGTCGGGCCGGCGATCCATAACGCCCCGCCAGCATGGAACAGTTGGAGGCTCTTGTGCGCACAGCGCTGCTCGTCACCGTCGCCCTTGCCGGGATTGCTGCCGCGGATCCCGGTTACGGCCAAATCGCTGACCCGCGTCCGGGCGGGCAGCCGGGAGCGGCGGGGGCCGATCCAGACATTCCTGCGAACGGCAACCCCTCCCTCGCGGAACGAGCGGTCCGCGATGCCATTCCGCTCACTCCGGCGATGATCGAGGACCTGGCGCGCCGCTATGACGCCAGCCGCCGCGCGGCCGAGCAGGCAACGACCGAGATGGCGGCCCCGATCAACCGCCAGATCAACGTGTCCTTCGCACCGGGCGCGACCACTAGCATCGTCAACACGATGAAAGGATACCCGACCGCCGTCAGCTTCTTCGACAGCACCGGTCAGCCGTGGCCGATCCAGTGGGATACCAACAGCAATCCTGCCGCCGTGGCCGGCGGGACCAACTGCAGCGTGTCCAGCACGACCGGTGGCGGCCCGTCTGTCGCGGCGGTCGGCTTCTATGTGTGCACCCCCACGAAGGGGAGCAATGTGCTGGAGATCACGCCGGTTTCGTTGGCGCCGCGTGGTGGTCTGGTGGTGTCGCTGGAAGGAGCGCCGAAACCGGTTACCTTCCTCCTGCTGGCTGGCGGCGGGCGCTACGATGCCAATCTGAGCGTCCACGTCGCCGACCGGGGCCCGCATGCCAAGGTCGAGATCATGACGCAGCCCGGCGCACCGGATACCGGCGCGCCATTCCTGACCGGCATGCTGCAGGGAATCGCCCCCGCCGACGCAACGCCCCTGTCGGTCGTCGGCGTCTCGCCCGAGGGACTGCGGGCGTGGCGGCTGGGCCGCAATGTCTATCTGCGCACGCGCTACACCCTGCTCTCCCCCGAATGGACGGCTTCCGAGGCGGAGGCGGGAATCACGGTCTACGCCGTGCCGAACACGCCGGTCGTGCTGCTGTCCGTCAATGGCCGCACCGTTTCGGCCGAACTCAAGGAGTGATCCGATGTCCGGTGCCGTCTCCGGAGCGTTTGCCAGATTTCGCGGGCTCACTTCGCCCTTCTCGAAACACCTGTCAGGCGGGCTGTTGAATGCCTCGGGCCGAGCAGGCCCACGCCGTCTCGCGGTGCTCATCGCCGGGCTTCTGGCAGTGATTGCGCTCGTCGTCGTCATCGCGACCTCCGGGCGTGAGGCGCAGGTCATGTCGCGCGACGCGCGGATGCAGCGCGTCGATCCGTTGCCCGGCGGACTGCACAGCACGCCCGAGCAGGACGCGATCGCTCTGCAGGCCAATGACGCGCAGGCGCGGGCAGCGCTGCAGAAGGGCGTGTCGTTCACGCCGCAGATCGCGCCGAGCCAGCTCGTGGCGCCGCCCTCGCCGCGGGTCGAGCAGGCGGCGCCAGCCAGGCCGGCTGCCGTGGCGCGCCCGCCTGCCGCGGCGCCGCGGCCGGTGCAGGCGGTCTTTCCGGCACCGCTGCCGGCAGAGGCGGGTCTTCCGGGCGCGCAACCGCGGCCGGTTCCCGTGGCAGCAACGACCGCCGATCCCAGAGTCGAACAGGCCTACATGCGGCAGATCGACGATCTGTTCTCACAATGGGGCGGCCGGGCGCCACGCACGGATGTGGTCGTGCCCCCGGCGCAGGAGGATCAGGCCGAGAGGCCGGCCCAGAGCAGGGGATCGGGTGCCGGCGCTGCAGCCTCGCCTGTTGCGGCCGCGACGCAGGCTGCCGAGACAGGGATGTTGCTGATCCCTGCCGGCCGGGGCGTGTTCGCCCACCCGATCCTGGCGGTGAACTCGGATGCCAGCAGCCCGGTGGTACTGCAGGCTGACTCCGGCCCGATCGCCGGCGACCGGATGATCGGTACCTTCGCCAAGCAGCAGGAGCGGCTGGTCATTCACGTGAGCACCATCATTCACAACGGCGAGACGATCGGCGTGGATGGCGTGGTCGTCGCGCCGGACACGATGGAAGCCGGTGTCGCCTCTAACGTGGACCAGCACTATCTGACGCGCTTTTTGCTGCCGGCAGCAGCGGCCTTCGTGCAGGGGCTTGGGCAGGCGATCGCCACGACGTCGAATACCGCGGCGGTGCTGAGTCCGTTCGGCGGGGCCACGACGACGACCCACCTCAACATTGACCAGCAACTTGGCATGGCTGCCGGTGTTGCGGCATCCCAGATCGGCGCCACGCTGAACCAGGCTGCACCCAGGGGGCCGACGGTCTCGCTGGATGCGAATGTCGCTGTCGGCGTCATGTTCCTCGCCAACGTGACGGCGCATCGCGGGTCGTGAGCGAAGCTTGACTGCGGGCGGCGGAAGACGCGCCGCCGTTCGCAGCGTCTGGCGCGATGCTGTCGTATCGCCGCCGCACGAGGTGCCCCATGGACATGCAACCCGCCGCATATTCCACGCTCGACCTGGCCACAACCCATCCGGAGGGCGCCGCGCCGGGCAGGTCGTCCCGCGTCGAGCCAGACGATCTTGCGCTGCAGGACGGAGCGCCTGATGAGGCGGACCCTGTCGATCCGCCCGCCGTAGATCCGCTGAAAGCGTCGTTGAACGGTTGTCTCCCCGGCGAACCGGACGGCCTCCACGGGGACGATCACACGTTCGAAACAGCCGCACCGGTCGTCGCGGCCGGGTCCGATCCGGACGACCAGCTTCCGAGTGCGCGCTTGCCCGGAGAACCGGATTCCTCCCTTCGGGTGGGCCTGGCAGCAGCATCGGCCGCGCCAGAAGCCAGCGAGCGCTTGCAAACGTCCGGCATCCCGCGGTCACAACGACGCCGCTGGCTGCTTCTGGGCGGCGCAGTCGCTGCGCTCGCCGCGGCAGGCCTCGGCGGTGTCCTGGCCTTCTCCGCCCAGGTCGAGCCGGCACCTCGGATGGCCTCAACGATGCGCCAACTGGCTGTCGCTGCGACGCCTGAGGCCGCGCCCCCGCTGGCACCGTCCGCATCCGTGGCGAACGTCAACCTGCCACCGTCAACTCCGCCGGCGACCCGCGGCCCCTACACGCGCAAGCCGCCGCAGGCACAGGTCCAGGAACTTCTTTCCCTGCAGGCCAACCCGCAGACCGGGTCACGCGATGGGGTGCAGCCGGAGAACAGCGCCCTCTCATCGTCCGAAGCGCCCCCTCTATCGAACCGACAGAACAACGGCGGTTCAGAAGAAAGGGGGGCCGCGGCAGCTCCGCGGCGACAGCCGGCTGCGGCCGCCGCGGCTGAGACCGGTGGCCATGGCACGCCAGCCGAAGAGCCGACAGGGAGTACCGGAAACCAACCTGCACCCGCTCGGGCCGCCGCCGCCGTGGCGGCCCCTGCGGCCCCGTCCCAGGGTGCTGCCGCCACGGAGCCACCACAGGCGCCGGCTCCAGCCCCAGCTCGCGACGCCATCGTCGTCGCCGCGTCCCTTCATGCCGCGCCGATGACACAAGCCGACCAGGTGCAGGTGCTCGACCTCGTCACCGAAATGGCGACCATGATGCGCGACCTGCGCCAGCAGAACGCGCAGCTGCGGTCCGATCTGCAGAAAAGCGCGGCCGACACCGCGACCCAGCTGGCTGATTTCGGGCGGCGCCTTGCCCTGGCTGACGCGCGCAGCGCCGTCAGCTCCGCACATACCGTCGCCGAACCGGCGCCAGCCTCACCCGCCACGGCTTCGCCCCCGCCAGCAAGAACGGCGCCGATCGTGCTGACGCGTACCGAGCCGGCAGCGCCTGCTGCCGGACCAGCAGCTCCCAGGCGCTTCCGCGTCCAGGCGGCTTCGCCCAGCCTCGCGTTGCTGGCCGAGATCGACCGTGGCGGTGGCGAGGGCGCACAGCTGCAGGTCACGGTCGGCGACGTCATCCCCGGTTATGGCCGCATCAAGTCGATCGGGCAGAAGGGGACGAGCTGGGTCGTGACGACCGAACAGGGCACGATCCAATAGAAGCGATGGCGCGGAGCCAACCATGCAAGGTCTGGTCAATTTTGCCACCGCGATGGGCGACGCGATCGCCGTCCTGCTGCCGGCTCTTTGCTATCTCGCAGCCTGCATAAGCTTCTTCTTCGCCGCCTGGACGTTTCGCAGCTACGCCTATCCGCACCACCACCAGCACCGGCATCAGCCCTGGGTGCCATTTGTCTCCCTCATCCTCGCCGGGGTCTTCGCAAGCTTTCCGCAATTCCTCACCATGGCCAGCGTGAGCGCCGGCACCAGCGTCGCGGCGTCGCTCACCAGCTACGCGCCCACAACGCCGGGTAATGCGAGCAACATTCTCGGCAGCACGCCGCAAAACACTGTCGTCAACGTCGTGCAGCTGTTCGAGCACTTCTTCCAGATGTTCGGAGCCGCCTGCGTCTTCTGGTCGATCGTCACCTGGCGCGCCATCGTCAATGGCCGGAGCAACGGCTCGCCGGTCGCCTGCGCGGTGCAGTTCACGTTCGGCGTGATGTGCATCAACATGCTGACCATCGCCAACAGCGTCCTGTCGTTGCTCTCAGCGACCGGTGGATAAGGTTCCGTCCCTCACTTCGCCTGCGCCGTTCGCAGGCGCCCCGCCGACTCTGGCGCGCGAGGGGGTCTCCCTCGCAACCAGGAGTCATACCAGTCCGCGCTGATCGTGACTCGTTGGGGATTCCCAGGGCGGTGAAAATCGGATTCGATCCCTATGGGCGCCGAGTCGCGTATTGGGAGAGGTTTGATGGCCTTGGGGGTGGTGATCACGCGGTCGGACCATAGTG
>CAIXDS010000090.1 GCA_903918195.1 uncultured Acetobacteraceae bacterium | reverse complement strand
CACGCCGTGCATGTGCAGCGTCGCTGCCGTGGTGATCACGATGAACAGGGCGATGAGGTTGGAAATCGCCATGCCGATCGTCGTGTCGATGCGGATGCGGGTAAATTCGCCCTGCGCCTGCTCCGGTGCGCGGATCAGCGGCCGTGCGCCGGCACGCTCCTTTCCGTCCTCGACTTCCTGCCCGGCCTGCCAGAAGAACAGATACGGGCTGATCGTGGTGCCGAGCACTGCGGTCACGGCCACCAGATAGGCGGCGCGGGAGGAAAACGGCGGCCACACGATGGCCCAGGCGACATCGGTCCACGCGACGTTCACCATGAAGGCACAGATGACGTAGGCGAACAGTGCCAGGCAGAGATACTTGAGGACAGCAACGTAGCGTACGTAGCGGGTGAAGATCTGCAGCCCGGCCGAGAGCGCGGCAAACAGCACGACGTAAAGGTGAGCGGGCCCGTGGATCAGCAACTTCAGCGCCGCCCCCATCGCACCCAGATCGGCGCCCAGATTGATGAGGTTGGCGAGCACGAGAAGCAGCACGATGCTGCCGGCCAGCCCCGCCGGATAATGTCGGCGCAGATTGCCGGCGATGCCGAAGCCGGTGACGCGGCCGATGCGCGCGCTGATCTCCTGGATCGCCACCATCAGCGGGTAGCTGAGCACCAGCGTCCAGGCCAGGCCATAGCCGAACTGGGCGCCGACCTGCGAATAAGTGGCGATACCGCTGGGGTCATCATCTGCGGCGCCGGTGATCAGGCCAGGCCCCAGCACCTGGAAAAGCCTTGGGCGATCGGGCTGCTTTACCCCATCGCCCAAGGCCGGTCCGGTCAGGCTCTGCGGAAGCGCCGGGCCGGGCGACAAGTTCCCGCCTCAACTCGACAAGGCAAGATCGATGAGCGCGATGGTCCGCTTGGTGTCCCCGTCGCCCAAGGCGCGACGCGCCTGGCCAATACGAGCAATGAACCGGCTGTGGCTCGGCTCGTCGGCTTGGTCCGCTGCCACCGAGCGATCGAGCGCCCGCGTCTCCGCCATCTCCAGCGATTGCTGCGCCTCGCCGGTGCGGCCGGCAACGAGCGCGACAAGCGCGGCATTCAAGTACTCATGAGCCGTTGCGTTTGCGCCGGCTGAAGACGGCGGCAAGGTAGGTGCGATGACGGATCGCGTGTCACTGGGTTCGATGTTGCTCGCGTTGTTCGACAGCGGCAACGAGGTGCCGACGCCGGGCTCGTGGCCGGGGCGCGCGCCGGTCGTGGGGTCGAGGCTGGATGTCTGGGCCAGCGCCGCAATCGCGGTCACGCTGAGCAGCAGGGCGACGGTCGGCAGCATTAGTGAGCGCATGTGGATGAAGTCCTTTGTTGTGACAGTGACACGTGTGTCGCGTTCGTGCGTGGGTATGGCTGGGCTCATAATTGCGGAGAGCGATCGGGTTCGCCCTTGCACGGCTCGCATCGCCAATAAGGGAGCCATGGCTAAGGAAAAACCATGGCTCCAGGTTCGGGAGGAGGAAGCCTATGCGCCGCCAAAAATGCTAGCCAACCTCCCTTCCGGTAGGATCGGAAACTACTCAAACGTTCTGGCCCGGCCATAGTTGCAGCGGCGCGCATTCGAAATGTGTCGGGCCCGCGCGCAGCTTCGCCTTCAACATCCTCAAGGCAAACCACACCAGCACACTCACCCAAGACCGCTACAGTGTCTGCCTCGGCGGCTTCGATAAGCTCCTCAAACTATTCGGCGTTGCATAGCGTTGGAGCGCCTTGGGCGTCACGGCAGCGCTTACGCTGCCGCCCTTCTGTTCGGCAACCGGACGATGTTCCCTGCCAGAGCGACAGCCGCGTCCCGCGCGTCCTCCGCATCGGCCCGTGCATCGGCGGCGGCATTGAGGGCGTCGACGATCTGCTGCAACCGGGCGATCTCTGCGGTGGCGTCGTTGAGTTCGCTGGTTATCACCCGCAGTTGACGGTTG
>CAIXDS010000089.1 GCA_903918195.1 uncultured Acetobacteraceae bacterium | reverse complement strand
CCAGGCCCGCGCCGCCGCCGCCGGCTTCGAGCGCGGCGCCATGGGCGGCCACAGCCTCAAACGCGGCGCCCTGACCACCGGCATGGACCGCGGCGTCCACCCGACTCATCTCAAACGCCTCGGCCGCCACCGCACCTACGCCGTGCTCGACGAGTACCTGCAGGTCGGCGATCCGTTCGAGGCGCACCCGCTCAATGGGGTGCTGTAACTGCAGCGACGTTCGGTCATCGGCGGCTCGGACCCCAAAATATGGCCGGGGCGATCTTTCAGGTCCGCTGGGTCGGCCAGCAAGCCCTACACCGCCTAGTGCACCGAGGCCGGGCTGAAGCTGCTGCCCGCCGACCTGGGCCTGCTGGATCTGTATCTGACCAGGCGCGCCGAAAGCGAGCTCAGGCGTCTCCAACCTGAACGTCGGCCGCGCGACGGTCCGGGAGGCGCACCGTATCGCTGGAGCAAGGCCAGACCACAGACCGGCGGCTGGGCTTGGTGATGGGAGGCATCACCCGAAGCAGAGGGAAACGACCGCTGCAATGTCTTTCGCGGGCAGTTCGTTCATGTGCAGCTGCCCGATCTCTTTGCGGCCGAATTTTTGCTGTTGCCGCTGCGTCTGGCGACCGTCTTTCGGAGCGTGAATCTGAGACCGAGTCCTCGAGTTAGGCGCTCATATATTTGCGCCAGCTGAGCCGCTAGCCAGCTTGCCAGCCAGCCAGCTTGACAGCAGGCGGCATGACGATTTATGCAGCCAGCCTGCAATGGGAGGGTTGGCATTGATTGTCATCACGTTTGCTTCTCGGAAGGGCGGTGCCGGGAAAACGACCCTGTTGACGCATCTGGCCGTTGCAGCTGAGGCAGCCGGAGATGGCCCAGTTGGCGTGGTCGATTGCGATCAAATGCAAGGACTCGCAAGGTGGTACGACGCTCGGGGTGCCGAGTCCCCCATCCTCGCCCGACCCGATCATGGGCTGGCCGCAGCACTCGATGCCCTACGCGAAGCTGGGTGCCGCGTTGCAATGGTGGACACCCCTCCATCAATCGGCGCTGAGGTGTTGGAGGCAGTCCGGGCCGCAGACCTGGTTGTTGTGCCGTGCCAGCCGAGCCCGAATGATCTCCGGGCCGTCGGCGCCACGGTCGAGGCAATTCGAGTTTGCCGGAAAGCGATGGTTTTCACGGTAAACCGCGTCAAACCGCGCAGCCGCCTAACCCTTGATACGGCCGTGGCGTTAAGCCAGCACGGTACCGTCGCGCCGGTTCAGGTCGGAGACAGGACGGACTATGCAGCCGCCATGATCGACGGCTTGGTTGCGTCCGAGATCGGGAGCAAGCAGGCAGCCGACGAGATGGCTGCCCTCTGGACTTACATACTTGGTCGTCTGGAGGTTGGCGATGTCGTCGCGGCCTAAGCTGTCTTCCATGTCGAGCTTACTGCCTGCGAAAGGCGGCGCAACCATCCCGGAGCATCTGCCGGTGAGCCAGCTAGGCAGCCAGCCAGCTAGCCAGCATGCTGGCGGCCTGTCAGGCGGGCCGGCGGGACAGCAGGACAGGCTGGCGGCTGAACGTCTGGGCGTCGGGCTGGCTTCACAGCCAGAAGTTTCTCCAGCCAGCCAAACAGCAGGCGGGATGGCTGGGCCGCCTGACATTCAGTTGGCCATTCAGCCAGAGGTGCCTACAGCTGCGCAGCCCGCCCTCCCGCCAGTTGTCCAGCCGGCCGTACAGCAAGCTGCTATGCCAGCGAGAAAGCCAGACATTCAGCGGGCGGCGCCACAAGCAAGAGAGCCAGCTGTTCCGGCTGCCATACAGCAGGCCGCAATGCCAGCGAGAGAGCCCGACATGCAGACATCGGGCCTGCCAGCAAGGTTGCGCTCTAGCCGCGACGAAGAAGCAAGGACGACGGTATCAGCTCGGCTCCCGCTCTCGCTGCAACGGCGCCTTCGGGAATGCGCTCACCAGCGGGAGGTCCAGAAGCAGGACATCATCGAGGTCGCCCTCGATCAGTTCTTGGCACGCGAGGGGTTCTGAAAACCGGCGCGTCAACTGACCTGCATCTTGAGGGCGACGGAGGCTTTCCCGAACCTGCCTCCGGGGTGGCCATGGCGGGAATTTGCGCCTCAGACCGCAATGCGGGAGGAGGGCAGAGGCCCTTGCGGTGGCGCACGAAGGGATAGTCGTCTGTGGATGCAAGTCCAGAGCGCCGCATCCCACGAGCGAGGGTTGTATTCGGTGAGCAGGACAGGGGCGCACGGGCCGCGACGAGACGATACCCCACTCTATCTCGAAGCCAGCTGGCCAGCTGGCCCGCCAGACAGCAAGCTGGTGTGCTGGGCGTTTCCGGAGGGGGAGGGCCTTTGTGGCGGCGCGCGAGATCCGTCTCAGGGATGGACCTCTGGATGTCAGTCTTGGGCGCTGCATCCGACGACGCCAGCGTTGTATTCGGCGAGCAGGACAGGGGCGCGCGGGCCGCGATGAGACGATACCCCACTCTATCTCGAAGGCAGACAGCCAGCAGGCCAGCCAGTTGGCTGGCCTGCTGGCTGTCTGGTTTTCCGAGGGGATGGCTTTGTGGCGGCGCACGAAACTCGTCTCTGGGATAGGCGTCTGGATGTCAGTCCATCGCGCTCCATCCCACGATGCCAGCGTTGTATTTGATGAGCAGCACAGGGGCGCGCGGACCGCGACGACGCGCGGTGATATCCCGCTCTATCTCGAAAGCCAGCTTGCCAGCCAGACAGCTGGCCGGCAAGCTGGCTTACCTCCGAACGAGGGCAGGGCTTTGTGGCAGCGCACGAAGCCCGTCCCTGGGCGTAGACCCAACAGTCGTGTCACTAGGGGTAATTTCGGTCACAAGCTGCCAAGATGGGCCGTCGTTGAACATATCGCGATAATTTGCACCGTCGCGACTGCCTATTGTGACAGGTAAAATAGCGGAATCGTCCCGGTTAACGCTTTTCGCGAAACTCCTAAGTTCGGCGATAGGCCAATCTTTCCGCGCATTCAGGCCTTTTTCAATCAGATGGGCCCTAGTGACAAAAATTTTGGTGTTGGCCCTCTGCGACAGGTCTTTGGATATCAGTCCTGAGCAGTGCCAGGCTAACGTTGTATTCGGCTAGTAGGGCAGGTGGGGGCGGCCTGCAGCGAGGGACGACGAGACGATATCCCGTTCGATTTCGACACTTTGTCAGTCAAACAGCTGTTTTGGTGCAAGAAACTGTCGTCTGATTTTCCGAGCCCTTCGGGTTGTGGTCAGCTAGAACCGCTGGAACGTAATTGCAGCCTGGTCGTGTGATCTACCGAGTCGCGCCGTTGCCATAAGGCGAGTGGTCCGAGTGCGCAGGCGCCGATGGGGAGGGAAGGGCGCTTTGGAGTGTGTGATTTACCGATCCGTCGCCGCCGACTTGAACACCGAAAACTGCGGAAAACAGCCATTCTAGAGAGTGCAGAAATCTGTCGTGTGATCTGCCGAGGCGGCAGCCTAGCGGGCGGAAATGAGCTTCGGTTGCACTGGCGGGCGAGAATGGTGCAGAATTACACCGGTGTCGGTGACTTCGACCTTTGCCGCTGGATACACTGACATAGCCAGCTGCAAGGCTTTGATGAATTCCGGCTTGAAGTGGTAGAGCGCCTTGTAGCTGGTGCCGAACTGACCCTTCAGGGCGGCCCAGGTGATCGGACGGCTACCAGTTAAGGCATGTAGTCGATAAGCCAACCACATGTAAACGTCCATGGCAGCGCTGTTGTTAGCCAGCGCCTTTATGGCGGCTTCTTCAATAGGGACCGGGTGTTTTTTTAACTGCTCGAAGAATGATTCTGAAAGCTTGGCTGTTTCAAGTGAAAGACGCCCTTGGGTGCCACCGTCGTCCACGTCGATGAATAGCGCTCTATCAACGATGTTCGCGTTAACCAAGCCGGTGGCAGCGCCCTTAGAGCCTGATATGTGGAAGGTCAGCCGACACCGGCTGATGCGCTCGGCTTGGTCACGGACGCTACGGGCCTGCGAACCGCCGATAGGGACTCCCATCTTCGTCATCCAGCTGCGTAGACTTCGCCCAAGCTCAACCTCGCGGCTGCCGGCTTCTAGTGCCCGTGTTTGTAGGTAGAACATGATTAGGCGAGCGTGGGCCCCGAAGGGCACACCGACATAATCCAGCTTGCCTGTGTTTCCGACTGGGCGGCGGCCTGGCTCAATGACCAACCGGACGCGTTCGGTTGCAATTTGCCAGGGTTGGTCGTCCTTGAGCTTGCGATGGGGCAGTGCGCATTGTGTCCAGCCAGAGAAGACAAAACCGAGGCCCGACTCCTCGTCCGACATGTAGAGCGCGGCTGCCTCGACGGCGGCGCGATCGTACCCTGCCTCAATGGCAGCTAGCTTGCCTTTGGCTTCTAACAGGTCGTGAACCGTGCCCATGCGGCTACCTAAACTCGAACCTGTTGTGACCATGCCGGATCCGCTTCGGTTCGTCGCTGTGTGTTTTGCCGAGGGCAGGTACTAGAGCAAGGTATTTGAGAGTCTTAGTATTAGATTCCTCGGTAAATCACGCGGGATAACCCTGTAACCCGTTGATTCGTGAGCCTCGGCCTCGGTAAATCACATGATGCACATCGGTAAACCTCACGCGTGCCATGTGGGTAGATCGGTGTCAGCGAGGCGTCCGGCCTCGGTAGATCACACGCCCCGACGATGCGACTCGGAGACTGGGATTGACGGCCAGATGAAACTGTCACCTGAAAGGCTCGCATCGCGGTCGGCATGCCGCGCTGGACGGCAACCGTTGCATCTTTCTGGCTGGGCTCTATCGGGCAGGGCAGGATTTTGACGAGCAGCTGCGCACTGTCGCGGCCGGTGCCATGCCCTGGCCAAGGATTGACGCAGACAAGGCGATCCCGTGTGTCGAGGGCAAGGCCAGCCTGATTCTACCGACACCAACTGCAGGTCGCGATGAATCTCTTGCAGCGTCAACAGCGAGCCGACCACGACGCTATGACTTCCGGCTGACTGTGTGCGGTGATCTCCGGCGCGATCTTCTCGTGCAGCGTTTGCGGATCGCTTCGCAGAACTTACGCCACGCCGGCACGAAAGCGATGCGCCGCCTGCAAGGGCGGGAGGATCTTGTACCCATATCGGCCGCGCACTTCCGCAGGAACGCAGGCGCACTTTCGGCCGCACCCTTCTTCTGCGCCACGGCGGAGGCAGTTACACGTTTGTGCGAGACGCCGTTCTCGGCAGTGGAGGTGTAACGCCGCCGCCGCGATCGAGCCCGGCGCTTCCAGCGTGTCGCCACCCTGCTCACGTCACCAACTGCCCTCGGCAAATTTCCCCGACGGATCGCCTCTACGCCGAATCGGGGCGCGCCTTACTGACGCAGTACGGTTGCAGGTCATCACCGCATCGCCTCGGTTTTTGACCGCGGTATCCAGCTCCTACGCGTCGTTGCGATCGCCGGGCTGAAGGAAATCTTCCGGAACGGTCCGTTCCGGTTGCGCTCCAGTCACACAGCCACAATCTCACAGGGAGACACGCCGCTGCCAATAAATAGCTCTTCGTCTCGTTCAAGACCGAAGCATTCGTTGTGTATGTTACGATGAACAATGCGAATCACGGCAGCCATTTATCTTCGTGTCTTTATTAAGAGAGGAAGCTCCATTAAACGCGCGCGACAGGAAAAGCAATACCGAAGCGATATGAATACAATGTGGAGCCTCCGTGCTGCATGAAACCATGTAAGCACGACATTTGTTCAAAATCACGGTTGCGTGATCGTGATTGTTCGTGCTCTTACGCCGCCGACGCCGCGACGGATGGGGGCTAGGCAACCGGGGAATTACAATCTCCCATCGTGGGTGAACTGTGTCTTTTACAGGTATGTCATTGCGCAATCAGCGATTCCAGGCCCATCTTGTGCCCGGCACGCCTTGCGGCGGGAGCGAGGGCGTGTGGATGGGAGCGACTGGGTGGGCAACGCCTTCGAGAAGGCTGATCTGCGTTCGGCTCTCAACGACGGCGGGCAGGTGCTCGGCGCGTTCATTGTCGCGCGCAGCGAGGAAGCATTCGTCATCTACCTGCGCTCCAATTGGATACAGGGCCGGGGCTTTCGGATTATCCGGACCTGGCGTGGCCTGTCCGGCGACAGAAGTTACAAAAGCCTCCAATCGGCGTGGTTTTTCGTCCGGAAATTCAACTTCCTCGGTCGCATCACCATCTATCCTGCCGGCGATCCTGAGCTTCGGCAGTTCGTCGGCGTGTCTCCGTGCGACCTTGGGGAGTTGGCTGACGAGGTCGCGGCTTTCAGGGATGGTGATCCCCCCGCGCCGGCACGCGCTGCGCGACGACGCTCCCGGACCAAATAGGACACCGGCCGTTATCGCGGTCGCGTTTGCTGCTGCGATTGCGATGGCTGGCCCGGCATGGGCCGATCCGCTCAGCGTCGGCGAGTTCGGTCAGCTCGCCCTGCGCTGCGGCGCGTCTGTTGCGCCGTCCACTCTTGCCTCGATCGCGCGGACCGAGAGCGGCTTTCAGCCACTGTCGATCAACGACAACACCACGGGGACCAGCGGCGTTCCCGCCAGCCGCGACATCGCGATTCAGATTGCCTCGAAGCTGCTCGAAGCCGGCCATTCTGTAGACGTCGGCATCATGCAGATCAACTCGGCCAACTTCGCCAGGCTCGGGCTCACGCTGGAGGCGGCCTTCGATCCATGCCGGTCGGTTGCCGCCGCCGCCGTCATTCTCGCCGGCGACTATGCCGGCGGCGACACCCATGAAGGGCAGCAGGCGGCGCTTCGCGTCGCGATCTCCAAATACAACACGGGCGATGCGCAGCGCGGCTTTGCCAACGGTTACGTGCACAAGGTGGAACTGGCCGCCCGGCATGTCGTTCCTGCCATCGACGTGGGTGCGGTGCCGGCCGCGATCGACAACCAGCCGGCAGCGGCGGCTGAATCCGCCGCTGCCGTGGACCCGAATGCGCCGCCGTCCTGGGATGTGTGGCCGTCCTACGAGTACGCCGCTGCTCGCCACCATGAGGTTCAGCCTCCGGCCGCGCCGACGCCGGCGGCTGGTCCGGCGCTGTCTGCCGCTGCGGGAGGAGGACCGGCCGCAGCGGTCACTGTCTCTGGTCCAGCCGTTGAAAGGTGACGAATGACGAAGCGTGTTCTCCTGGCTGCCGAGCGCCTCATGACCAACGCCTACGGGAAGGGTTTGCTCGTTCTTGACCGGCAGGTCCTTCCACGCACCGCAGGCGCGCTTGCCATGGCGGCCATGGTGGCCATTCCGGTGCTGGCCCATGCCCAGACCGTGACGGGCGGCGCATCGCCGGCGACGATGATCAACAACATCTGCACCTTCATCCTCGGTCCGTTCGGCCAATCGCTGGCGGTGCTCGGCATCATCGCGATCGGCTTGTCGTGGATGTTCGGCCGCGTCTCGCTCGGCCTGATTGCCGGCGTGATCGGCGGCATCGTCATCATGTTCGGCGCGTCCTATCTCGGTTCGACCCTCACGGGCGGGTCCGCCGGCTAATGGCTGAGCGGCTGGAGGAGGACACGCTGTATCTG
>CAIXDS010000088.1 GCA_903918195.1 uncultured Acetobacteraceae bacterium | reverse complement strand
ATGGTGGGCTCGATCCTGGGCGAGTTCTATCTGCGCGTCGGCCGCACCCCGCGCCGCATGGTGGTCTACAACGCCGCCTGCGAACCGCTGAATCTGGGCTGGGAATTGCTGAAGGACGAAGGCTTCGACGTGTTCCGCGTCGAATCGGTCAACCGCCCGAACGTCGCCGACGATCCCGAGCGCGTCGCCCAACTGCAGAGCTTCTTCATCGATGAAATCAAACGCGTCTCGCTCTGGCTGACCGGTCAGCCGATCGACGAGACGCGGCTGCAGGCGGAGATCATCCGCGCCAACCGGATCATCGGCAAGATGCGCCGCATCCTGCGGCTGCGCCTGCACAACCCGCTCTACATCCGCAGCCTGGCGACCATGTACACGCTGGCCGGCATGTCCACCTATTACGGCAAGCCCGACGAATACGAAGAGGTGCTCGACACGCTCATCGAGGAGCTGGAAGTCGCCGCCCGCGCGCCGGAGCCGCACAATGAGTTGGTTCGTCTGGCCTGGGTCGGCGGGCGGGGCCAGGAATTCGGCGTCTACAAGACCATCGACGATGCCGGCGGTGCCATCACCGGCTGGCACAGCGGCGCCGATGACTGGACGCGCGATTACCGCGAGGATCTGCCGCCGCTGGAGGCCTATGCCGACTACATCATCACCGCCCGCACGCTGGGCTCGCCGGTGCGCCAGCGCACCCGTATCGAGGAATATCTGCCGGAGTTCGGCGCCAAGGGCATCCTGTTCTACGGCTATATCGGCTGCTCATTCGGCAGCGTGCATCGCGAAATCCAGGCCGAGTATTTCCAGCGCCTCGGCTATCCCGGCATCTTCCTGGAAGGCTCGTTCCAGGTCGGACCACCAACCGGCCAGTTGCTCACCCGCGTGCGCGCGTTCGTGGAAATGCTGTCGCGCTGAAACAGCGAATCCGTGGCGTGAAAGCCGATTGTCTCATCTTTTGGTCATGGCGGTGGAATCTCTTGACGGTGCGTCTCAGCTCGTAGAACACTCAGTGGCGCCGGGCGGCCAATAGTTGCACCCGTACCGGAGCACGTTGGATCAGGCGATGTCACCGATCCGCCATGCGACGCAAGGCGCGGGGAGGGGGCATCGGTGATCATCCCGCTGTCGTTGCGCAATCACGACCGCTGTTCCGAAAGCGACCGAGATCGTCGGAGACTGCCGCATGTCCGAGGCCGCCAGCCCCCCGATCACGCTGCTTGATGCACCACGAGTTCCCCGGCTGAGCCGGTTTGTGGTGACCCCTGCTTCGTTGGCAAGGTTTCGCCGCTTTGCCACCCCGGTGCTCCTCGTTCTGGCCTGGCAGGCCGGTGTGTCCTTCGGCGTGATTCCATCCCGCTTGGTAGCCTCGCCGGCCGCGATCCTGGAAACCTTCTGGTCGCTGTCCGCCTCGGGCGAACTGCTCGAAAATTTGCTGGTCTCGCTCGGGCGCGTTGCAGTCGGGCTCGGCATCGGCGTCGTCGCGGGCGTCGGCTTCGCCCTCGTGGCGGGGCTGTCGCGCATCGGCGAGGACGCGGTGGACGCGCCCCTGCAGATGGGCCGCACCCTGCCGCATCTGGCGCTGGTGCCGCTGTTCATCCTCTGGTTCGGCATCGGCGAGACACCGAAAATCGGCCTTGTCGCCCTGGGGTCTGTGTTCCCCATTTATCTCAACCTGTTCGCCGGCATCCGCGGCGTCGACCCGAAACTGGTGGAGGCCGCCAACACCCTCGGTCTGAGCCGCGGCGAATTGATCCGCCACGTCATCCTGCCCGGCGCGCTGCCCTCGGCGCTGGTGGGATTGCGTTATGCGCTCGGCGTCGCTTGGCTCAGCCTCGTGGTGGGCGAGCAGATCAACGCACAATCCGGCATCGGTCACATGATGATGGATGCCCGCGAGTTCCTGCGCACCGACATCATCATGGTCGGGCTGCTGGTCTATGCGCTGCTCGGGCTTGGCGGCGACCTGCTGGTTCGCGCACTGGAACGGCGTGCGCTCAGCTGGCGATCGGTGTTTGTTTCGTAGAAAAAACAAGGCCAGGGCTCTGCCCTGGACCCGCCAAGGGCCGAGAGGCCTGGACCCCGTTCCGCAAAAAAAAGTCCCGGGGCAGCGCCGCCATGCAATCAACCGTATCAGGTAATCCATAATGACCGCCCAGCGTCCCCTCGACTTCCTTTGGTTTCTGCCCACCAGCGGCGACGGCGCCCATCTCGGCTCCGCCATCGGCCGGCGCACCGGCAGCAACCGCTACCTGCGGGAAATCGCGCAGGCCGTTGACCGGCTCGGCTATCTCGGCGTGCTGATCCCGACCGGACGCGGCTGCGAGGATGCCTGGATTACCGGCGCCTCGATCGTCACCCATACCGAGCGGCTGAAATTCCTCATCGCCCTGCGTCCGGGCACAACCTCACCGGGTGAATCCGCCCGCCAGGCCGCCGCCTTCGACCGGCTCAGCGGTGGTCGCCTGCTGCTCAACGTCGTCGTCGGCGGCAATCCGGCCGACCTCGCCGGCGATGGCATCTTCCTCGGCCACGACGAACGCTACGAACAGGCGGCGGAATTCCTGCGCGTCTGGCGCGGCCTGATGCAAGGCGAGACGGTGGATTTCGAGGGGCGCTATCTGCGCATCAAGGGCGGCAGGCTGGTGTTTCCGCCGGTGCAGACGCCGCATCCGCCGCTCTATATCGGCGGCTCCTCGCCGCCCGGGCACCAACTGGCCGCCGAGCAGACCGATCTGTATCTCACCTGGGGCGAACCACCCGCGCAGGTGGCGGAGAAAATCGCCGATGTCCGGCGCCGCGCTGCCATTGCCGGTCGCACGCTGCGCTTTGGCATCCGCCTGCACTTGATCGTGCGCGAAACTGATGAACAGGCCTGGGCCGCCGCGGATGGGCTGATCGCCCATCTGTCCGATGACGTGATTGCCGCCGCCCAGCGCAAGCTGACCGAGGAATCCGATTCCGAAGGTCAGCGCCGCATGGTCGCCCTGCACGGCGGCAGCCGCACCAAGCTGGAGGTCAGCCCCAATTTGTGGGCCGGCGTGGGCCTGGTGCGGGGCGGCGCGGGCACGGCGCTGGTGGGCTCGCCGGCCACGATCAAGGCGCGCATCGACGAGTATCGCGCGCTCGGCATCGATACCATCGTCGGCTCCGGCTTTCCGCATCTGGAGGAAGCCTATCGCGTCGCCGAGTTGCTGTTCCCGCTGCTTGATCTGTCCACACGCCCGGCCGAGCAGAACCTCATCGATCCGGCGGCGATCTTTGGCGGCGGCGGCGCGATTTCGGCGTCCGCGCCCGAGTTCGCCCAAGCGCTCGCAGACCGGGCGCGCTGAGCATGGTGTCCGCGCCCGCCGTTCGCATCCGTGGTCTCACGCGTGCCTTCGGCGGAGCGCCGGTGCTGCATTCGCTTGATCTGCAGATTGCGGCGGGAGAATTCGTGGCTCTGCTGGGCCGCAGCGGGTCCGGCAAAACCACGCTGCTGCGCACGCTCGCCGGGCTCGATCCGGTGCAGCAGGGCCATGTCGACATGCCGGCGCGCCGCGCCGTGGTGTTCCAGGAACCGCGGCTGCTGCCCTGGAAGCGGGTGTGGCGCAACGTGGCGTTGGGTCTGCGCGGTGAGGACGTGCAGGCGCGCGCCCGGGCCGCGCTGCAGGAAGTCGGCCTTGCCCACCGCGAGGATGCCTGGCCGCTCACGCTCTCCGGCGGCGAGGCGCAGCGCACCGGGCTTGCCCGCGCCCTGGTGCGCGATCCCGAATTGCTGCTGCTTGATGAGCCGTTCGCCTCGCTGGACGCGCTGACTCGGCTGCGCATGCAGGCGCTGGTGTCCGCGCTTTGGGTGCGCCACCGGCCGGCGGTTCTGTTTGTCACGCACGACGTGGACGAAGCACTGCTGCTGGCGGACCGGGCGCTGGTGCTGGAGGGCGGGCGGATACGCACGGAACTCGCGGTTCGCCTGCCGCGCCCGCGGCGCCATGCCCACCCTGGGTTTGCAGAGCTTCGCAGCCACCTGTTGCTGGCCCTGGGGGTGGACGAGTCCCGGCCGGAAGCGGGCGAGGTTGATCCGTCCTTCGTCCAGGCCCGGCCCGGCGCGGAAATCGGCGCGGGGGTGGCAGTGTAGCGTTGGGTTCAGCGCAGTTGAAAACCCAGATTGCGCAGCGCCTGGCCGAGCCGATGCCGCCCGGCCAGCGATGCCGGCGTGCGGACGCGTTCAGTCACTTTGCTCGTCCATTCCTCCACCGCGAGGTTGTGCTCGCGCTGGAAGGAGCTGAGCGCCGCGTTGTAGCGGGCCAGCGCGTCGAGCTT
>CAIXDS010000087.1 GCA_903918195.1 uncultured Acetobacteraceae bacterium | reverse complement strand
CGGCGGCACCGGCGGCGCCGGCGCCACCAACGGCTCGGCCTTCGGCAGCGGCATCTTCATCCAGGGCAATCAGATCATCACCTTCGACCCCGCCGCCGGCCAGTCGGTCACGATCAGCGATGCGATCGCCGATCAGAACGGCTCCGTCCCCGGCGCAACCGGCACCTCGGGCGACGGCACGCCGAATACCGGCAGCGGCGGCGTGCTGATCTCCGGCGCCGGCACGGTGAGCTTCGCCGGCGTCAACACCTATACCGGCGGCACCACCATATCCTCCACCGGCACCTTCGACCTCGCCGGCCCGACAGCCGCCGGCAGCGGCGCGATCACCTTCGCGCCCGGCAGCACGGCGACGCTGCAGATCGAAAAGGGCGACGCGCCCGCCAACCTCATCCGCGGCTTCGTCTACGGCGCCACGATCGACCTCGCCGGCATCGGCACCGCCACCGGCGTTACGCTGGAGGCGGGCAACACGCTGGAGGTCAGCGGCGGCAGCGGCGGAACGGTGACGCTGAAGCTCGATCCCGGCGTGAGCTACGCGACCGATGTCTTCGCGCTTACCGCCGACGGAAATGGCGGCACCGACGTTCTCGCCGTCCCGACCAGCTTCAGCGTCGGCAGCGAAGCCGACCTCAACAACGCCATCACGGCGATCGACGCGGCGAGCCAGACCGACCCCGCCTTCACCATCACCATCACCCAAAGCTTCAGCCTCACCAGCGACATCGAGGCGATCAACCTGGCCGGCGGCGACACGCTGACCATCAACGGCAGCAACGGCAGCGGCGGCGGCTACACGCTGACCGGCGACGGCGCGCATCGCGGCTTCTTCGTCTATGCCGGCACCGTCGCGATCGACAATCTGACCATCGCCGGCACCTCGGCACAGGGCGGCGCGGGTTTCGGCGGCGGCGGCGACGGGGCGGGGCTGGGCGGCGGGCTGTTCGTGGCGTCGGCCGGCACGGTGACGCTGAGTGGCGTGACTTTCAGCAACGACAGCGCGGTCGGCGGCAGCGGTCTCGACAACGACGCCACCCACGGCGGCGGCGGCGGCGGCCTCGGCGGCAACGGCGGCGACTTTGGCGGCGGCGGCGGCGGGGTCGGCGCCACGGCGTTGGGAGGGACGGGTCCGAGCGCCGGGGCGGCTGGCATCATCCCGGGCACCGCGTCCGGCGGCAGCAGCGGTAATGGCGACGCCGGCGGCCCGGATGGCGGCGGCGGCGGCGGCGGCGTGCCTGACGGCCCCGGCTTCGGCGGCGGCGGCGGCGGTGTCGGCGGCGCAGTGGGCGAAATGGAAACCGCCTCGACCAGCGCGCCCGGCGGCAATGGCGGCTTCGGCGGCGGCGGTGGTGGTGGTGGTGGTAGTGGTGGTGATGTTGCCGCCGGCACCGGCGGCGCCGGCGGCTTCGGCGGCGGTGGTGGCACCGGGGGGCTTGGCGAAGAGGGCAGCGGCGGCACCGGTGGCGCCGGCGGCTTCGGCGGCGGTGGTGGTGGTGGTGGGATCGGACACGGCGGCGCCGGCGGCGGCGGGACCGGCGGCTTCGGCGGCGGCAACGGTTCGGCCTTCGGCGACGGCGGCAGCCTCACCAACGGCAGCGGCGGCGGCGGCCTGGGCGCGGGCGGGGCGATCTTCGTTCAGCAGGGCGGCAGCCTGAGCTATGCCGGCGGCAGCGAGTCCGGCGGCAGCGTCACCGGCGGCACCGGCGGCGCCGGCGCCACCAACGGCTCGGCCTTCGGCAGCGGCATCTTCATCCAGGGCACGCAGGACATCAGCTTCGACCCCGCCCTGGGCGCGACGGTGACGATCAGCGACGTGATCGCCGATCAGAACGGCTCCGTCCCCGGCGCAACCGGCACCTCGGGCGACGGCACCCCGAATGCCGGCAGCGGCGGCGTGCTGATCTCCGGCGCCGGCACGGTGCGCTTCGCCGGCGCCAACACCTACAGCGGCGGCACCAGCATTTCCAACACCGGCACCTTCGACCTCGCCGGCACGACAGCCGCCGGCAGCGGCGCGATCAGCTTCGCCGCCAACAGCACGGCGACGCTGAAAATCGAATCCGGCGACGCGCCCACCAATATCATCAGCGGCTTCCTGCCCGGCGCCACGATCGACCTCGCCGGTATCGGCACCGCCACCGGCGTCACGCTGGCGGCGGGCAACACGCTGGAGGTCACCGGCGGCAGCGGCGGAACGGTGACGCTGAAGCTCGATCCCGGCGTGAGCTATGCGAAGGATTTCTTTCTGCTCGCCACGGACGGCAACAACAGCCATGCCGGCACCTTCGTCACCGTCCTCGCCGACAAGCCGCCCGGCATCACCGGCGTGCCGCCGACCGCGAGCGTGAACGACAACGGGACGGTGACGCCGTTCGGCACGGTGACCATCGCCAGCACTTTGCTCACGCAGACGGTGACCGCAACGATCACGCTGTCGAGCACCAGCAACGGCACGCTGTCCAATCTCGGCCTCGGCTCGGTGACCGGCGGCACCTACACGGTGATCGGGACCGCGGCGCAGGATACCACCGCGATCGACGGTCTGACATTCACGCCGGTCCAGCACCAGGTGGCCCCCGGCAGCACCGTCACCACGACCTTCACCTTCGCCGCCGGTGACGGCATCCTGTCCTCGACGGGCACCCCGAGCACCCTGCTGACCACGACCGCGATCGCCTCGCCGATCACGGTCACGCCGCTCACCAGCAGCGTGAGCACGACCGACGCGAGCCCGCCGGTGGCGCCGTTTACCGGCGTCAGCATCACCGACCCGAATTTCGGCCAAAACGAAATCGCCACGGTGACGTTGAGCAACACCGCCAACGGCACGCTGTCGGACAGCTACGCCGGCGTGGTCAACGCCGGCACCTACACGGTGAGCGGCGCCGCCTCGGTCGTGGCGACGGCGCTGGACGATCTGCTGTTCACCCCGACGCAACATCAGGCGACGCCCGGGAGTCCGGTGCTCACCACGGTCACCGCCGCCGTTGAGGATACCGCCGGGCAGACCGCCTCGATCAGCAGCAGCGTGACCACGACCGCGGCGAACATTCCGCCTGTGATCGCCGGCACCAAGGCGGGGCAGACGACGGTGGACTACGTGCCGTTCACCCCGTTCGCCACCGCCTCGGTCACCGACGTGGTTGCCGGCGTGACCGACAGCCTGACCATCACACTGAAAAACAGCAGCAACGCCGCGACCGATGCCAACGGCACGCTCTCCGGCACCGGGCTGAGCAAGTCCGGCACCGGCACCTACACGCTGGCCGCCACCAGCCCCACCACGCTGACCGCCGAGTTGCAGGCGCTGGTGTTCACGCCGGCGCAGAATAAGGTCGCCGCCGGCAAGACCGTCACCACCAGCTTCACGCTGACCGCGAGCCAGACTCTGGCCAGCAGCACCGTGACCACCACCGACAGCACCACCAGCGTGGTGGTAACCGCGCTGAACTACATCAACGGCCCGGCGTTCGGCTTCGGCGTGCTGATCGGCACGCCGGGGCAGGACGTGATCACCGCGCACGGCTATTACAACCTGATCTACGCCAATGGCGGCAACGACTTCATCAACGCCGGCGCCGGGCTCGCCGCCGTCAATGCCGGCAGCGGCAATGTCAGTATCGTGCTCGGCGGCAACTACAACCAGGTGACCGGCGGCAACGGTAACGACAGCGTCACCGGCGCCCCGGGCGGCACTACCAGCGTGACCCTCGGCAACGGCAACAACACGGTGGCCATCGGCGGCGCGCACGATGTCTTCAGCCTCGGCAACGGCACCAACCTGGTCACCGACCTGGGCGGCATGGCGTTCATCACCACCGGCGCGGGTAATGACACAATCACGGTCGGCGGCACAGGCAACATCATCAACGCCGGCGCCGGCAGCAACACCATCCACGGCGGCACCGGCAGCGACACCTTCGTGCTGCCCGCCGCGGGAAAAGGGTTCGACACCATCACTGGCTTCCTGGAGACCAACGCCGATCTGCTCGACCTGCGCACGGCGCTGGGCGCGACCAAATGGAACGGCTCCGCGACCACGCTCGGCAAATACCTGCTCGTGACCAACGACACGAAGGGCGACACGACGCTGTCGATCGCGACGACGGGCACCGGCTCGGGCACCGCGATCGCCGTGTTGGAGGGCGCGGGCAATCTCGCTTTGGCCGATCTGCTCAGCCATCGCTCGCTGCTGACCTGACGCGCCGCTGGAGGGCGGCACCGCGCCGTCCTCCACCCGTCGTCCTGTTCGCGATCGAGAGCGACGCCAGCGCCGCCTGACCCGGCAGCGCTGGCACTGCAGCGACACCAGGACGGCGCGTTCTGTCGGTTGCCGCGTTGTGCGCTGCGGGACCGAATGGATGGTTGGCGGAGAGGGTGTCCCCAATACTAGTGTTCGCAGGCATCCGCCGTAATCCGCGAGAGTGACGAAAAACCAAAAGAAATACCTGTAGTTTTCACTCTGGCCGTTCGCCATCGTCCGCTTGCCTTCGCCCGCCTTCGGGCTTACCTTGTGGGGACGGTTGCCAAAGGCTTTTGCGATGCCGAAACGGGCGGCGGGGCTGACTGCGGCGAAGGTGCGAACTGCCAAACCGGGCCGGTATGTGGACGGTGACGGGCTGATGCTGTTCGTCCGATCGGCAGAAGCCCGGTTCTGGCTGGTGCGGTATTCCTTTGGTGGCAAGCGACGGGAAGCCGGGCTTGGCCGGGCCGGTGAAGGCCCCGGCGACGTAACGCTGGCCGAGGCCCGCCAGCGGACCGCAGACATGCGCCGGCTTATCAAGGCTGGTATTGACCCCCTGGCCCAGCGCGAGGCCGAGGCCGCGGCACAGAAGGCCGCAGCGCAGCAAGCGGCGGCGCAGGCTGTCACCTTCAAGGCGGTGGCGGACCTTTACATGGCCGCACACGCCGCCGGCTGGCGGAACGACAAGCACCGGGACCAGTGGCGCAACACGCTTGCCACCTATGCCTTCCCGTTGTTCGGCGACATGCAGGTAGGCGAGGTGAGGACCGGGCACGTCATGGCGGCGCTTGAACCGATCTGGACCGTGAAACCCGAGACCGCAACGCGAGTGCGCGGGCGGATCGAGTCGGTTCTCGACTACGCCACGGCGCGCGGCTGGCGCACTGGAGAGAACCCGGCCCGGTGGCGCGGGCACTTGGCCAACATGCTGCCGTCCCGCTCCAAGGTGGCGCGGGTGGAACACCATGCGGCCCTGCCGTGGCGCGAGGTGGGCGCCTTCATGGTGGCGCTGGGAAAGCGCGAGGTGGGCAGCGTGGCGGCGCTGGCGCTGCGGTTCGTCATCCTGACCGCGGCCCGCTCCGGTGAAGTCCTGGGGGCGCGGTGGACTGAAATCGACCTCGCGGAAGCCGTCTGGACGGTGCCCGCGGAGCGGATGAAGGCGGGCCGGGAACACCGGGTGCCTCTGACCGACGCGGCCCTGGACGTGCTGCGGCAGGCGGCGGCGCTGCGCACCAGCAAGGCAGCGGATGCCTTCGTGTTTCCCGGCATGAAGCCCGGCAAGGGGCTGTCCGTCATGGCGCTGGCCATGGTGCTGCGCCGCATGGACCGGGGCGACCTTACCGTGCACGGGTTCCGCAGCACGTTCCGCGACTGGTGCGCCGAGTTCACCACCTTCGACCGGGATACTGCCGAGGCGGCGCTTGCCCATACCGTGCGCGACAAGGTGGAAGCCGCCTACCGGCGCGGCGATCAACTCGACAAGCGGCGGAGGTTGATGGAAGCGTGGGCGACGTTCTGCGCTGCCCCTGCTGCACCGGCTGGCGACGTAACGCCGATCCGGCGGAAGGCTCGCGTCGGCTGACCGATCCGCTGTTGTGCGAATGCAACACCGTGGCCGGGCGTGTTCGAGCGTATCTTTTTTGTTGACAAAAACCCCAAAAATAGAGCATCTTCCAAATAAGATAGCGAACGCGCGCCCGGCGAGCCATGACAGGCTGACCGGGCGTTTTCGTGTCCGTATCTTCCACCATCCCCACAATACAGGATGCTACCCATGGAAACACTCGCGATGAGTGTGTCGGACGCTGTTCGCATTTCCGGACTTGGCCGCACCGTGCTCTATGAACTGATTGGAGCCGGAAAAATCGAGGCTCGCAAGGCCGGCAACCGCACGCTGATCCCAACCGACAGCCTGCGCGCCTACCTTGCCAGCCTGCCCGCCGCCACGATCCGCACAGGCCAGCGCAAAGCCGCCTGATCCCCAAACGAAAGCCGCCCCGATGCGGGCGGCACCGGAGCGGCGGGGAAGAAACTTCGCGTGTTGCAGTGCGAAGATAGAAACTCCGCCGAACCTGGGCAAGCCCAAAGGAAGCCCTGTGACTACTATTTCCCCCGACTTGCTGGCAATTCTTCGATGGCTTGAACAAGCTGCCGTCGCCGCCCTTGCGACATTTCCCGCCGAGGCTGTGCGCCTTGCCTACCTGGCCGCTGAGTTGCGGCGGGGGAGGCCAGCCCAGTGACTGCCCTATCCGCTGCCGACCTCGCATCCCGGCTGAACCTGCATCGCGCCGTTCGCGGCTATCGCGGCGCATGCCCGGCTTGCTCCTATCCCGACGCCTTTTCGCTTCGCCCCGGCAAGGGCGATCGCATCGGGTTGTTCTGTGCGAGCTGCGGCGACCGGGACGGTATCCGGGATGCCATTCTGCGGGCCGTAGGAGGCGCCTGGACACCGCCGGCCGCCACAGCACCAGCCGATGACGTTGCCACCCGCCAGCGCAAGCAGGACGCCGCCCGGCGGCTATGGAGCGGCAGCACCCCGGCTGCCGGCACTATCGTTGACGCCTACCTGACTGCCCGCGCCCTGCCCGGGCTGAGCGCATCGTCGGCGCTGCGGTTCCGAGGCGACTGCCGCCACCCCGAGGGCGGGCGGTTGCCCGCCATGGTGGCGGAGGTGGTAAACGCCGCCGGCGCCTTCCTCGCCGTCCACCGGACGTTCCTGCGTCGCGACGGGACCGGCAAGGCCGCGGTGGAACCGGTGAAGGCAACGCTTGGCCCGGTATGGGGCGGCGCAATTCGCCTGGACCCGGCCGCCGAGGAATTGGCGGTGGGCGAGGGCATCGAAAGCGCTGCCTCCGCCGGCCGGCTTCTCAACCTGCCTGCATGGGCTGCCGTATCGGCCGGGAACCTTGCAAAAGGGCTGGCACTCCCTGCCGAGGTGCGCCGGGTGACGATTGCCGCGGATGCAGACAAGCCCGGGGAGGAAGCCGCCCAACAAGCGGCGCTGCGATGGCAGCGTGAAGGCCGGACGGTGCGGATCGCCCGAGCCGATAAGCCCGGCTGCGACTTCAACGACGTGCTGCGGGGTCGCGCAAATGGCTGATGGTGGAATGGGCTTTACGATTGAAGCTGCGAAGCCGCTTGCCGTTGCAGCGCCCGATCCGGAGGTATGGCCCGCGCCAGCCCTGGACCTCGCGTCGGCCGACACGTTGCCGCCGCCCGATTTGCCGTTGCGTGACGTGTTCCCGCCGGGCTGGGCTTCATGGATCGAAGCGGCGGCGGAGTCCAAGGGCGCGCCGCCCGATTATGTCGCAGTGGCGTTGCTGTCCGTTGCCGGTGCCCTGATTGGCAATGCCAGGTGGGCGAACCCCTGGAACGGTTGGCAGGAACCGCCCGCCATCAACGCAGCGCTGATCGGCAACCCGAGTGCTGGCAAGTCGCCCGCATTGGATGCGCTGACTGCACCGCTTGCAGAAATAGAAGCCGCAGACAACGAAGATTGGAAGGAACGAAAGCGGGAGCACCTGACCGTCAAGGCTGCCGCGGCCGAACGGAAGGCCATATGGGAGAAAAATGTCAAGGAAGCGGTGAAGCACGGCAACCCGCCTCCGGTCATGCCGGCCGGTGCGGACGAGCCGGATGCACCGCAGCGTCACCGTATCCTTTCGACCGATCCCACGGTTGCGAAGGCCGAACGCATGTCGGCTGCCAACCCGCGCGGTTTGGCACTGGTGCGCGACGAACTGGCAGGCTGGATTGCCGGGATGGACCGCCACAACGGCGGGGCTGGCAGCGATCGGGCATTCTGGCTGCAAGCCTACGGCGGCCGGCACTGGACCCCCGACCGCGTGAAGGATGGCGACGCAGAAATATCCGTGCCCAACCTCACATGGTCAATTGTCGGCGGCATCCAGCCCGACCGCCTCGCATCCTTGTTGCTGGCGGGCGATGATGACGGGTTGGCCGCACGGTTTCTCTACACTTGGCCGGCACCGCAGAAGCCCAGGCGCCCCCGAGACGGGCTTGCCGTTGCCCGTGCACGGGAATGGCTGACCCGACTGCGGGCGCTGCCCTGGACGCCCCCAGAGCCGCTGCTGGTGCCCTTTGCCCCCGAGGCGCAGGCCGCGTTGCAGGACTGGCGCGAGGAAGTCGCCCGAACCGAGGAAGGCGCCGCTGGGCTGTTCCTTTCGTGGCTAGGCAAGCTGCCCGGCTTCGCGGT
The DNA here is from genome assembly GCA_903918195.1 of uncultured Acetobacteraceae bacterium. Classification (GTDB taxonomy): domain Bacteria; phylum Pseudomonadota; class Alphaproteobacteria; order Acetobacterales; family Acetobacteraceae; genus Rhodovastum. The sequence goes on along the minus strand of CAIXDS010000087.1, from coordinate 47,779 downwards.
GCGGTTGTCGTTGATCTTCGCACACCTGGAATGGTGCGAGCATGGACGGGGCAACCCGCCGGGCGAGGTGCGGGAGGCGGACATCCTGCGCGCCCTCACGTTCCTGGCCGACTATGCCGTGCCGATGGCCCGCCGCTGCTTCGGAGAGGCGGCGCTACCGGAAGCCGAACGCGACGCCCGCCGGTTGGCCCGATGGCTACTGCGCCGGCAACCGATCCCCTCCGCATTGAACGTGCGCGAGTTGCGCCGGATGCAGGACGGCCCCGGCATCGCGACGCCCGACCGGATCAAGGCGGCGCTTGAAGAACTGGCCGGGCTGGGGTGGGTGCGGCAGGCCGACCGCGGAGGCATCAATGGGCGCCCGCGCAATGACTGGACCGTCAGCCCCGCGGTGGTGGGAGGCCCTCATGGGGTGGCGTGACCGCCTCCGCGTGGCACTGGCGGCCGAGGACGAGGCGCCGGATGCGGCAGAATGTGCCCATGCCAAAACTGCCAATTCCGCCAAAACCCCCATTGCGGAGGGGGGTGGGGAAGTTTTGGCACATTTGGCAGTTTTGGCAGAGGGGCATTTAGCCGAAAGCGGCGCTGCGGGCACCATCGGGAACCCTGCCAATGACCCGGCCCCGTTGCCTCAATCCCCCGCGGCCGACGCCGATCTGGCAGCCATGCGCGCCGCTTGCGAGGCCCGCGCCGCCGCCCTGACCCGTGCCTATGACGACCCCGAGGCGCAGGCCGACCGGACTGCCATAGCTGCCGAAGCGCAGAGCTTGGCGCCCCCACCTTCGTCCCCGGTGACCGACATTGTTGAACGGCTGGCGCAAGCCATGGCGGCGCCGAGGCCCTGGCAGCGCATTGAAGGCGATCCGGCGCCCGCGCTGGCATATTTTCGAGGTATGGCGAGGAACCGGCTGGCGCCCCTGGACCCCCAGGCGCGCGGGCTGCTGGTCCAAGCGGCCGAGACCGAGGCGCGGCGATGGGGCGCGCTGGCCGTTCATGCACGGGGCACCGGACGATGACCGATCCGCCGATACGGCGGAGCATTGCGCGCATTGCATTGCATTGCGGAATGTAGTAGCTTGCGCAATACAATCGCAATGCGAGGCAATGCGCCGTGGCGTCCCTTCCAACATCCTCGTTCCGTGCGCCGGCCGAGTTTCATACGCTGGTGCATGCCGTCGCCAAGGGGCTAACCCGGCGCCCCGACCTTGCCGAGCCGTTGCGGGCACTGCTGGCGCAAGTTTCAGACACCGCCGCTGCCGCTGAACCCCTGGCATCCCTGGCCGATCTGGTGCGCCGCATGGACGCGGTAGAACAGCAGGTGGCCGCGCATGGTGCATTGCTCGCAGCGCGCGCAGTGCCGGCTTCCGTGGTGAACCCCGAGACTGACGCGTTGCCCGCATTGCAACCCGCATTGCAGGTGCCTGCCATCCCGGCAGGCCCCTGGACGGTGGGCGAAGGCAAACGGAAGCGGTTGACCGCCGCAGGGCTGGCCGAGTTTGACCGCCGGCTAGCCGCTGGCGAGCGGGATGGCGTCATAGCCGCGGCTCTTGGCGTGTCCGCTCAGACTGTGAACAAGCGACGTGTCGCAGGGGGTGCGGAATGACCGTTGACGCATTGCGCGCCCTTTGCCTCCGGGCGGGCGTGACCGCGGACGAAATGCGCGACGACCCCGACCACGGGCTTGTGCTGACGATGGCAGGGGTTCGGAAACTGGCAGCGATGGCACCGGACCAGCAAGCCGCCGCTGCCGTGGTCAAGGAATGCGCGGACACCGCCGCCCGCGTGCGCCGGAGCGGCTTCAAGGTGGTTGCATGACCGGCGGGGCGATTATGGAGAAAGGCGGCGGCGCTGCTCCCGCTCCAGCCGCGGGAAAGCAGGAAGTCGCAAGGCTACCAAATAGTAGCAACGACTTTCGGTCATACGGCGGTTCCGATAGCCCGGACTTCAACAACGTGCTGTTGAATGACGTTCTCGGAACGATGTGGCTTCCGAACCGCGACGGCGACGAAAAATCCAGGCGTATTCGTGCGGGAATGGCCGCGCTCAAAGCATTCAAGCCGGCCGACGCGATTGAAGGCATGTTGGCGGCGCAGGCCGTGGCATTGCATCACGCTGCCATGGAGTGCTTCCGCCGGGCAATGCACCCCGAACAGCCGTCCGCCATTGCCAGCAAGCTGCGGAAGGATGGCGCCAACCTGGCACGGGGCATGACCGACATGTTGGAGGCTCTGGACCGCAAGAGGGGGAAGGGGCCGCAGGTTGTCCGGGTTGAACGTGTTGTTGTGCACGACGGCGGGCAGGCGATTGTTGGCGCCGTGTCGGCCGGTGCTGGCGTCAGTGGCGGGGGGAGCGATGACCGATGATCGGGGGCAAGACCCCATGCAAGCCCTTTGCGGTGCCCGGACGCGGGCGGGAACTCCGTGCCGCGGGAAGCCGATGCCGAACGGGCGGTGCCGGATGCACGGCGGGTGCAGCACCGGCCCCCGCACGGCCGAGGGATTGGAGCGGTTGCGGGCTGCCCGGACGATACACGGCGCGTTCGGCGCCGAGGCGCGGCGACTGCGGGCGATGGTCCGCGCCCTCAAGGCCGAAACCGTCATGCTGTGCGAACTGGTGTAGCGGCGACGAACTTCTGACCGCAGAATTTCGCCGCGATAGGAACGCGCGAGGGGTTTTGCGCACCATTTACGCAACTACAACGCGCGCGCGAAACTGGCAGTGACAGGGGGAGTGTCCGCACGCTGTCCGCACACCTCACGCGCGCGGGGATAGGGGGCAGGTTCGCGCTGATGTTCGCACCCCCTACCCAGGCGCGCGAGGCCGGTTGACGGGCAGGTTGACACGTTACCCACGCGCGAGCCGTCACCCCTTCTATGCGCGAGGCCGAGGCGCGGTTTCCAGCGCGGTTTCCACGCCCAACGCGCGCGAAGCTTGGTAGTTACCACCCAGGGCACCACGCCCAACGCGAGCGTTGGGACAGCCCGGTTGCACACGGCGCGCGCGGTTCACGGCAACGGAAGCGCTAACGCCCGCGCGTTCCCTGCGCTGGCCCCGGAATTGAAGACCGGCACGGCGCGGTTGCGCAAGCTGATGCAGTGGGGGGCCGGACCCGCAACCCGAACCTCCGATGTGATACGAATTCACAATGGTCTTGCATCACCGGAAGAACGGCGCAATACGCCCGTGTCTCAGTGAGGGTGCAACCGTGACTCTAGTCCCCTGCCCCGCTTGTGGAAATCCGCTTTCGAGGGATGCCGTCACGTGTCCCAAGTGCGGTCACCCGCCCGCCAAGTCAAAAACAAAAAAAACTGGGTGTGGCTGTCTGATCGTGTTGGTTCTCATTGTCATTTTTATTGCCATCATTATCAACGCAGCCGATAACGATGCCATACGGCCCAAATACAACCCTAGCAGTCCAGAAACCATCACAACAATCATTGGTTCGGTGGACGCGCGGGCCACGGCCCGCGTTGCCAATGGCATTCTGACACTTACATACAGCCTTGATCCGTGGCTACTAACGGCATCGACCGCGAAATTCACGATGCTGTCTTTCGCCAAACGGTTCTTCGAGCAAGTATTTCAATCCACGAAAATTGACTATGCGTGTATTGTTGCAACTGCTACCTTGAAAGATATCCGCGGGAACACAACTCAGGGTCGCGTTAGCAATCTGTGCGTCACCAGAGAGAATGCACAACACACGAATTGGCCGAATATGGCGCTGGATGACATTCCAAGAATAGCAGACCAAGCATTTATACATCCGTCATTCGACAAATAGTGACGTTCCAGCCTACTGTGTATTGGGATGACACTTGTCGGTAAGTCAACGCCTGGGAGGGCGCAGGGCCGCATCGCCCACACGAACGCCCAGGTATCCCAGGCGCCTTCTTCGCATCCATAATGGACAGCGGAGTTGCCAACCGCCGACCTTCGCCCCCGTCCGCACCCATTTTTCCGTTTGCGCAAACCCGATACGAGCGTATAGAGTTTGCGCATCGGGAGATTGGACATCATGCGCAGCGTCATCGCCTACATCCGGGTAAGCACCGACAAGCAAGGCAAGAGCGGCCTGGGCATCGAAGCGCAGCGCGAGGCTATTGCCCGGTTCGTGGCAGTCGAGGGGTTGGAGTTGATCGCCGAGCATGTGGAAGTCGAGACGGGCAAGGGCGCCGATGCCCTGGACCGTCGTCCGGTGCTGGCGGCGGCGCTGGCGCAGGCGCGGAAGGCGAAGGCCGCGGTGGTTGTGGCGAAGCTGGACCGGCTGTCCCGTGACGTGGCATTCATTGCCGGCCTGATGGCACAACGGGTGCCCTTCATCGTGTCGGAACTCGGCGCCGACGCGGACCCCTTCATGCTGCACATCTATGCGGCGCTGGCGCAGAAGGAACGGGCGATGATTGCCGATCGCACGCGCGTTGCGCTGGCGCAGAAGAAGGCACAGGGCGCGACGCTGGGCAACCGGACCAATCTGCCGGAAGCGCAGGCGAAGGGCGCAGCGGCGAACCGGGAGGGCGCGGACGCCTTTGCCGCGAACGTGCTGCCGATCGTGCGGCAGTTGCAGGCGGCTGGCGTAACCGGCTTCCGTGCCATCGCCAAGGCGTTGAACGACCGCGGCGTGCGGACTGCCCGCGGTGGCGAGTGGCACGACAGCACCGTGCGGAACCTGCTGGCGCGGGGCTGACTGGCGCCTGCTGGGCGGGTTACGAGGCTGCGAAGAACACGGGGCGCCTACTCGAACGGATTGCCGCCGGGAGTCTTGGCGTTGCTGTTGATGCCTGCGCAGGTGCGGAAGGCGTTCGTTACCCGGGTGCTCCCGACTAGTGATACCGCCAGCGGCTTGGCCTTGCCTACCGTAACCGTCATGATTGCGGAATTATCCATTGTCGTAAGCAAGAAAATAGTATCTTCGTTCGAAACTGGTATGTCTAACATATCAGACGTATTATCATCTATTTCGAGTTGTTTTTGCTGATTCCCGATTTGAATTAGAACGCTACCTTTAACATGAGGCGGGAGAGACCAACTATTATTGGTAATTCTAATCTGAACGCCATAGGAATCAGCGCGGAATGCGAAACCCGCAGCGCCGTTCATCGCCAGACAGATGTCCGGGGGCGCCGTCATGCTGGGGCGATGCTCGGCCGCCCCCCAATCGCCACTGATGACAAGCGGAAAGAATCCTTCCTCAGCGCGCGCAGCGGACCCAACAACAACCGCCGCGATCGCCGCCGCAACGACAGCGCGCATAGATCGCATCCCGTTTTCAAATCGTGCCATTATCGAAGCGTAGCGACAATCGGCGCTCGCGTGAAGGAAAACGTTGCGGCGGCGAATGTGACCATTTTTCTTGCCTATCCGAGTGCCCTGGGTTAGCTGATCGGCAGGCAGGGCGGCGGCGGCCCAGGCGTCTTGCGGACCGGCCCGCCGTGCACCTCCGGTTCCCGTTCGTCGGTCACGTCATCAAGGTAACAGCGGGGCGCCGCACCGCCGGGCCGGGACCATGCCGACACGGTGCCGCAAGGCTTCCCGTTCCTCTTGAGGTTGTAGGGGCAGGCGCACGGATGCCCCGTGGAGAGATAGCGGGCGATGTCGCCACGGATTATCCTGCACATCTCGGATTCGGTCATGGCAGGCAACCCGCCAGCGTGCGCAGCGGACAAGACAAGCGCGCAAACGGCCAAGCCGCCGAGGATTCGACGCCACATACCGGCCCCACAATTGGAAATTGACGCGGTATTAACGGTAATCGGTGACGCGGTGCCTGCGCAAGAGCCGCGCGGTTCGTGCCCGTTCGCCAGCTTTCGCCGCTTGTTGTGGGAATAGATGTGGGGACGCGCCGAAAAACCTGTTTAGAAGCGAAGTATTTTCAATGCGTTAGCGATGATACTTGGCGGAGAGGGTGGGATTCGAACCCACGGTACCCAGAAGGTACAACGGTTTTCGAGACCGCCCCGATCGACCGCTCCGGCACCTCTCCGAACCCAGCGGCGCGCGCCTTATAGGGACTGCCGCCGTTCGCCGCAACGTCCATCCAGACCTTCCCACCCAATCGCCATTCCCCCCAAGAGCGGTTAAGCTGGGCCGGTTTCTCTGATCGCCACCTCAGGTCCTTGCGCCCCCAAACGCCCGCCGCTATAAGCCCGCCCTCGTTTGCGCGCCGGGCCTGTGTGGGCATGCCCGGCCGCGACGCCTGCGCACCGCAGGCCACGCAGCTCAGGAGACCCAAATGCCCAAGATGAAGACCAAGTCATCGGTCAAGAAGCGCTTTAAGATCACCGGCACCGGAAAGGTCCTCGCCGGCCCCGGCAACAAGCGCCATGGCCTGATCAACCGACCGCAGAAAATGAAGCGCCAGAACCGCGGCAGCCAGACCCTCACCCACGCCGACGGCCTGACCGTCAAGCAGTGGGCCCCCTACGGGCTGGGTTGAGGAGGCACACACATGGCACGCGTCAAACGGGGCGTTACCACCCACGCCCGCCACAAGAAGGTCCTCGACGCCTCCAAGGGCTTCGTCGGCCGGTCCTCAACCAGCTACCGCATCGCCCTCGAGCGGCTGGAGAAGTCGCTCCAGTACGCCTACCGCGACCGGCGGGTAAAGAAGCGCGAGTTCCGCGGCCTGTGGATCCAGCGCATCAACGCCGCCGTCCGCGAGCATGGCCTCACCTACTCCCGGTTCATCGCCGGGCTGCACAACGCGGGGATCGAGCTGGACCGCAAGGTGCTGGCCGCCATCGCCTACGACGATCCCGCCTCCTTCGGCGAAATCGTCAACAAGGTGAAGGCCGCCCTTCCGCAAGCTCCGGCAAGTTCGTAAAGGTCCCAGGGGCCAGGCTGCCCGCGTAAGGGACCCCGACGATCGATAAGGAAAAGGGCCGCCCGCGCAGGGCGGCCTTTTTTGCACGGATTAGGACAATGAGCGACGACCTCCTGGCGCTGAAGACCGAAACCGACGCGGCCCTTGCCGCCGCTGCCGATCTGCGCGCGTGGGATGCCGTGCGCGTCGGCGTGCTCGGCAAGAACGGCCGCCTCACCACCCTGCTGAAGGAACTCGGCCGCGCCTCCCCGGAGGAACGCCGCACCCGCGGCGCCGCGCTGAACGTGCTGAAGGACGCGCTCAGTGCCGCCATCGAGGCCCGCCGCATGGCGCTTGATGCAGCCGCGCTGGACGCCCGCCTGGCCGCCGAGCGCCTGGACGTCACCCTGCCGCCCCGCCCCGCCCCCGCCGGCCTGATCCACCCGATCAGCCGGACGATGGAGGAAATGGCGGCGATCTTCGGCGCCATGGGGTTCGAGATCGCGGAAGGTCCGGACATCGAAAGCGACTGGCTCAATTTCTCCGCGCTCAACATCCCCGCGCACCATGCCGCGCGGGAGGACATGGACACGTTCTATGTGCCCGCGCCGGAACCCGGCGGCCGGCGTCCCGTGCTGCGCACCCACACCTCGCCGGTGCAGGCGCGTTCCATGCTCAGCCGCGAATTGCCGTTCCGTGTCATCGTTCCGGGCCGCACCTACCGCGCCGACCACGACGCCACCCACAGCCCGATGTTTCATCAGGTCGAGGGCCTGGTGCTCGACCGCGACATCACGCTCGGCCATCTCAAGGGCTGCCTGATCGATTTTCTGCGGGCGTTCTTCGGCATTTCCGACCTGCCGGTGCGCTTTCGGTCGTCCTATTTCCCGTTCACCGAACCGAGCATGGAAGTCGATATCGGCTGGAACCGGAAAACCGGGGAACTCGGTGGCGGTGGCGACTGGCTGGAAATCCTTGGCAGCGGCATGGTCCACCCGAAAGTGCTGGCCAATTGCGGCATCGACCCGCGCGAGTGGCAGGGCTTCGCCTTCGGCATGGGCATTGAGCGGGTGACCATGCTCAAGCACGGCATCCCCGATCTGCGCCCCTTCTACGAAAGCGACATCCGCTGGCTGCGCCATTACGGCTTCAACCCGCTTTCCCCGGCCCTGCTACACGAAGGGGTGTGACACCATGAAGTTCACCCTGTCCTGGCTGAAGACGCATCTCGACACCACGGCCTCGCTCACCGAGATCACCGACACGCTCACCCGTATCGGCCTGGAGCTGGAGGGCGTGGAGGATCGTGGCGCGGCCCTTGCCCCCTTCCGCATCGCTCATGTGGTCGAGGCGGCGCCGCACCCGAATGCCGACCGGCTGCGCGTGTGCCGGGTCGATGCCGGCGACGGCACGGTTTCCACCGTCGTCTGTGGCGCCCCGAATGCGCGCACCGGGCTGAAGGGCGTGTTTGCCGCGGCGGGCAGTTTCATCCCCGGCACCGGCGTCACCCTGAAAATCGGCGAAATCCGCGGCGTGCAGAGCGCCGGCATGCTGCTCTCGGCCCGCGAAATGGGTCTGGGCGATGACCATTCCGGCATCATCGAGCTGCCGGAGGACGCCCCGGTCGGCATGCCCTACGCGCGCTGGGCCGGGCTGGACGACCCGGTGATCGACATCAGCGTTACCCCCAACCGCGGCGACGCCCTGGCCGTGCGCGGCGTGGCACGCGATCTGGCCGCGGCCGGGCTCGGCACGCTGAAGCCCTTCGCGCCGGAAAAGGTGCCGGCGGTCTTCGCGAGCCCGCTGGTCTGGTGCATCGACATGCCGGAGGCCTGCCCCTGGGTGCTCGGCCGCACCGTGCGCGGCCTGCGCAACGGTCCGAGCCCACAATGGCTGCAAGACCGGTTGCTCTCGATCGGGCTGCGCCCGATCAACGCGCTGGTGGACATCACCAATTTCTTCACCATCGACCTTGGCCGCCCGCTGCACGTGTACGACGCCGACAAGGTGCATGGTGGCGGCTTGCTGTTCCGGCCCGGTGATGGCGAGACCTTCCGCGCCCTCAACGGAAAGGACTACACCCCCGGCCCGGAAGACTGCGTCATCGCCGATGCCCGGGGGCCGCAATCGCTGGCCGGCGTGATCGGCGGCGAGGCGACCGGCAGCGACGAGAACACCACCACGGTGTTCGTGGAATGCGCCTTGTTTGACCCGGTGCGGGTGGCGCTGACCGGGCGCCGCTACGGCATTTCCTCCGATGCCCGCCAGCGTTTCGAGCGCGGCATCGACCCGGCGCTGATGCCGGATGCGGTCGAGGCGGCCACGCGCATGATCATCGACCTTTGCGGCGGTGAGGCCAGCGAGGTCGTTGCCGCCGGCGCCGAGCCCGCCTGGCAGCGCCAAGCCACGCTGCGCTTTGCCCGCCTGCGCGATTTCGGCGGGCTGGACGTGCCGGCCGACGACGCGGTCGAGTCGCTGCAACGCCTCGGCTTCACCGTGGCCGCGCGCGACGGTGAGCAAGTCACCGTCCAGGTGCCGCCCTGGCGCAACGATGTCGCCGGCGGCACGGCGCTGGACCCCGCCCCCGGCCTGCCGCACGACCGCGCAACCAAAGCCGCCGAGGGCCGCGATGCCACCGAGGCGGAATGCGATCTGGTGGAGGAAGTGCTGCGCCTGCGCGGCCTCGACGTCGTGCCACCGGTCAGCCTGCCGCGCGCCGCCCCCGTCCCCGGCCGCACGTTTTCGCCGCGCCAGTCCCGGTCCGCGCTCGCCCGCCGCACCTTGGCGGCCCGCGGGCTGGCCGAATGCGTGACCTTCAGCTTCATAGAGCGCCGTGTCGCCGCGCTGTTCGGGTCCGCCCCGGAGGCGCTGCATCTGGAAAACCCGATCGCCAGCGACCTCGACCAGATGCGTCCAACCCCGGTCGCGACGCTTGCCTTGGCGGCCCAGCGCAACGCCGCGCGCGGCTGGGGCGATGTCGGCCTGTTCGAGGTCGGCCCCGCCTTCGAGGACCCCACGCCGGAGGGCCATCGCTGGCTTGCCGGCGGCGTGCGCGCAGGCGCCACCCCGCGCAGTTGGATCGTGCCGGCCCGCGGCGTCGATGCGATGGACGCCAAGGGCGATGCCTGGGCGGTGCTGACCGCACTGGGCGTGCCGTTGGAGGCGCTGACCGTCACCGCCGATGCGCCCGGCTTCTACCATCCGGGCCGCAGCGGCGTGGTGCGCCAGGGGCCGAAGACCGTGCTTGCCACCTTCGGCGAGTTGCACCCGCACGTGCTGGCCGCCCTCGACCTGGCCGGCCCGGCGGTGGCGTTCGAGGTGTTCCTCGACGCCATCCCCGACCCGAAGCGGCGGAAGAAAACCGCGCCGGACCTGCCCGCATTCCACCCGGTGCGCCGCGATTTCGCTTTTGTCCTGGACGCTGCAGTTGCCGCTGAAGCGGTCGTGCGGGCGGCGCGCGGGGCGGAGCGCACGCTGGTCGCCGGCGTGACGCTGTTCGACCTTTACCAAGGCGACAAGCTGGAGGGTGGGAAAAAGTCGCTGGCCATCGAGGTGGTGTTCCAGCCGCGCGAGCGCACGCTCACCGACGCCGAGATCGAGGCCGCCTGCCAGAAGGTGGTGGCCGCGGTGACGAAGGCGACCGGCGGCGTGCTACGGTGACAATGTGGTCAGGAATGCCCATTTTAGGTGCGGTGTCCACGGCGATGTTGCGGTAGGATTTATCTATGGCAAAGAAGGTGTTGTTTTTTCGTCCGCCGATCGCGCTACGGTCGATTCCGCAACCGGAGCTCAGGCGACTGGGTGACGCGAATTCCGAGTTGGTTGCCGTTGGGAAGAACCTGACAGACCTGATGGTGAGTACAACCGACGCGCGAGTCCGGACGGAATTGCAGGAGCAGATCAACCGGGTCTTGAACATCGCCGAGAAGATTGATGGCAGCCTTCGATCCGCTATCTACGTGAACGACGCCGGCTGAAGGCTCAACCGGCATTGACAACTGATGTTTCTGAACAATCCAGGCCTCTCACTACGGAAGGTGAACGAGTTGCCGATCTTCATGATCGGCTAAATAAACTCGAGGTGGCGACAGCCGAGAGAACCGCACGCCTTGCTGAGCCAGTACCAAGCCTGGATGACACCTCGCGCAGTTGGATCGCCCGGATGATAATCTGGGTTTTCGTTGCCGTGATCGCCGCCGGGCTTGGCATCCTGGTGGCAGGGGCGGCAATGACGGATGAGTGGCAGGACGCCGGCGACCAGGCGGTCGACCTCATTAAGTCCACCGTCCTTCCAATCGTCACCCTGGTCCTCGGCTATTATTTCGGCCGCTCCGGCAAAGGCTGACATCGCGCCCCGCCTGCCCTATCTACCGGCCACCCCCCGGCCGGTGCCGGCCAGTGAGTGAATCCCATGACCGACACCCCGATCGACCACATCCGCAACTTCTCCATCATCGCCCATATCGACCACGGGAAATCCACCCTGGCCGACCGGCTGATCCAGGCCACCGGCGGCCTCACCGCCCGCGAGATGACCGAGCAGGTGCTCGACTCCATGGAGTTGGAGAAGGAGCGCGGCATCACCATCAAGGCGCAGACCGTGCGCCTGTCCTACAAGGCCAACAGCGGCGAGGTCTATGAGCTTAACCTCATGGACACGCCCGGCCACGTGGACTTCGCCTACGAGGTCAGCCGCAGCCTCGCCGCCTGCGAGGGCTCGCTGCTGGTGGTTGACGTCACCCAGGGTGTCGAAGCGCAGACCCTGGCCAATGTCTATCAGGCGATCGACGCCCATCACGAGATTGTGCCCATCCTCAACAAGATCGACCTGCCGGCCGCCGAGCCCGAGCGGGTGAAGCAGCAGATCGAGGACGTGATCGGCCTGGACACCGCCGACGCGGTGATGATCAGCGCCAAGACCGGGCTGAACATCGAGGGCGTGCTGGAAGCCCTGGTCAACCGCCTGCCCGCCCCCAAGGGCGACGCCGCCGCCCCGCTGAAGGCACTGCTGGTGGATAGCTGGTACGACCAGTACCTCGGCGTGGTCATCCTGGTGCGCGTCAAGGACGGCCGCCTGCGCAAGGCCCAGCGCATCCGCATGATGTCCACCGGCGCCGTGCACGCGATCGAACAGGTCGGCGTGTTCACCCCGAAAATGCTGCCGGTGGACGATCTCGGCCCGGGCGAGATCGGCTTCATCACCGCCGCGATCAAAACCGTCGCCGACTGCAAGGTGGGCGACACCATCACCGACGACCGCTCCCCCGCCGCCGAGCCCCTGCCCGGCTTCAAGCCGAGCATCCCCGTGGTGTGGTGCGGCCTTTATCCGGTCGATGCCGATGATTTCGAAAAACTGCGCGAAAGCCTGGGCAAGCTGCGCCTGAACGACGCCAGCTTCCACTACGACCCGGAAACCTCGGCCGCGCTGGGCTTCGGCTTCCGCTGCGGCTTTCTCGGCCTGCTGCACCTGGAAATCATCCAGGAGCGGCTGTCGCGTGAGTTCGACCTCGACCTGATCGCCACCGCTCCCAGCGTGGTCTACCGCGTGCACCGCACCAACGGCGAGATGGAGGAGTTGCACAATCCGGCCGACATGCCGGACGGCAGCGTCATCGACCATATCGAGGAGCCGTGGATCAAGGCCACCATCATGGTGCCCGATGACTACCTGGGTTCGGTGCTGACCCTGACCAATGAGCGGCGCGGCCAGCAGGCGGACCTCACCTATGTCGGCAACCGCGCCATGGCGGTGTATCGCCTGCCGCTGAACGAAGTCGTGTTCGACTTCTACGACCGGCTGAAAAGCGTGTCGCGCGGCTACGCCAGCTTCGACTACCAGATGGACGGCTACGCCGACAGCGACCTGGTGAAAATCTCCATCCTGGTGAACCAGGACCCGGTGGACGCGCTGTCCTTCATCGCCCATCGCAGCCAGGCGGAAAAACGCGGCCGCTCCATCTGCGAGAAGCTGAAGGAACTGATCCCGAAACAGCTCTTCAAGATCGCCATCCAGGCCGCGATCGGCGGCCGCGTGATCGCCCGCGAAACCATCGGCGCGCTCAGCAAGGACGTCACCGCCAAATGCTACGGCGGCGACATCTCCCGCAAGCGCAAGCTGCTGGAGAAGCAGAAGGAGGGCAAAAAGCGCATGCGCCAGTTCGGCAAGGTCGAAATCCCGCAGACCGCCTTCCTGGCAGCCCTGAAAATGGACGCCTGAGCCGGCCATGACCGCGAACACCAAACGCGTCTTCTACGTCAACCGGCTCACCCACCTTGTGTTCGCCGACCTGCTCGGCGCCCGCCCCGACATCCGTCTGGACAAGCTGGAGAACGATTCGCCCCCGGACGTGATCGACGCCGTGCTGGCCGACGCCAACGCCTACCAGATCGGCGCCGCGCGCGATGAAATCCCGCGCCATCTGCACGGCACCGCGGATCTGCTCGCCCGCGCCCCCGATCTGCTCGTGCTGTCCAGCAGCGGCGCCGGCTACGACACCATCGATGTGGATGCCTGCACCGCGGCGGGCGTGCTGGCGGTGAACCAGGCCGGCGGCAACCGCGAGGCGGTGGCCGAGCACGTCATCGGCATGTTTATCGTGCTGTCCAAGCGCATCATCCAGGCCGACCGGCATATGCGGCGCGAGGCCGGCATCCGCCGCAACGCCTATACCGGCAACAACATCCACGGCAAAACGGTCGGCATCATCGGCCTCGGCAATGTCGGCAGCCGCCTGGCCGAACTCTGCCGCTCGCTGTTCGCCATGCCGGTGCTGGCCTACGATCCCTACCTCACCGACGAACAGATCGCCGCCCACGGCGCCGAGAAGGTCGGGCTCGACCAATTGCTGCACCGCGCCGACTTCGTCTCGGTCAACTGTCCGCGCACGTTCGAGACGCTGGGCATGATCGGCGCGCGCGAATTCGCGCTGATGAAACCGACCGCCTGGTTCGTCAACACCGCCCGCGGCAGCATCCACGACGAGGTGGCGCTGGAGACGGCGCTGGCGAACCACACCATCGCTGGCGCCGGGCTGGATGTGTGGGGTGCCGAACCGCCGCCGCCCGACCACCCTTTGCTGCGCTTCGACAACGTCATCGCCAGCCCGCATACGGCCGGCGTGACAGTGGAATCGCGCGAGTTCATCGCCCGCATGGCCGCGGAGCAGTTGCTCGATATTCTCGATGGGCGACGGCCACCCCGGCTGCTCAACCCCGACGCCTGGCCTGCTTACGGCGAACGTTTTTTTCGGATTTTTGGCTTTCATCCTGGGTGAGACGGCAAAATCCGCTTCGCGGCGGGGCGCTGCCCCGGACCCCGGCAGGGCGCTGCCCTGCACCTGCCAAGGGCTTTTGCCCTTGGAACCCAATTTTAGTGCGGCAACAGGGACACTACGATTTCTACCGCGATCAGTACCAGAATCACGATTTCCAGCAGTTCCGCCCGGCTGCCGGCCGCCTCGCTGTGCAGGGCCGTGTAGGTCTCGCGGATGATCGCCAGCTTGCGATCCACTGCGGCAGACACGTTCGGAACTCGAAACAACTCCATCGCCGCGGCATAGACGCGCGCGAGGTACACGTCCTCCGTCACCTGCAGGGCATTGTCCACCCGCTCGGCAAGCCCGGTGACCTCGGCGACCAACGTATAAAGCCGCCTGGCCAGCTTTGCGTAGCGGCGCGAGGCAAGCAGATTGGTCCGCCGCCGCGCCGCCTCGACCATGTCGCGCATACGCGGCAACTCGTCGTCGAGCATCTCGTCATAGGCACGCATTTCCAGCAACTGGGCGTTCGCCATCTCCAGCACGTCGGCGACATCGGTCTCCCGCTGCGGCTCCAGGATGAAGGCCCGGTCCCAGGTGATCACCGCCAGATCGTCCGGATGATAGGAAAAGCGATGCCGCAACAGGTCGCGCCTGGCGCCTTCGGATAACGGCCGCTCCTCGCCCGAAAGCAGCGGCACCAGATCGGCCCGCTCCTGCAGGGCCTCAGCCGTCAGCTTCTCATCGAACGCGTCCACCAGGGCAACCAGATAGTCCTCCTGCAACGGCAACGCGGTCGGCCGCTCCAGCGCCTCGTCGAGCAGGCCCCGCAATTGCGTCAGCAGCGTGTCCCAGACCTCGGTCGCGGCGTTCGGTCCCACCTCATGGTCGGTCTGGTTCACCAGGCGGGAAAAACCGGTCCAGGTGAGATTCTGCACCGGCAGGCGCAGCGACAAGGCGGCGATGCCAAAATCGTACAGGCGGACACTGGCCGCAGCCTGCAGCAAGACGCCATCGATCGTCAGTGCCACCGGCCCGAGCTCGAGCGCGAGCGGGGGAACGCCGAAAGAGACCGCCTTTGGCGGCGTGCCGACCAGCCGGCTGCGGACGCTCGCCCCCTGGGCGCGCTGCGCCCACAGCGCCTCGGCGCGCGGCAGGTCGATCTTGTGGGCCACGTCAAACAGGCGGAGCGCGGTCACGTGCCCCGACTGCACCCTCGGCTCAGCCTGTGCCACGGATTGCTCTCCGGCTCTGGCGTCAGGCATCAGCGTCCTCTTTCCATGACAAACGCACCATCTGTAACAGATGCAACACTGGCGCGCGTGCGCGATCCGATGAAAGCTGCTAGCCGATTATCGCCTCGTCCACGGAGAAAGAGCATATGAAGCACGTCGCGTTTGGCGGTCGCCTGGTCATGGTCGGCTGCGGCAGCATCGGCCAGGGAGTCCTGCCGCTTATCCTGCGTCACATCGACATTCCGACCGGGCAGATCACCATCGTGACGGCCGACGAGCGCGGCGCGACCGTCGCCGCCGAGCAGGGCCTGCGGCGGATCGTCACGCCGCTGACGCCCGAGAACTACCGCGAGGTGCTGGCGCCGCTGGTCGGTCCGGGCGACTTCCTGCTGAACCTCTGCGTCGACGTCTCCTCGGTCGCGCTGATCAATTTTGCCCGCGAGGTGGGCGCGCTCTATCTCGACACCTGTATCGAACCCTGGGCTGGCGGCTACACCGACCCCTCGCTCACGCCGTCGCAGCGGTCCAATTACGCGCTCCGCGAGACCGCGATCGCGCTGCGCGGCGCGGACCGCCCGACCGCGGTGGTGACGCACGGCGCCAACCCGGGGCTGGTCTCCCATCTGCTGAAGGAAGCCCTGCTGAACGTCGCCCGCGACACCGGCCTGGACCTGCCCCAGCCGGCCACGCGCGCGGACTGGGCGTTGCTCGCCGAACGGCTGGGCATCAAGGCGGTCCACATCGCCGAGCGGGACACCCAGACGGCGAACCGCCCCAAGGAACAGGGCGAGTTCGTCAACACCTGGTCGATCGACGGCTTCGTCGGCGAGGGTTGCCAGCCCGCCGAGCTGGGCTGGGGCACGCATGAACGCGCCCTGCCGGCGGATGGGCGGCAGCATGATTTCGGTGGCGGCGCGGCGATCTATCTGTTGCGCCCCGGCGCGTCGACGCGCGTGCGCACCTGGACGCCGCTGGAAGGTCCGTTCCACGGTTTTCTCATCACCCACAACGAGGCGATTTCGATTGCCGATTACTACACGGTGACGCAGGACGGCGCACCGCGTTACCGCCCCACGGTCCACTATGCCTATCACCCTTGCGACGACGCGGTGCTGTCGGTGCACGAGCTGGCCGGCAAGAACTGGAACATGCAGCCGCGCCAGCGCCTGATGATGGAGGAGATCACCCAGGGCATCGACGAGCTTGGCGTGCTGCTGATGGGCCACGCAAAGGGCGCCTACTGGTACGGCTCGGTCCTGTCGATCGAGGAGGCAAGGAAGCTGGTGCCGCACAACAACGCCACCAGCCTGCAGGTGACGGTGGCGGTGCTGGCCGGCATGATCTGGGCGATCGAGAATCCGACCGCCGGCGTGGTGGAGGCCGACGAGCTGGACCATGTGCGGATCATGGAAATTTGCCGGCCCTATCTGGGCGAGGTAACTGGCGCCTACACCGACTGGACGCCGCTAGAAGACCGCGGGAAGCTGTTCCCCGAGGATGTGGACGTTACAGACCCGTGGCAGTTCCGCAACGTAAGAGTAGTCTAAAGGAATGGGGTGCAGGGGCCTCTCGGCCCCTGCCGGGTCCAGGGCAGAGCCCTGGCCTTGCCTTCTTTTCTACTCCCGTACCACATAAGTATAAAATCGCGTTGATCCGTCTGGCTCCTTCTCGCGGTAAACCCCCTGTATCTCCGTCTCGAACCCTGGAAACAGGTTGGCCGCGCGTTCGAACACCAGCAGATAATCGATCATCGGCTTGGCGCGTTCGTCCAGCCGCTCGCCCGGGATGATGGTGGCGATGCCGGGCGGATAGACCAGCATCAGCGTCGTCGCGATGCGTCCGGCGATGCTGTCGATCGGCAAATAGTCCACGTTGTTGCGCACCAGCTGGCGCACCGCTTCGTCGGGCTTCATCGCCATCTCCGGAAAATGCCGCCGGCGGAACTGCAACCGCTGCAGCTTGGCGACCTGCCGATCGCGATAAAACCCGTGCATCTGCGCACACAGGTCGCGCAGGCCCAGCCCGGTGTAGCGCGCGCTGCGGAGGCGGATGAACTCCGGCAGGACCTCCTGCAGCGGCGCATTGTCGTCGTGCAGCTTCTTGAACGTCACCAGCCAGCTCAGCAACGTGCCGGCCTTGCTGGATTCCACGCCGGGCGTCAGCAGAAACAGGATGCTGTTCAGGTCGTTTTTTTCGGCAACGATGCGGTTTTCCCGCAGATATTCCGCCAGCACCGGAGCCGGCACGCCGTGCGCCTCGTACTCGCCGGTCCGGCGGTTGATGCCCGGCGTCAGCAGCGTCAGCTTGTTGGGATCGGTCATGGCGTAGCCTGGCGCCACATGGGTGAAGCCGTGCCAGGCATCGCCCGGGTTCAGCATCCAGAACTGCGGGTCCGATGCCAGTTCGTCGGTCGGTACGCTTTCCCATGGGATCGGCACCGCCGCCTCATTGCCGCTGCGCCACATGACGATGTCCGGCACGAACGGCTCGAAGAACCAGCGGCGCGCCGGAACGGCCTCCTTTTCTTCGAACTCGTGGCGGATGGCCCGCAGCTTCTTGCGCAGTTCGATGCCGAGACGGATCGTGTCGTCCCACAGCACTTCGCCCTGGCGCCCTTTCATCATGTGGGCGCCGACATCGAGCGAGGCGAACAGCGGATAGAACGGCGACGTGCTGGCGTGCAGCAGGAACATCTCATTAAAGCGCCGATGGCCGACACGACGGTCCTGGCCGGCGATATGGCGGTCGCGAACGTGGATCTGCGAGGTCTGCGACAGGCCGGCGAGCTGCTTGTGCGCTGACTGGGTGGCGATGACGCCCGGCTGGTTCGCGGCCAGCCCGCTCAGGCCCATGGCGTAGCGGCCCTTGTAGATCGGATGGAACTTCATGAAGCCGGCCCAGGCTTCGTCGAACATGATGTAGTCGCAGAGCGGACCAAGCTTTTTCAGAATCAGGTCGGCGCTGATGATGGTGCCGTCGTAGCTGCATTGTTCGATCACCGCGACCCGGAACGGGCGTTCGCGCTGCCAGGCCGTCGGGTCGGTCACCAGCGGGTTGTCGCGGATGCTTTCGCGAATGCGCGTCTCGTCGAGCGCTTCGATGTCGATCGGGCCGATCAGGCCGTAGGGGTTGCGGTCGGTTTCCAGATAGACCGGGATGCCGCCGCCCAGGAACAGCGCGCCGTGATGCGCCGCCTTGTGGTTGTTGCGGTCGAACAGCACCAGGTCGCCGGCCGCCACCAGCGCCTGCAGCACGATCTTGTTCGAGGTCGAAGTGCCGTTGAGGACGAAATAGGTCCGCTCGGCCCCGAAGATGCGCGCCGCCTCCCGCTGGGCGGCCAGCGCCGGCCCTTCATGGGTCAGCAGGTCGCCGAGATCGAGCACCGAATTGTCCAGGTCGTCGCGGAACACCGACTCGCCGAGATGCTCAACGAAGATACGGCCGATCGGGCTGCGGCCGTAGAAGATGCCGCCGTTATGGCCGGGGCAGGTCCAGAGCTGGTTGCCTTCCTCGGCGTAGTCCACCAGCGCGCCGAAAAACGGCGTCTTCAGCGACTCGGCGTAGTTGCGCAGCCGGCCGACCAGGTTCTTGGCAATGAATTCCGGCGTCTCCTCGGCGAGGAAGACATAGCCGTCCACATCGTTCAGCACCTCGACCGGGATGTCCTCCAGGCGCTTGCGGCGGACCAGCACGAGGATCGGCACATCGAGCCCGCGACGGCGTATCAGCGCGATCAGCGAGGCCGCGCGGCCCAGCAGGCCGCCTTTTCCCCAGTCCACCACGATGCAGCCGATGGCGGCATCGGTGCGGATTGCCAGTTCCGCATCGTCGCTGCGCCGGGCCCGCACCACCTGGAAGCCGAGTTGCTCGACGCTGGTGACGATTTCATGCAGCCGCTGGCCTTCGAGTTCGCTGCCATCGAAGGCCGGGGCGCAGACCAGAAACTTGAACCGCCGATGGTATTCCAGGGCCGAATCTCCTGCGGATGGGGGGTGCGTTCCGGGCGCAGCCATATCGGCTGATGCGGCGCTTGTCGAATGGTCCGGCAAGGCCGTTTTCTGACAGTGCGCCGGCAGCGGAGCAAGCCGGCCCCGCGCGCCGCAAGGCCGAGGGCAGCGCGGGTGGGCGCTGCCCCCGGCCTCGCCTATATTGCGCGCAGGCCACGCACTGGCGCCGGAGAGAGGACACCTGAATGATGGAAGTTGCCACGCTTGCGCCGGTCGTTCCCGCGGGAGATGGCACATGAGCGTCCCTGGTTCCGAGCGCCGCCTGACCGTGCGCCATTTCCGCAAAGGCAGTGGCCCGTATGTCTGCCTGACCGCCTACACCACGCCGATGGCGCGTCTGCTCGACCCGCATGCCGATTTGCTGCTGGTCGGCGATTCGCTCGGCATGGTGCTGTATGGACTGGAGACCACCCTGCCGGTCACGCTGGAGATGATGATCGCGCATGGCGCCGCGGTGATGCGGGGCACGCGGCACGCCTGCGTCGTGGTCGACATGCCGTTCGGCAGCTATCAGGAATCGCCGCAGCTTGCGTTCCGCAACGCCGCCAGAATTCTCACTGAGACAGGCTGTGCCGCGGTCAAGCTGGAAGGCGGCGTCGAGATGGCCGAAACGATCCGCTTCCTCACTACCCGTGGCGTCCCGGTCTGTGGCCATATCGGCCTGATGCCGCAGGCGGTGAATGCGTCGGGCTACCGGACGCAGGGCCGCGATGACGCCGAGGCCGCCGGCGTGACCGAGGACGCCGGCGCGGTCGCCGACGCGGGTGCCTTCGCGATGGTGATCGAAGGCACCACCCGATCGCTCGCAACCGCAATCACCCGGGCCGTGCCGGTTCCGACCATCGGCATCGGTGCCGCGCCGGAGTGCGACGGCCAGGTGCTCGTCAGCGACGACATGCTCGGTCTGTTCACCGCTTTCAGGCCGCGCTTCGTGAAACGCTACGCCGATCTCAGCGCGGCGGTATCCCAGGCAGCCGCGGCCTATGCCGACGATGTCCGCGCCCGGAAATTCCCCGGTCCGGAGCATTGCGTCGATCCGCCGGCGAAGACCTGACCGCGCCGGCTCAGGGCGCCTGCAGCGCGGCGCCCAGCGTGGTTTGCCAGCGTCCGGAGGCGATTTCCTCATCCAGCCAGGCACCGACCAGGCGTTCGAGATCGGCATCCTTGCGCAGCCAGTAGGCCTTCTCCAGCCGGGTGAACGGCTCCGGCACGGCGGCCGGGCAGAGCACGCCCGGATGGAGGGCCGCTTGGTGGTCAGCCTCGATGCCGTCGGTCACCATCACGTCCTGCCGTCCGGCGGATATTTCATCGAACACGGTGGCGTTGTCCGCGTGCACGGTCAGGGTCGCATGCGACAGGTTCCGCCGCGCGAAGTCCTCGTTGGAGGCCCCCGGGTTCACCACCACCCGCACCTCGGGCCGGTCGATCGCCGCAAGGGAGGAAAACCGGTCGCGGTCGGCACAGCGCGCCACCGGCCGCTTGCCGTCTACGAACGTGGTGCGGCTGAACGGTCCCAGCGCCAGCCGTGCCGGCAGTCTGGTTATCCCACCCATGGCGATGTCGAATTTTTCCTGCGCGTAGTCGTCGTTCAACGTCGCCCAGGTGGTGGGAACGAACACCACCGTCACGCCCAGCGACGCTGCCAGCCGGCGCGCCATGTCGATATCGGCGCCGGAATAGCTGCCGTCCTGTGAGCGGAACGTGAACGGCATGTAATCGCCGGTTGTGCCCACCCGCAGCGCGCCGCGCGTGCGGATCGCATCCAGCACCGCCTCGGCGGAGGCCGGCCCAGGCAATATCAGCAGTCCCAGCAGCAGCGCCGCAATCCGTCTCATCGACGCCGCTTCCCTGCCCGCGCCGTCGCCGCGTTTCGCGGGGGGACGAATAGCCGCGCAACCATGGGCCGGAAGATCCGCTACGGACCGCCCAGTTCCGACCGTACCATGGAGGTCAGGTCCTTCAAATGGAAGGGTTTCTTCAGGAAGCGCTGCGGCTCCCCCTGGGGCAGGAAATAGCCGGATATCAGCACCACCTTTACCTTGGGCCAGCGCCGCCGGATTTCGTCGGCGAGTTCCAGACCCGACATGCCGGGCATCCGCACATCGGTGATGACCATGACGACGCTGCCATCGCGGACCAAAACGGGCAGCGCCTCCTCGCCGCTGGCGGCCGTCAGCACGGCGTAGCCAAAATCCTCCAGCGTCTCGGCGATAATGTCGCGCACATCCTCCTCGTCATCGACGACCAGAATGCGGTGTGTCTTGGACAGGCTTCCGGGCAGGCTGTTCATTCGACCCAGCGTTTCATGCAAGCTCCACCGACGTGGACATGAGAACACAAAATAGTTTCAATTTTACCTTTGCCAAATCAATCATTGGCGAGGTTCACGATTTTTTGACGTGCGTTTGACATTCTCCCAGTTCGGCTCCCCGGTCTGGCAGGGTCGTTATAAAAACGCACCCAATGGTTGCAAAGATGATTCGGTGGCACGCGCAAGCTGCGCTGGCAAGTGCGTTAGGATGCGTGTGCGCGTAAAACTTTGTTTCGGGCATATGTAGGTTGAAGTCGCCGGGCCTGGCCGCAACGCAGCCCCTCGCCGGGCTGCCCGTTCGGGGCTAGTCTGCCGCCAGCCATGGCCGACCAGGAGTTCCGCATGACCCGCTTCGCCATTCCCGACATGACCTGCCAGGGCTGCGTCGGCGGCGTCACCCGCGCGGTGCAGGCAGTGGACCCCGTGGCGCACGTCGCCGCCGACCTCGAGTCGCACATCGTGGAGATCACATCGGCCGCGCCCGCCGCCGCGCTGGCTGCAGCGATCGCCGATGCCGGGTTCACGGTCCAGCCGGAATCCTGAACGGCTTGTTGCATCGCGCCACCGCTTCCGCCATTCCCGGGGGCGGACCGTTACCAGGGAGCGCACAGCAACTATGGACACCATCCAGGCCATCGTCGTGGCCATCCTGCAAGGGGCCACCGAGCTGTTCCCGGTCAGCAGCCTTGGCCACGCGGTGGTGCTGCCGGCGCTGCTGCACTGGCACCTCGACCAGCGCTCGCCCGAGTTCCTGCCCTTTCTAGTGATGCTGCATACCGGCACCGCCACCGCCCTGATCGTTTATTTCTGGCGCGTCTGGTGGGGACTGGCCTGCGGCGTGCTGGGCTTCGGCTCGAACCAGGAGGTCAACGATTCCCGCCTGTCCCTGGTGCTGATCGTCATCGCCACCATTCCCGCGGTGATCGTCGGTTTCGTCCTGGAGAAATTCGTCCGCGGCCTGTTCGCGAGCCCGCTGGTGGCGGCGAGCTTCCTGGTGGTCAACGGCCTGCTGCTGCTGTTCGGCGAAAGCCTGCGCGGACTCGGCCGTCGCCCGCTCGCCACCCTGACCGCACGCGACGCATTGATCATCGGCATCTGGCAGTGCGGCGCCCTTATCCCCGGCATTTCGCGTTCCGGCGCCACCATCGTCGGCGGCCTGCTGCGCGGCATCAACCACGAGGGCAGTGCGCGGTTCTCGTTCCTGATCGCCACCCCGGTCATTATCGGCGCGACCGTGCTGGAGGTGCCAAAACTGCTGCACGAGCACGTCCCCCCCGGGGTGTTCGCGTTGTCGGCAGCTGCGGCCGTGGTGGCGGGCATCACCGCCTGGCTCTCCACCTGGTTCCTGATGCGCTATTTCCGCGACCATGATGACTGGGCGCTGAATCCGTTCGGCTACTACTGCATTGTCGCCGGCGCGGGATCGGTGGGCTGGCTGCTGTTGCCCTGAGGCAGGCTCGCCCGGTTCCTGGCGAGGCTTTTATTCTGAACAGACTGGAAAAACCTGCGCAACGCCGCGACCGGGAGGATAGTGCCATGTCCGACACTGACACGACCCCGGACGTATCTGCGGAGGGGCCGGACAGCGCCTGCCCCGACCAGGTCGGCATCGTCACCTCGCGCAGCTGGCTGGAGAACCTGCGCGACAGTCTGATCGGGTCGGTCATTGGCATTATGCTGGTGGTCGCGGCCGTGGTGCTGCTCTCCTGGAACGAAGGCACCGAACTGACGGCGCTACACACCCTCGATCTGGCCGAGCGGCTGGTGGTCGAGGCCCCGTCCGCCCGCATCGACCCCATCCTGGAGGGACGGCTGGTGCACCTCACCGGCACGCTGGCAGCAGCGTCGCCGGCGCGCGACCCGTTGTTCGGCGTGATCGCTGCCGACGCGGTGCGGCTGGAACGCCGGGTCGAGATGTTCCAGTGGGAGGAACACGTCAGCAGTTCGACGCAGAAATCGCTCGGCGGCGGCAGCACAACCCAGACCACGTACGATTACCAGAAAGCCTGGTCGGACAGGGCGATCGATTCCGGCCCGTTCCATGCCCGCGCCGGCCATGTGAACCCGTCTTTGCCGCTCTCGGACGTCACCAGCAACGCGGCCGATGTGCGGCTGGGCCCCTACCGGCTGGACGCGGCGGTGCTGGACCGGCTGACGCCGTCGGCCCCGCTCGGCCTGCCCGAGGGGGCCGCGCTGGCCCCCGGCTGGCAGCGCGGCGAGGCCGGCCCGTATCGCGGGCGCGACCCGGCGCAGCCCGCCATCGGCGATCTGCGGGTGACATTCCGCGCCACCCTGGCCGGCACCGCCAGCATCATCGCCGGCCAGCAGGGCGCCGGCCAGCAGGGTGATCGACTCGCCGCTTTCGCGACGCCAGACGGCCGCATCGTCGCGCTGGCAGCGGACGGCGTGGTAAGTGCCGCCGCCATGCTCGGCGCCAAACGGTCATCCGCGCGCATCCTGGCCTGGACATTGCGGCTTACCGGCTTCCTGCTGTGCCTGGGCGGGCTGGTGCTGATGGCCCGGCCGCTCGCGGTGCTGGTCAGCGTGGTGCCGGTGCTGGAGACGGTGGTGGATGTCACCGCCACCCTGGCGATGGCCGGGTTGGCCGCCCTGGTGACGCTCGCCACCATTGCGGTGGCGCGCATCGTGCTGCAACCGCTGCTCTCGATGGGCCTGCTTGCCGCCGGCGCGGCGATTGCCTGGGTGTGCCTCCGGCTGCGCCGGCCCGGCGCGGCGCCACCCACCGGAATGCCAGTCTGACGGAAGGAGGTGCCGGATGGACCCAGAAGAAGAAGCGCAGACAAAGCAGGCCGACGATGAGCTGCCGACCGGCTACCGGCAAGGACTCATCACGGCAATTACCATTTTCATCAGCTTCTCGCTCCTGTTTATCAAATATTGGAGCCTGGAAGCCCCCGGAAAATGGACGATTCCCTCCGCTTGCGCAGAAGGAATGATAGTATGCGCAACCGTCCTACAAATCATAACGTTATGGCGCGCCCCTTAGGTCTCCCCTCATTTTCAGATTCTTCAACGATAGCAATGTATTAAGCCGACTCGGCAAATAAAGTCAACCCGCGGATTTTGCTCATGTTTTCGAAAATGAGGGGAGACCTAAGGGCGCGCCCTTCAGGTCAAAGACGCCCTGGTGGTTGAGTACAACAAAACGCTGAAATGGTTCATGGCGTCTATTGTTGTAATGCTGATCGGTTTGCTGGTTTCCGCTGTGATCGCGAACATTCTTGATCCGTGACGGCGGGCGGAAAAGCCTCATGGCTTGCCGCCTTTTTCCGGCAGGAACGCATCGGTCCATCCGGTCTCGCCCGCCGCGCCGGAGATCTGGACCTGCGTCCGTCCCGGCGCTTCGCGCGCGAGCACCGCAATCGGCGTCGGCGCCCGGATCACCCGGCAGCCGGTGGACTCGGCATAGCCGTTCCTGTTGCCGTCCAGACGGGCGGACACGAAGGCAAGATGCTGGTGAAAATCCTCCGCGGTGCTGCAGAACACGGCGCCCGGGTCCAGCCGCGGCCAGGGGTCCGGCGTGACCTTGACCTCGGGCAGCGGCGCTTTTTTGGCCTGGCTGTTCGATGGGTCACGGTGTTGCTGACGGCGGTTCGCGCCATCGCCCATGGGCGTCTGGGCAGCGGCTTCCGTCGCCGCCAGCACAATCGCCACTGCAAGCAACCAACCAGCGCCGCAGCGCGCGCCAGATATGCCAATCATCCGTATGTCCTCCACGATGACACCCATCCGCCCCCTCTCATCCAAGCGCCTCTGACACGCGGCAGGGCGGCGGCGCGGCCGGCCAGTCGCGATGGTTGCGCACCGCCCCGTCGGCACGCACGGCATCGAGGCGCGCCGGGTCGAGCGTGGCAAACACAAATTGCGCCACGTCCAGCCCCCCTTCCGCCAGTATCCCGTCGGCGGGAAAACCCCGGTCCACTGGGCCATAGAGTCCGGCGAACCCATGGTTCTCGTCCAGCGTCGCGAGGTGCGGCGCCAGGCCGACGGTCGGCGCCACCGCTACGAAGCACTGGTTCTCCAGCGCACGGGCACGGGCGGAAAGGCGCACGCGGTTGAAACCGTGCAGCGTGTCGGTGCAGCTCGGCGCCAGCACTAGCCAGGCCCCGGCCTCGACCTGAGCGCGCACCAGCGGCGGAAACTCCAGATCGTAGCAGATCGCCACCCCGAGGCGTCCCCAGGGGGTGGCGAACACTGCCGGCGGGTCGCCCGGACCGACGCCCCAGGTCTCGCTCTCGAAGCGAGTCATGACGGATTTGTCCTGGAAGGCCAGGCGCCCGTCCGGCGCGATCAGCGGGGCGCGGTTGCGCACGCGGCCCCCCGCTTCGCGCCAGGGGAGCGAGCCCGCCAGCAGCCATACGCCGTGCCGCCGCGCGGCATCGCGCATCACCGCCAGCAGGTCGCCGGCGCGGGCGCAGACGGCATCGCGCTCGGCCGGCGGGTCGGGCGGCGCGCCGAGGGCGGCGGCTACCTCCATGCAGGCATATTCGGGGAAAACCAGCAGATCGGCGCCGGCCGCACCCTCCGCCACCAGCCGATCGAACTTGCCGGCAAACGCATCGAAACTGTCGAGCCGCCCGACGCCGTATTGCAGCAGGCCGAGGCGCAGTATGGTCACGGCAAGGCGGCCCCGGTCAGCGATTTGGTCCAGAACGCCAGCGTGTGCGGCGTCTCCGCCGCATCGCCGATCTCGCGCCAGGACATGGTGCAAGCCAGCCCGGGCTGCGGCGCGTAGCCGCGGCGGCGCCAGAACGCATCGAGCGCGACCCAGCCGGCCGGCCGCGCCGGATGATCGTCCGGCCGCCGCACGCCGCAGAAGGTGGCGAAATCGACGGATGCAACGGCGCGCGCATGCGCCTCGCGGGCGGCGAAGAACGCCACCCCGATGCCGCGCCCGCGCCAGGGACGCAGCAATACCGATTCGCCAAAATAGAAGAAGCGCGCCGGGTCCCAGCCGCGAGCGCGGAACGGCGCGGTAACGGTGGCGGTCTCGTCTTCCAGAGGCAGGCAGGTGGCCGCACCGACCGCCTCGGCGCCGTCGAAGGCCACGATCACCGCCGCGCACGGGCTTTCGGCGTAGCGGCGAAGATAGCCGGCCTCGTAGGTGGCATCACCCTCATACAAATAGGGAAAGTCTCGGAACACGGCGATGCGCAGGCGGGCAAGCGCGGGCAGCAGCGGCAGCAGCGCCCTGCCCTGCAGTGTTTCGATGCGAATCTCCCCCATTGTCCCCCTCCCTAACGCCAAGCCAGCAAGGCCCGCTCCAGCCGGCCCAACCCCCAGGACACCGCCAGCCCCAGCAGCGACAGCACCACCAGGCCAGCGAGCAGATTGTCGATATCGTAGAGATTCCCGGCCTGCAGGACAAAAGCGCCGATGCCCTTCTCGGCGCCGATCATCTCCGCCGCCACGAGGAGAATGATGGCGGTGGAGGTGGTGATGCGGAATCCCGCCAGGATAGACGGCAACGCGCCGGGCAGCACGATCTTCAGCACGATCGAGCGCCAGGGCAGGTTGAACGCCTGCCCCATGCGGATCAGGGCCCGCGGCACACCATCGATACCGGCCACCGTATTGATGATGGTGGGGAAGAACACGCCGAAGCCGAGCGTGACCAGTTTCGAACCCTCGCCGATGCCGAACCAGATGATGAACAGCGGCACCAGGGCGATCTTGGGGATGGGGAAAAGCGCCGCAACCACCGCCATGCCGGGCGAGCGCGCCACGGTAAACAGCCCGATCGCCAGCCCCACCGCCAGTCCCGCCATCGTGCCCACCGTCCAGCCGATCGCCAGCCGCTGCAGCGAGACGGAGAGATTCGCCCATAGTTCGCCGCTGCGCGCCAATTGCCACAGCCCCCGGCCGATGGCGGCCGGGTCGGAGAGAAAGGTGGTGGACATCCATCCCAGCGACGCCGCCGCCTGCCAGAGCAGCACCAGCCCCACCAGCGTGGCGACCGACGCCGCCGGAATGTCGCGCGCGGCAAAACCGCGGGCGCGGAAGGCAACCGGACCGTCCAGCCTAGACATCCGCGATCTCCCGCTCGGCACGGGCGGCATCGTCGCGGATCAGCGCCCATAGCCTTGCCTGCATGGCCACGAGAGCGGGCTCCTCGGCGTGTCGCCCCTCGATGGGCCGGTCGATGCGCAGCACGGCGCGGATGCGCCCGGGCCGGCGGGACAGCACCACGATGGTATGTCCCAGCCGCACCGCCTCGGCCAGATGATGGGTGACATAGACGCAGGTGACGCCGGCGCCGGCGATCAGGGCGGCAAAATCATCCAGCAGCAGCGCACGGGACTGCGCATCCAGCGCCGACAGCGGTTCGTCCATCAGCAGCACCGCCGGGCGCACCGCCAGTGCCCGCGCGATGCCGAGGCGCTGGCGCATGCCGCCGGAAAGCTGGCGGGGCCACGCGCCGGCAAAATCGGCCAGACCGGTCTGCGCCAGCACCTCCGCCACCCGCGCGGCGCGTTCGGCGCGCGGCAGGGGACTGTCCTCCAGCACCAGCGAGACATTCTTCGCGACACTGCGCCAGGGCAGCAGGGAGGCATCCTGAAAAACGGTGGTGACGGAGTTCAGGCAGTCCGGGGCCAGCTCCCCATCCAGCCGCACCTCGCCTTGCGTGGGTGCGAGCAACCCGCCGAGAATGCCGAGCAGGGTGGATTTGCCGCAGCCCGACGGCCCGACCAGCACCGTCACCTCGCCCGGGGCGGCGTCGAGGTCGATCCCCTCCAGCACCACCAGATCGCGATAGGCGTGCCCGATGCCGCGCGCCGTGAGGCGGATGGCGGATGCCGTCATCGCGTCGGCAGGAACGCGGTGTCGATGATCGCGGCGGCGTCGATCGGTCCCTTCACCATGTTCTGCGCGGTGAACCAGGCGAGCTGCGCGCGCACATCGGCGGTATCGAGTGCCGCGCCCTCGTCATACCAGCCCACGCCCTCCCTGATCTTCGCGGCGGCATCCGGGTCGCTGGTGAACACATATTTTTCGATCGCAGCGATGGCGGACTCGGTGGCACGCCCGCCCACAGAACCGGGGTGAAAAAACGCCTCGCGGTATTCGGCAACACCCGCCTGATAGCCGCGGCAGAACCGGCGCAGCGCATCGGCCCGGCCGGCGATCATGGCGCGGGTGGTGAACAGGGCGGTGATCTGGTACGGCACCTCGTCGCCCACCCAGCCCAGCCGCTTCACCTCGCCCGACGCGATCAGCGGGCGTGCCACGGAGGCGATGGCCATGCTGGCATCCACCTGACCGCTGCGCACCGCGGCGGCCATGTTGCCGGTGGTCTGCAGCGGCCGCAGCGTGACCGATCTGATATCGAAGCCACGCGCCTGGGCGAGCCAGCCCATCATATAGTGAAACGAGCTGCCGTACTGGGTGAGGCCGAAACTGTGGCCCGGCATCTTCGAAATATCAGTGAGACCGGCCGCGTGCGCCTGCCGCGAAACCAGGAAAGCAGTCAGTTCAACCCCTTTCTGCTCGTGCAGGCCGCCGCCGATCACCTGCAGCGCGCCCTTGCCGGCAAGCGAGAAAAATCCGCCGGTGAGGGCGGTGACACCCACATCGATATCGCCGGCGACGGCAGCGGCGGCGATCGGCAGGGCGGCCTCGAAGAAGCGGAATTCCACCCCGATGCCCTCGCCGGTCCACAACCCGTGCTCCTGGGCGAGGTAGAACGGGGCCGGCGAGAGCGTGTGCAGCAGGCCGAGGCGGACCGTCTCGCCGGCACCGGCGCGGCGGGGACGCCCGGCCAGGACCGCACTGGCGGGAAGCGCGAGCGCCGCGCGGCGGCCGATCTGCATGATGCTCGCTCCCCGGAGACGGCAAGCCCAATGCCACAGTCGGGTGGGTGCGGCCAGATGGCGGCGGCCAGGACGTTGTCGTCCTATTCGTCATTGACTAGAAGAAGGCGCCGAATCGTCCGCACCGCTTGGTGCCTCGATAGATTCGCTTGCGGTGATGGCCGCGAGTCCTTCGTTGCGTGTTATCCACAGCCAGGAGACGGAAGTGTCCATGTGCGCCGACCCTGGGTCCGCGATCACCGTCAAGCGGTTTGCCGGCCGCACTGGCGGGTCCGAGCACTTCATCACTGTCGAGCCGTCCGGCGATGGGGACTTCGCCGCCCAGCTCGACAGCGTCACCCGGACCTACGCGGAGGCCGTGCGGGCCAGCGGCCTGTCACCGGAGACGGCGATCTTCCGCCGCATCCTGGTCAGCGACATCCTGAACCAGGAAGCGCTGGTTCGCGCCAGCACCCTGGTCGATGACCCGGCTTCCGGCCCGGTCGCGGTCTCGCTGGTCCAGCAGCCGCCCTTGCCGGGGCGCAAGATCGCGCTGCTGGCGTACCACCTGGACGGCGATGCCGGCATCAGCAAGCGCCGCCTGTCGCCGCAGCACATGGTCGTGCAGAAAGCCGGACTCCGGCACCTCTGGAGCACCGGGCTGCTCAGTGGCCGCAGGGATCATGGTGTCTCCAGCTTCGACGAGACGACCTCCGTGTTCCAGCAGCTTGTGGGCACCCTGGCCGAACAGGGCGGCACGCTGGAAGCCGACTGCGTGCGAACCTGGCTGTATGTCAAAGGCGTGGATGTGTTCTACCAGGACCTGGTGGACAGCCGCACCCGCCTGTTCACCGAGCACGGCCTGACCCGCGACACCCACTACATCGCCAGCACGGCGATCGAGGGCGCCTGCGGTCACCGCTACGAAGTGGTGGGGATGGACGCCTATTCCGTGCTCGGCCTGGTGCCGGAGCAGGTCGGCTACCTCAACGATTTCGACCTGCTGTGCCCCACCGATGACTACGACGTGACCTTCGAGCGCGGCACCCGCATCGGCTACGCCGACCGCGCCCATCACTTCATTTCCGGCACGGCCAGCATCGACAATCTTGGCCAGGTCATCCATCCCGGCGATGTGTTGCGCCAACTCAACCGCGCGCTCGAGAACGTCGAGGGGCTTCTGCGGTCCGGCGGCGCCGGGCTCGCCGACATGATGTATCTGACCGTCTATCTGCGTGATTCCACCGATTTCGACCGGGTGCGCGACTGCCTGCACGAGCGCTGCGCCGGCCTGCCCACGCTGGTGGTGCAGGCGTCGGTGTGCCGCCCGGACTGGCTGGTCGAGGTCGAAGGTGTCGCGGTGGCCGCCACCGTCGACCCGGCGCTGCCCGGGTTCTGACGGAAGGGACGCAAACGCGAGGGTATCCCCCGGCCCCAAAGCCCCCCGACTTCCTTCCCCAGCCTCACCATGACATGATGACAGCCTTCTCCGCCGCAGCAGACAGAGGCCAAGGATGAAACGGTATCTTGTCATTGGCGTGGCTTCCCTGGTCGTCCTGATCATTGTCTTTGCGTGCGGCGGCGCGATCATCGGGGGGATTGGATCGGCCTATCGCTCGACGGCCGAACACCTGGCATGGGGGGCCGACCAGAAGATCGCCGAGCAGGCCCGGCCAGCGGCGCCGGACCGGGCGGCGGTGATTTCGGAACTCAGCCGGATCGCCGAGACGCGGCAAGCCCTGGAGCCCGCCGCCTCCACCGCCGCGCATATGCACGACCTGCTGCGCAAGGCCGCCTCCATGATGGCCGGCAGCGAGGCGATGGGAGCGCTGCGTGACATGCAGGACGCGCGCGGCCACCTGCGCGACCTCGGCCCCGCCATCGCCGACCGGCTGCTGGCGGGTCAGGATGCCAAGGACCTGCAGGAGCAGCAGGCCAAGGCCGCCGCCGACCTCGCCCATGCCAGCCAGGATTTCGCCAAGCGGCTCACCGATCTCGGCATGCAGATGACGCCGGACCAGGCGGAGCTGATCGCCATCGCGCCTAACGGCGACGACCTGGTGGCGCTGCTGGGCATGCAGGCCAACGTCGCCCATTTCGTGGCGCAACTGCGCGACACGGTGGCACAGAACCGCAGCAATCCCGACCTGCTCAAGCGCTATTACGGCCTGAACGTGGTGCTGTGCGAAATGGTGGAAACGCTGCAGGCGGATGTGCGCGACCGTATCAAGGACCGCTACCTGCCGCGGCTGGAAGCAATCCAGAAGGAAAACCTGGGCCTGCAGCGGAAAGCGCAGGAAAGCATGAAGCAGGCGCCTGCCCCCGAGCAGCAAGGCTATGCGGCCAACCTGCAGGCGCTGAAGGGAACCGCGGAGATCCTGCCGGTCTATCGACAGTATCTGTCGCAGCAGGGCGAGCAGCTCGATGTCGCCATCAACCACACCCAGGCGCTGCTCGATCTGGCCGCCAACACGGCGAGCACCATGGAGAACACGGTCGAGGTGCTCGACATGATGAATGCCGCCAACCGCGATTTCGGCGCGGTCATCAATCTGATGCCGCCCGGCACGCTGCCGCTGGACAACGACACGCTACGCCAGGAATTCGAGCGTATTTCGCGCAAGCTGAACGAGCCGACCAGCTAGCTTTCCGGCCGGAGCCAGTAGTCTACTCCATATCCGGCAGCTTATGGGCGACGCCCTTGTGGCACGAGATGCAGGACTCGCCCGCCACGGCGGCCTGGCGCATCGCCTCGGCGGAGGCCGGGCGCTGTTTGTGCACGTCCATGGCCTGCCAGGAATGACAGTTGCGGCATTCCTGCGAATTGTTGGCCTCCATCTGCGCCCAAACCCGCCTGGCCATCGCCAGACGTTGCGCCTCGTATTTCTCCGGCGTGTCGATCGTGCCCAGGACGTGATGGTAGAGGTCGCTGGTGGCCTGTATCTTGCGGATGACCATCGCCAGCCATTCGTGCGGTACGTGGCAATCGGTGCAGATCGCGCGCACGCCGGAGGCGTTCCGGTAATGGGCGGTCGTGCTGTACTCGGCGAACGACGTCGCCTGCATCTCGTGACAGGAGACGCAGAACTCCAGCCGGTTGGTGTATTCCAGGGCGGTATTGAAGCCACCCCAGAACAGGATGCCACCGACGCCGCCGACGGCCAGCAAAAAGGCGGCCCAGATCAGCCGTTTGCGGCGTGAGGGGGGTGGTTCGGGCGAGAGGGTCACGGAGCGCTCCTCGTCGCTGATGGGCAAGCTTCAAACGCGCCGCCGCCGACCACGTCAACGACGGCTCGATTACAGGCAGGAAT
This sequence comes from uncultured Acetobacteraceae bacterium, assembly GCA_903918195.1. Classification (GTDB taxonomy): domain Bacteria; phylum Pseudomonadota; class Alphaproteobacteria; order Acetobacterales; family Acetobacteraceae; genus Rhodovastum. The sequence continues at coordinate 15,046 of CAIXDS010000087.1, read as the reverse complement.
GTTAGACGATCGGCCGGGTCCGCGCCAAGCACAAAGCCGGCCACCGCGGCGTGCGGTCCTGCGCGACGGTGGACACCGTCCCTCACCGCTCCGAGCGCGGATCAAACGCGTGCTGCAGCCCATCGCCCAGGAAATTGGCCGCAATAACGGTGAAGAAAATCAGCAGCCCCGGATACACCGCCAGTGCCGGCGCCGTGGTCACCAGTTCCTGCGCGTTGTTCAGCATGTTGCCCCAGGACGGCGTCGGCGGCACCACGCCGAAGCCGAGGAAGCTCAGCACGGATTCAAACAAAATCACCCGCCCCACCGTCAGCGTGAACGACACGATGATCGGTGTCGCCACGTTCGCCAGCACGTGCGACAGCATCACATCGGCCGCCCCCGCGCCGCTCGCCCGCGCCGCCCGCACATAGTCGCGCTCCTTCACGGCCAGCGTCGCGGCCCGCACGATGCGCGCAATCGAGGTCCAATCGACGATGGCGATGATGACCACGATGCGCCAGAACCCGGCCGCACCGGAGCGGGCGAATTCCGGCGAAAAGCCGAGCTTGGTCAAATCCACCGCGCCCAGCACGATCAGCAGCGGCAGCAGCGGCAGGCTCATCATGCCGTCGGTGAAGCGCATCAGCACCGCATCCACCCGGCCGCCGAAATACCCCGCCGGAATGCCGATCAGCAGCCCCAGCGTGCCGCCGAACACGGTTGCCAGCAGGCCGACGAGAAGCGAAATCTGCCCGCCCACCATCAGCCGCACCAGTTCGTCGCGGCCGGCTTCGTCGGTGCCCAGCCAATGCGCGGCCGAGGGCGGATCGAAGCGCGCCAACAAATCGGTGGCGTCGGGATCGAAGCCGCCGAACCACTGCATCGGATAGGCCGCCAGGGCAAAAATCCCCAGCAGCGCCAGCACCGCCAGCGCCGCCATGCCGGTCCGGTGCCGGCGGAACCGTCGCCAGCGCAGCCGCCAGACGCTCAGCGCGGCATCGGTGCGCGGCAGCACGGCGGCGCTCATGCCAGGGTGATCCGCGGATCGAGCCAGCCATAGGCGATATCGGCCAGCAAATTGCTCAGCAGAGTGACCAGCGTGGCAAACAGCAACCCGGTCAACGCCAGATTGTAATCGTTGCCGAGGATCGAATCGTAAATCATCTTGCCCATGCCGGGCTGGGCGAACATCGTTTCGGTCAGCAGCGCGCCGCCGAACAGCGAGCCGAAGTTCAGCGCCATCACCGTCACAACAGGGATCAGCGCGGTGCGGAACGCGTGCACCAGCACCACCCTGCCCTCCCCGGCCCCCTTGGCGCGGGCGGTGCGCACATGGTCCGAACGCAGACTCTCGATCATGCTGGCGCGGACAAATCGCGTGAATCCGCCGGTCTGCGCCAGCGCCAGCGTGATCACCGGCATGACCATGTGGCGCGCATAATCCCTGATGCTGCCGTCGCCCACCGTTGCGATGCCGCTGGCCGGGAACCAGTGCAGGTCCACGGCGAATACCAGGATCATCATCAGCGCCAGCCAGAACACCGGCACCGAAATGCCGGCGAAGGCGAACAGGCTGATCAGCGCATCGACCGGCCCGCCCGGGCGCAACGCCGCCACAATGCCGAGCGCGAATGCCAGCAGAACGGCGGCGGTGAAGCTGATGAGCATCAGCTTGCAGGTCTGCCACAGCGCCGGCGCCAGCACCGCCAGCACCGGTGCCGAGTGCAGGCGCGAATAGCCGAAATCGCCCTGCACCGCGGCCCACAGCCAGTGGCCGTAGCGGGACAGCAGCGGCTGATCGAGGCCGTAGATTTTGCGCAGCGCCGCCGCCAGCTCGGGCGTGGCGCCGGGGTTGCTGGCGATCATGATGTCGATCGGATCGCCGGGCATAAGCCCGATCAGGCTGTAGATGACGAACGACATCACCAGCAGTACGAAGGCGGCCTGCAGGATGCGCCGGAGAATAAAGCGCGCCATGCCCCTCAATCCTTGAAATGGCAGGCGGCAAGCTGTGCCGGCCGGCCCGGTGCCGGCGCCAGCGCCGGCACATCGTGCCGGCACGCATCCTGCGCTTTCGGGCAGCGCGGATGGAACACGCAGCCCGGCGGCGGCGCCAGCGGACTCGGCATTTCGCCGCTGATGGCGGGTCGCCGGTGCCTTCGCACGCCGATGCGCGGCACGCTCGCCAGCAACGCCTGCGTATAGGGATGCGACGGCCGCGCGAATAATTCTGCGCGGGGCGCCAGTTCCACCAGCCGGCCCAGGTACAGCACCGCCACCCGATCGACCAGATGGTTCACCACCGCCAGGTCATGGGTGATGAACAGGAAGGCAAGCCCGTGCGCCTCCTGCAGGTCCTTCATCAGGTTCAGGATCTGGCTCTGGATCGACACATCCAGCGCCGAGAGCGGCTCGTCGGCCACGATCAGCGCCGGCGCCGGTGCGAGCGCGCGGGCAATGGCGATGCGCTGGCGCTGGCCGCCGGAAAATTCATGCGGGTAGCGGTTCAGCGCATCGCGCGGCAGCCCCACCTGCTCCACCAGCTCCGCCGCCCGCGCGCGCCGCCCGGCGGTGCTGCCGATGCACCGGATGCGCAGCGGCTCGGCAATGATGTCGGACACCGGCATGCGCGGATCGAGCGCGCCGAACGGGTCCTGGAACACAATCTGGATGGAACGCCGTGCCTCCCGCCAGGTGGCCGCATCCATGGCGCGGCCGCGGAACCGCAGGGTGCCGGCGCTTGGCGGCTGCAGCCCCGCCACCACGTTGCCCAGCGTGCTCTTGCCGCTGCCGCTCTCACCCACCAGCCCCAGCGTCTCACCCTCGGCAATGCTGAAGGACACATCCTGGGCCGCGCGCAGCACCCGCCGCCGGCCGCCGAGGAAGCCGCCGCCGCCGAGATCGAACTGCACGCTGATGCGGTCCAGCGCCACCAGTTCGGCGGCGGCGCTCATGCGCCCGCCTTGAAGCAGGCCACCAAATGGCCGGGTGCCATCTCCACCAAAGCCGGCTCGGCGATCCGGCAGGCGGCGTCGGCGCGCGGGCAGCGATCGGCGAAACGGCAACCGCCGCCGGTGTCGAGGTCCGGCACGCTGCCCGGAATCACCGGCAGCCGCGCGACCCGATGGTCCGGGTCCGGCAGGGTCGCAATCAGCCCTTGCGTGTACGGATGCAGCGGGTGCGCGAACAACGCCTCCACCGGCGCCCGCTCAACGATGCGACCCGCGTACATCACGATGATGTCGTGCGCGATCGCGCTCACCACGGCGAGGTTGTGGCTGATGAACTGGATCGCCATGCCGGTGCGATCCTGCAAATCCTGCAGCAGGTCGAGAATCTGCGCCTGGATGGTCACGTCGAGCGCCGTGGTCGGCTCGTCGGCGACCAGCAATCGCGGCCCGCAGGCCAGCGCCATGGCGATCACCGCGCGCTGGCGCATGCCGCCGGAAAGCTGGTGCGGATAGGCGCGCGCCCGGTCGCGCGGCGCGTTGATGCCGACCGCTTCCAGCAGGCCCACCGCCTCCCGCTCGCCCTCGCGCCAACCCATACCGTCGCGGTGCAGCACCAGCGATTCGGCGATCTGCCGGCCGATCGTCATCACCGGGTTCAGCGCCGTCATCGGCTCCTGGAACACCATGGCGATATCCGCGCCGCGCAGCGCCCGCCAGGCGGCGTGCGACTGCCCCACCAGCTCGCGCCCGTCGAAACGGATCGAACCTTCGACATGGCCGGGCGCCGGCACCAGCCCGACCAGCGCCAGCGCGGTGACGCTCTTGCCGCAGCCGCTTTCGCCCACCACGCCGAGGGTGCGGCCGGGCGCGAGCGCATAGGAAATGCCGGCCACCACGCGATGCCGGCCGCCGGCGTGCGGGAACGACACGCCCAGATCCGTGACCTCCAGCAGCGGCGCCGTCATTCCGCGTGCCAGTCCTCGGCCCACAGGCTGGAATAATCGCTATGGCCGGTCGGGCGCACGCCCTTCAGCCATTTCGGCAGCACATAGGCGTCGGCGCGGAAGAACAGCGGCAGCGCTGGCAGTTGCTCGGCATAGATGCGCTGCATCGCCGCCCAGGCAGCACGCTGGTGGCCCGGATCGAGGTCGGTCTCCGCCGTCAGGATCGCCGCATCCATGCCGGCGTCGCGGAAGCCCATATAGTTCGACCCGCCCCAGTTGTTGGAAGCGGTGGGAATCTGGTCGGAGGCCAGTACCTGCCGCGGCGGATAGCTGATGCCGGTGGACCAGGCATACATCGCCATGGCGGAGAATTGCCGCCGCTTGACCGTCTCGCCAAAGAAGGTGCGCGCCGGATCGTTCTTCACCAGCGCCTCCACGCCCACCGCGCGCCACTGGTCCTTCATCACAAGCTGCGCCAGCTCGCGCACCCGGTTGCCGGCGGTGGTACCGAACTCCAGGCTCAGCCGCTCGCCGCGCGCGTTGCGGCAGATGCCGTCTGGTCCGGGCCGCCATCCCGCCTCGGCCAGCAGCGCGCGGGCGCGGACGGGATCGTATGGCTGCACCGGCACCGCATTGTCATGCATCGGATCGAGCGGAGTGACAAAACTTGCCGCCACCGGCTGCATGCCTTCGAATAGCCGGTCCGCCAGGGTGCGCCGGTCCAGCGCCAGCAGCAGCGCCCGGCGCACCCGGATATCGGCCAGGATCGGGTTGTCCAGGTTCAGGTCGATATGCTCGTAGCTGAGCGCCGGCTTGAACAGATAGGTCCAGGCATCGGGATGCTGGCGGCGCAGCGCCAGCACCTGGTCCAGCGTCAGCGACGGCGCGTCGCCGGGCGCGAAGTCCACGTCGCCCGATTGCAGATTGGCCTGCAGCGCCGCGGTGTTCTCGATGGCGCGGATGACGATGCGGCGGAAGCCGGGCGCGGTGCCGTGCCAGTACGGGTTCGGCTCCAGCACCACCTGCGTGCCGGAGTCGTACTGCGTGATCCGGTACGGGCCGTTGTACAGCCCTGGCGTGGTGGGCGCGCGGGCATACAGGCTCTGCTTTGCGTAGTCGCCCGGCTGCTTCCCCGCCGCCGCCGCCTTCGCCTCCAGGTGCTCGGGCAGCATCCCCGGCAGATGATCGAACTGGGTCCAGGGCTGGTTCAGGTGCATCACCGCGGTGAGGTCGTCGATCACCTCGATGCTGTCCACCCGCAGCCAATAGCTCAGATCGGCGAAGCCCGATTCCGGATCGTGGCCGAGCTTCCACATGAAGGCGAGATCGCCCGCCGTCACCGGCACGCCGTCGCCCCAGAGGAGGCCGGACCTGAGCTTGACCGTCACCGCCATGCCGTGCCCTTCCATCCGCGCCAGCCCGTTCGCCAGGCTGGGCAGTTCGGTGCATTGCAGGCAGGTGTTCTTCCAGTCGCTGTCGAAGGCGCTGATCGGCCGCAGGCCGAACCCCATCGTGTAGCTCTTGATCGCCTCGGGATTGACGGCGGGATGCAGGGTGGAGGGGAACTGCGAAACCCCGATCACCAGTTGCTCGCGCGGCGCGGCATATGCAGGGGCGGCAAACACCACCATCGCCGCGACGGCCATGGCGGCCCACACCCTCATCCTTCGTCTCCCGTGGGCCGGTTTGCCGGTCTCCCCGGCAAGCAGACAATCAGACGGGCGCACCGGTCAAGGCCCCTGGCCTGCCTCCATCGGTCGCCAACCCGTCAGCGCAGCCCGTACAACGCCCGTGCATTGCCGTTGTACACCCCCCGCCGCTCCTCCTCGGACAGGCGGATGGGAAAGACCTGCTCGGGATCGTCCATGTCCCAGTGCGGATAGCCGGTGGCGAACAGGATGCGGTCCCAGCCTACCCAGTCGATCACCCGGCGCAAATCCTCCGGCCGCTCAGGCTCCTCGGCGGGCTGGGTGGTGAACCAGAAATGCTGGCGGATGGTCTCCGAGGGCGGGTTGGTCAAATGCGGCACCTCGTCGCGCATGCGCGCCCAGGCATGGTCGAGCCGCCAGCACAACGATGGCATCCAGGCGAAGCCCGCCCCGATCATCACCACGCGCAGCGAGGGATGCAGCGCGAACACCCCCTCGGTGACCAGACTGACCACCACGGCCTGCTGCGAGATCGCGACCTCGTGCTGCTCCTCCACGTCGTAACTGGGCCAGCCCGTGGCGGTGACGGCGTGGCCGTTGCTGCCGGAGCTGTGCAGGCCCACGGGCAGGTTATGGCGGGAGGCGGCGTCGTAAACCGGCCAGTAGCGGCGCCGGCCGAGCGGCTCGATGGTGTGGGTGACCATGCCGACCTGGACGAAACCGGGATGGCCGGCCCAGCGCTCGATCTCCTCCGCCGCCGCCTCGGGGTCCTCGCCGGGCACCATGATGGCGGCCTTCAGGCGCTTGTCGCGGCTGGTCCAGTGCTCCACCACCCACTCGTTCAGGGCGCGGCAGAGGGCGGCGCCGAGTTCCTGGTTGCGCTGGTCCATGCCCTGCGGGAATGGCAGATGCAGCAGCCCGTACTCGACATCATAGCGGTCGAGCAACTGGGTGCGCAGCAGGGCGAGGTCCGACCCCGGCGGCCAGGCCCCGGCTTGCGTGGACCCCGCCGCTGCCTTGGGACAGGGCGAGGCGCCGAGGAAGGGCGCGGGCTGGCGGAAGCCGTAAGCGTCCAGATGGTCCCGCCAGCGCTTCGACAAATAGGGGTGCAGGTCCTTCAGCGAGCGCAGCGCATGGTGGACGCCGCAATCGATCACCCGCGGGCGGGCGCGGGCGCGCTTCTCGCGCGGGGCAGAAGCCGCCGGGCCGTTATCGGGGCTCATGCCGTCGTCTCCGCCTGGGTCCGCTCCGATTCGTCGCGCGCCATTTCCTTGCCGACGGTGGCCTGCAGGCGCGGATAGGTCGCGCGTGCATTGTCCACCAGCACACGCTTGCGCAGTGCCGCCGGGAAGCCCGGCGGGAAGGCGTCGCGCCCCTCGAACTGCCAGTGCGGATAATCGGTCGAGAACAGCAGCATCTGGTCGGCGCCGAGCTGGTCGAGCACATGGCCAAGATCACGCGGCTCCGGCGGGGCGTCGGCGGGCTGTAGCGTGACGCGTACATGCGCGCGGATGATGTCGGCGGGCGGGCGGTCCACCCAGGGCACTTCGGCGCGCATCGCCCGCCAGGTCTTGTTGGCGCGCCACAGGAAGGCGGGCAGCCAGGTGAAGCCGGATTCCAGCAGCACCACGGTCAGGCGTGGGTATTTGTGGAACACGCCCTCGCTGACCAGGCTCAGCAATTGCGCCTGGAACGCCAGCGACGTGGTGACATAGTCCTCCAGGTGGTAGGATGGCCAGCCATTGCTGGTGGTGGCATGGCGCGCGGTGGTGCCGGCATGGATGGCCAGCGGCAAGCCGTGCCGCTCGGCCGCCGCCCAGATCGGCCAGAGCAGCCGCTTGCCGAGCGGCATGTCGCCCATGGCCAGCACCATCACCTGCACGAAACGCGGATCGCCGGCCCGGCGCTCGATCTCCTCGACCGCCAGTTCGGGGTTCTGAATGGGGATGATGATGGAAGCGCGCAGCCGCTTCTCGCGGTCGAGCCATTCGGCGGCGATCCAGTCGTTCAGCGCCCGGGCCAGGGCGGCGGCCAGGAATTCATTGCCCAACCCCTCAATGCCGTACAGGCAGTTGAGGATGGCGGTCTGCGTGCCGAAGCCGTCGAGCACATGCGTCCGCAGTGTGGCCAGATCGGTGCCGGGCTTACCGCCGTCGGCGGGGCGCCAATCGGCGCGGCCATGCGCCGGCGCGCCGGAGGGGAAACACATCAGGTCGAGCCCGTCGATGCCGCGGACCGTGACCTGTTCGCGCCAGTAATCGTCCAGATACGGCAGCAACGCCGCCATGCCGGGTGGCGCCGGATGCACGTCGCAGTCGATGCCGCCAAGGGTCGGGGCCCTCATGTCACTTCACTCCTGACTACGCATGCGGGCGGCGCAGGCTACACCTCGCGCCCGTTGCCGGTCCATGCAGTGATTTCCATTGCAGCGATTTGCGGATGTGGGCCGATCCGAATGCGGGCCGGTCAGGCGGTACGCCCGCGCCAGGCCGCCAGGAGCGTGAAGGCCACGGCCAGCAGGCTCGGTCCGATGAACAGCCCCAGGAATCCGAACGACAGGAAGCCGCCGAACACGCCAAGGATGACGAGCGTCAGCGGCATCGCCACTCCGAAACTGATGAGCACGGGCCGGATGACATGATCGGCGGCGCTGACCACAACGCACCAGCCGACCATGAAGAGCGCCCAGCCCACCGCCCCGCCCTGGAACAGCCACCACGCCGAGCCGAGGCCAATCACATAGATCAGCGGCGCGCCGATCTGGCTGAGCGACAGCAGCAACGTGATGAAGCCGAAGGTCGGCGCACCGGCGACGCCGGCGATGGCAAGCCCCGTCCCCATCAACGTCGCCTGCAGCGCCGCGGTGCCGACCACGCCATAGGCGACGCCGCGCAGCGAGGCGCCGGCGGTATCCAGCGCGCCGGCCGCGGCATCGCCGCCCAGGCGGCGCAGCACGGCGCGCAACTCGGCGGCCAGCTCACGCCCGTGCACCCAGAACATGGTGGCGACGGCCAGCGCCAGCACCAGCTGCAGCAGGCTATCGGCCAGACCGGCGGCGACCGCGACCAGGGTGTGGCGCAGCGACTCGGAATAGGGCGCGAGCGTCGCCACCAGATCGAGTTCGCCGCTGGCGGCATTGCTCCACAGCTCGGCAATCTGCTCGCCGACCAGCGGCAGGGCGGCGATCCAGTCGGGCGGGGTGTGCGGCAGGGTGGCGAGGACCTCCGCAATGCGTTCGCTGCCATGCGCCACCTGGCTGGCCAGTCCGGGGGCCAGGATCAGCGCCGGCACCGCCAGCAGGCAGAGCGCGAGCAGCAGCAGCACGACGGCCGCAGCGCCGCGCGGCAGGCCGATGCGCACGAGCACGTCGCGCAATGGCCAGGCAGCCACGGCCAGGATGGCGCCGAACAGAATGGCGGTGAAGAATGGCCGCAGCACCTCGAACACGCCGCCCAGCAGCAGGGCGATGAGCAGGAGAACGAGGGCGCGCTCGATGGTGGCGACGTGCGGGTGGTCGGACATGGCCAAGCCTAGCCGTTGCCCCGGCAAAATGCACTCGGATAGGCGGGCCGGCGGCTGTCAGGCCGTCAGCTTGTCCAGCTCGCGCACCACCGCCTCGCCCATCACCTGGGTGCCGACGCGGGCGCAGCCGGGCGCCATGATGTCCGCCGTGCGCAGGCCGTTCGCCAGCACGTTCACGCAGGCGCGCTCGATCAGCGCCGCATCCTCCTCCAGCCCGAAGGAGTAGCGCAGCAGCATGGCGAAGCTGAGAATCTGCGCCAGCGGGTTGGCGACCCCCTTGCCGGCGATATCCGGCGCGCTGCCATGGATGGGCTCGTACAGCGCATGCCGCCGCCCGGTCGCGTCCGGCGCCCCCAGCGTCGCCGAGGGCAGCATGCCGAGCGAACCGGTCAGCATGGAGGCGAGGTCCGACAGCAGGTCGCCGAACAAATTACCGGTGACAATGACATCGAACTGGCGCGGGTTGCGCACCAGCTGCATGGCGCAGTTATCGGCATACATATGGCTCAGGGTGACATCCGGATATTCGGCCTCGCGCAGCGCCTGCACGGTCTGCCGCCACAGCAGGCCGGTTTCCATCACATTGGCTTTTTCCACCGAGCAGACCCGGTTCTGCCGCTTCCGCGCGAGGTCGAACGCCACGCGGGCAACACGCTCGATTTCCCGCGTGGTGTAGACCTCGGTGTTGATGCCGCGCTTGCTGCCGTCCGGCAGGGTTTCCACCCCGCGCGGGGTGCCGAAATAGATGCCGCCGGTGCTCTCGCGCACGATCATCAGGTCGAGGCCGCGGATCACGTCGGGCTTCAGCGTGCTGGCATCGACCAGCGGGTCATAGACGATGGCGGGGCGAAGATTGGCGAACAGGCCGAGCTCGCTGCGCAGCCGCAGGATGGCGATTTCGGGCCGCGTGTCGAACCCCAGCGTGTCCCATTGCGGGCCGCCAACCGCGCCGAACAGCACAGCATCCGCGTCCCACGCGCGCTGCAGCGCGGTGTCGGTAATCGCGGTGCCGGTGGCGTCAATGGAGGCGCCGCCAACCAGATCCTCGGCGAGGTCGAATGCAACCGCGCGGCGGCGGTCCATCCAGGCAATCACGCGGCGGACCTCGTGCATGACCTCGGGGCCGATGCCGTCGCCCGGGAGGATCAGAAGCTTCTTGTTGGCGGGCATGTTTCGGAGTCCTTCGGGGGTCGGCAGGAAGCTTCCCCTCCCCTTGAGGGAGAGGAAGCCTTAGATCGTGATGCCGGGTTGCCAGGATTTCTCCTGGCGCTGCCGTGCCTCATAGCTGTCGATGGCAGGCGCGTGCTGCAGCGTCTGGCCGATATCGTCCAGCCCGTTCAGCAGCAGGTGCTTGCGGAACGGGTCGATCTCGAAGCGGATTGATTCCCCGTTCGGGCGCACGATGACCTGTGCCTCAAGGTCGATGGTCAGCCGCGCGTTCTCGCCCAGGCGCGCATCCTGCATCAGCAGGTCGCAGACCTCGCGCGGCAGGCGGATCGGCAGGATGCCGTTCTTGAACGTGTTGTTGTGAAAAATATCGGCGAAGTCCGGCGCAATGACGCAACGGATGCCGAAATCCAGCAGCGCCCAGGGGGCATGCTCGCGCGAGGACCCACAGCCGAAATTCTCGTGCGCAATGAGAATCTGCGCCCGGCGATACGGTTCCTGGTTGAGCACGAAATCCGGCCGTTCGCTGCCGTCCGCGTCGTAGCGCAGCGTGTCGAACAGGTTCACGCCGAGTCCGGTGCGCTTGATGGTCTTGAGGAACCGCGCCGGAATGATCTTGTCGGTATCCACGTTCGCCATCGGCAAGGGCGCCGCGATGGCGGTGAGGGTCGTAAAGGCGTCCATCACACCAACTCCCGCACATCAGTGAGGTGGCCGGTCACCGCGGCGGCGGCGGCCATCGCCGGCGACAGCAGATGCGTCCGCCCGCCCGGACCCTGACGGCCCTCGAAATTGCGGTTGGACGTGCTGGCGCAGCGCTGCCCCGGCGTCAGCTTGTCCGGGTTCATGCCCAGGCACATCGAGCAGCCCGCCTCGCGCCACTCGAAGCCGGCCTCACGCAGGATGCGGTCCAGCCCCTCCTGCTCGGCCTGCAGCTTCACCAGGCCCGAGCCCGGCACGACCATGGCGCGCACGCCCGGGGCCACGCGGCGGCCCTGCACCAATTGTGCGACCGCCCGGATATCCTCGATGCGGCCGTTCGTGCAGGAGCCGACGAACACCACGTCCACCGCCAGTTCGGACAGTTTCTGCCCCGGCGTCAGGCCCATGTACTCGACCATGCGGGCGATCTGCGCGCGCTTGGCCGCGTCAGGCTCGTCGTCCGGGTTGGGAACCGTGCCGGTGATCGGCAGCACCGCCTCGGGACTGGTGCCCCAGGTCACCATCGGCGCAATGTCGGCGGCATTCAGGGTGACGGTCGTGTCGTAGATGGCGCCGGGGTCGGACGGCAGGGTGCGCCAATAGGCGACGGCCCGGTCGAACGCCTCGCCCTGCGGCGCGAACGGCCGGCCGCGCACATAGTCGAACGTTGTTTCATCAGGCGCGATCAGGCCGGCCCGCGCGCCCGCCTCGATCGACATGTTGCACACCGTCATGCGCCCGGCCATGTCGAGCGCGCGGATCGCCTCGCCGCCGAACTCGATCACATGGCCGTTGCCGCCGGCGGTGCCGATCCGGCCGATGATGGCCAGCACGATGTCCTTCGCCGTGCAGCCCGGCGGCAGCGTGCCGTCCACCCGCACCGACATGTTCTTCGCCGGCTTCTGCAGCAGCGTCTGCGTCGCCAGCACGTGCTCGACCTCGGAAGTGCCGATGCCGAAGGCCAGCGCGCCCAGCGCCCCATGCGTGGAGGTATGTGAATCGCCGCAGACGATGGTCATGCCGGGCAGCGAGGCGCCCTGCTCAGGACCGACGATGTGCACGATGCCCTGCCGCGCATCCAGCACCGGAATGTAGGGCACGCCGAAGGCGGCCACATTCCGCTCCAGGGTTTCCACCTGGATGCGGCTTTCTTCCTCCGCGATGCCCTGGCTGCGGTCGGAGGTCGGGATGTTGTGGTCCACCACCGCGAGCGTCGCATCGGGCCGGCGCACGCCGCGCCCGGCGGCCCGCAGCCCCTCGAAGGCCTGCGGGCTGGTCACCTCGTGCACGAGGTGACGATCGATGTACAGCACGCAGGTGCCATCGGGCAGACGCTCGACGACGTGGCTGTCCCACACCTTGTCGAACAGGGTGCGGGGCTTGTTCTGGGCCATGGACGTTCCCTCCTCCGGCACAAACCGCCGCTATTCGGCCTGTGCCTGCTCCGTCGCGGGGACGGCGGCCGCGGTGCTCGGCACCTCGCGGGCGCGCTCGGCGATGCGCGCCGACTTGCCGCGGCGGCCGCGCAGGTAATACAGCTTCGCCCGCCGCACATCGCCGCGGCGCACCACCTGGATTTCGGCGATCACCGGCGAATACAGCGCGAACACGCGCTCCACGCCCTCGCCGTAGCTGATCTTGCGCACGGTGAAGTTGGAGTGCAGCCCCTTGTTCGAACGGGCGATGCAGACGCCCTCGAAAGCCTGGGTGCGGGTGCGCTCGCCCTCGACCACCTTCACCGACACGCGCAGCGAATCGCCGGGGCGGAATTCGGGAATCGGGCGGATGGCGCTGAGGCGGGCGACCTCTTCCGCCTCGAACTGCTGGATGATGTTCATGGCTTGTCCTTTCGTATTTTTCTACGGCGCGCCGGGCATGGTGGCAACCGGCCCGCCCGCATGGGCTGATCGATACGCGGCCCACAGATCGGGCCGGCGTTCGCGGGTGATGCGTTCGGATTCCTGCCGCCGCCAGGCGGCGATGGCGGCGTGGTGGCCGGACAGCAGCACATCCGGCACACGCCGCCCCTGCCACTCGGCCGGGCGGGTGTAGTGCGGATATTCCAGCAGCCCGGCGGAAAAACTCTCCTCGTCGGCGCTTTCGGCCGCCCCCATCACGCCGGGCAGCAGGCGCACGCAGGCATCCAGCAGCACCATGGCGGGTAGTTCGCCGCCCGAGAGCACGTAGTCGCCGATGTTGATTTCTTCGAGCCCGCGCGCCTCGATAACCCGCTGATCGACGCCCTCGTAGCGGCCGCACAGCAGCACCACGCCGGCGCCCTCCGCCAGATCGCGCACCCGGACCTGGGTAAGCGGGGCGCCGCGCGGGGTGAGGTAGATGGCGGGCCGTCCGTCCGCGACCGCTTGCAGCGCCGCATCCAGCACGTCGGGGCGCATCACCATTCCGGCGCCGCCGCCGAACGGTGTGTCGTCCACGCTGCGGTGACGGTCGGTCGCGTGGGCGCGGATGTCGTGCGCCTGCAGCGACCAGATCCGCCGCTCCAGCGCCCGGCCGGCCAGCGACTGGCCCAGCGGCCCGGGAAACGCGTCGGGGAACAGCGTCAGCACGCTGGCGCGCCAGGGAGTGGTCATGCCGCGTCGTCCGCCTGGCCCGGCACCACGATCTCCTCGGGCAGTACCACCGTGATCCGCCCGCCGGCGACATCGACCACCGGCACGCAGGCGCGGGTGAACGGCACGAGGAGAGCACCGATCTCCAGGCTGGCCCCGGCGCCGTAATCATGCACGGCATCGACGCGCCCGAGCGGCTTGCCGTCCGGATCGACGACCTGCAACCCCACCAGATCGACGAGGTAGAATTCGTCCCCATCGGCCGGCGGCAGGCGCTCGCGGCTCGCGTAGAGGCGGAGATTGACGAATTTGTCCGCCTGGGTGCGGTCGGTGACCGGCACCTTGCGCCCATCGACGATCTCCGCCAGTTCGGCGACACCTTCGCCGCGCCAGCGGAGGGAAAACTGCCGGCCGCCCTCATCCTGGAACGGGCCGTATGCCGGCAGGTCCGCGGGGTCGGCGGTGTAGCTGTGCACGCGCACCAGCCCCCGCACGCCATGCGGCCTGCCCACCACGCCCATCAGGATGCGACGTTCCGGCACCTAAGCCCCGGTCAGCCCGCGGCCTTGGCGCGTTCCTGCGCCTTCTTCTTCGGCAGCGACTGCTTCGGCTGCTCAACAAACACCGGCATCGGCGCCAGGCCGGCATGGCCCAGGAAGCGGGCGACGCGGTCGGTCGCCAGCGCGCCCTCGCTGAGCCAGTGGGTGATGCGCTCGTTCTGCAGGCGCACGCGGTCGGCGTGCTCGGCCGGCAGCATCGGGTTGTAGCTACCCACCTTCTCGATGAAGCGGCCGTCGCGCGGCGAACGGCTGTCGGCTATCACGATGTGATAGTACGGCCGCTTCTTGGCGCCGGCGCGGGCAAGTCGGATCTTCAGGCCCATGGGAAATCAGGTCTCCGTGGTTCGGGTCAGGAAATGCAATAAATCAGTACTGCCGGCGGTTGCCAGGCATCAGCGCAGACAGGCCCTGACGCATCAGTCCCTTCTGCCCCATCTTGTTCATGCGCTTCATCATGTTCGACATCTCATCGAACTGCTTGAGCAGCCGGTTGACCTCCTGCACGGAGGTGCCCGAGCCGGCGGCGATGCGCTTCTTGCGGCTGGCCTTGATGATGTCGGGGGTGCGGCGCTCTTTCGGCGTCATCGAGCCGATGATGGCGGCGTGGCGCTTGAACACCGTCTTTTCGAGGTCGCTCTGCCCCGCCGCTTCCAACTGCGCCTTGATCTTGCCGGCGCCGGGCAACATGCCGACAATCGAGGACAGGCTGCCCATCTTGTTGATCTGCTTGATCTGCTTCGCGTAGTCCTCAAGGTCGAAGCGGCCCTTCGCCATCTTGCGGGCGAGTTTTTCCGCTTCCTCCTGGTCGATCGTCTCGGCGGCCTTTTCCACCAGGCCGACCACGTCGCCCATGCCGAGGATGCGGCCGGCAACGCGCTCGGGGTGGAATTCCTCCAGGGCGTCGATCTTTTCGCCCAGGCCGACCAGCTTGATCGGCGCCCCGGTGATGGCGCGCATCGACAGCGCGGCGCCGCCGCGGGCGTCGCCGTCCATGCGGGT
>CAIXDS010000086.1 GCA_903918195.1 uncultured Acetobacteraceae bacterium | reverse complement strand
CTGTAGCGCGGCAATCAGGACGGTGGCGGGCGACAATCAGGATGGGTACCTGCGACACCGCTTGGAGGCATGATTGTCGGGTCTGATTGCCGCTGGCAAGGGGCACGAGGCCCGATCCTGATTGTCGCTGGGGAGCGACAATCAGGGACGCAGAGAGATCAGGCGGAACCGTCGCCGGACTGCCGGTCGGTCTTGGTCTTGCGTGCGATGGCGGTGCGCCGCCGGTAGCTTTCGACGTTCATCTCGAAGATGGTGGCGTGGTGGACCAGGCGGTCGATGGCGGCGACGGTCATTGCCGGATCGGGGAACACCTTGTTCCAGTCACCGAATGGCTGGTTTGCCGTGATCATCAACGAGCGGCGTTCGTAACGAGCGGCGATCAGCTCGAATAATACGCTGGTCTCTGCCTGGTCTTTAGTGACGTAGGCAATATCGTCAAGTATCAGCAGATCAAACCTGTCGAGCTTGCCGATGGCCGCCGCCAGCTGCAGCGCCTGCCGCTCCGCCTGGAGGCGCTGGACGAGATCGGTGGTGCGCATGAACAGCACGCGGCGGCCGTTCTCGATCAGCGCCCGGCCGAGCGCGGCCGCGATGTGGCTTTTGCCGCAGCCGGGCGGGCCGAACAGCAGCAGATTGGCGCCCTTGGCCAGCCAGGTGTCGCCGGCGGCGAGCGCCATGACGTGGGCGCGGCTGAGCATCGGCAAGGCATTGAAGTCGAAACCGTCGAGCGTCTTGCCCGACGGCAGCCGGGACTCGGCGAGATGGCGCTCGATGCGGCGCCGCGCACGCTCGGCGACCTCCAACTCGGCGAGCGCCGAGAGGAATCGCGCGGCCGGCCAGCCCTCTTTGTCGGCCCGCGCGGCGATGTCCTGCCATAGGCGGCTGATGGCGGGCAGCCGCAACTCGTTCAGCAGCAGCGGCAGCCGGGCGGTGTCGACGGTGATCTTGCTCATGCCGAGACCTCCACGGCATCATCGCCGAGCAACGCGTCGTAGGTTCCCGCCGACGGCAGGGCGACGGTGACGTGCGGCGAGGTGGATCTGACCGGGGCGAACTGTGTCTCCAGGGCTTTGAGGTCCGGCAGTGCGCCGGCGCCGAGGATCGCGTCCAGCTCCGCCGCCAGTTCCGCCTCGCAGCCGCGCTCATGGGCGAGCGCGAGCAGGCCGACCATGGTCCGGCAGGCGGCGCGGGGCGGCTCGGCGGTGATCAGCGCGTCCCAGGTGTTGCGGAACGCGGTGCGGGGGAAGAGCTGATCGCGATAGATCAGGTTAAGCAGCGCCTGCGGCTTACGGCGCAGGGCGTGAATGACATGCCGGTAGTCGACCACGTGGACGGTGCGGCCCCGCATGGCGCGGCCTTGCGGCGCTCGACCGCGCGGCAGTGTCAGCACCGGTTCGCCGCCGAGGAAGCAGTCGATCCGGTCATCATATATACGTACGCGCAGCCGATGGCCGATCAGCCGCGACGGCACGGTGTAGAAGACGCGGCGCAGCAGGAAGCCGCTGCTGCGGGTGACGGTGACCAGGTCCTCCTCGAAGTCGGTGGTGCGGCGCGGCGGCAGCGAGGTTAGCAGCGGCCGCTCGATCTCCAGTTCGTGGCGTCGGTTGGCGTTGGCGCGGCCGATGACTCCAGCAACGAAGCGGCGGTAGAGCGGCAGGTCAGCGAACTCGGCGCTGCCACGCAGCAACAAAGCCTGCTCAAGAGCTGTCTTGAGATGGCCGTGACTGGACTCGATCGCGCCGTTCTCGTGTACAACGCCAGTATTATTACGGGTCGGCGTCATCCGGTAATGGCTGCACAGGGCCTCGTAGCGCCTGGTCTGGTCCTCGGCGGCATCACGGTCGAGATTACGGAACGCTGCCGAGAGGCTGTCGCTGCGGTGCTCCTGCGGCGCGCCGCCAAGCGCCCACAGCGCATTCTGCAATCCCTCGGCCAGGGCGACGAAGCTCTCGCCGCCGAGCACCACCTCGGCGTGCTGCCAGCCGGAGAACGCCAGCCGGAAGTGATAGAGCCGATGCGCCAGCGGCACGCCCGCGATGGTGACGCCGAGCGGGGTGGTGTCGGTGAAGTCCGACAGCCCCTGCTTTCCCGGCGGATGGTCCTGGCGGAAGATGACGTCGCGCTCGGGTCCATGCAGTGCCTGCCAGGTTCGAACCCGCCGCTCCAGGGTGCGGCGCGTCCCGGCCGGCAGGTCGCGATGGCGGCGCTGCATCTCGGCCACGATGCTGATCGGGCGTAAACCGGGCACCGCCTTCAGCATGGGGACGATCTCGCTGTCCCAGATCGCCGCTAGCGGGTCCGGTCGGCGGCGACCCCGCGTGGTCTGCTTCTGCGAGGGCAACCGGGGGTCGGCATCAAGCCGAGCACCGGTGGTGGCGCTGAGGCCCGCCTTGGCGGCGGCGGCCTCGCGCGGGAGGGTTCGACGGAGGTCCATATACAGTCTCACCTGCTGATCCGTGGTAACTGCCCAGGTTCTCCTGTTGGGCTCAAGCGGCGCGGATGCTGGCGAGGAGAGCGGTCGGGCTTGCGTTGATGGTCTCGAGGAGGTTCCAGCCCTGTTTCTGCGCGGTTGCGAGCAGG
>CAIXDS010000085.1 GCA_903918195.1 uncultured Acetobacteraceae bacterium | reverse complement strand
TGCTGCAGGTGACTGTTGAGCCGGATGAGGGGCATCCCGATGTGCCGTTCGAGATCCTGACGCTTCAGCAACTGGCGGATCAACTCGACATCGACGCCTAGCCGTAAGCCGCTGAGTATCCCCAGTTGGCTCCTTGCTGCGGGTGATGCTCCTTTAGTCGTGTGGCCCCGAGCGGCGCGGGAATCGGGGCAACTAGCCGTTCACAGTTGCTTCGGCTAGACTTTCGGACGCAGCGATAGCTCAGAGTCCAGCCCCTATCCTCGGCTAGCGGAGGAGAGGATCAGGCAAAGAGCATCCCAGAGAGTGAAGGTCGGCGACTGGCAATCGTCTCGCTGCATCCGCTAGACTTCCGGCCAGTACGCGGCCCGGCCCCTAACCGAACAGTGGGGTGACGGGCTGAGACCGCGAGTTATGGCGGCAGCACGACCATCAAGCCCCACCCCGCGTATGGGTGGGTTTCCGCGTGTCTAAGAGCATCGACGCCATCAGCAGCAAGCTCCGAGCCAAGACGGCGGTGGTGCGCGTGGGTGGGAAGTCGAAGTTCCCGATCTTTGATGCGAAGAGTGCTCAGAGTGCGTTGAGGTTGATTGGGAGCGCGAAGCCTGCGTTGACGTCGGTGCAGGTGGCTGATGTGCGGGCGCGTGCGGCGAAGTACCTCGGCAAGGACGGCAAGTGACCTGTCCGATCTGCTGGAGTCGGCGTCGCATTCGTAACGTGCGGGCACGAGTCGTGACCGAGTGGGAGTTGCCGGATGGATCGACGCGGCGCACCGACCTGACCATTGCTGAGAACCGCGAGTTTCGGCACGCTGATGGCATCCCTGCTGGGTCGAAATTCCGCTTCGCCACGGTTGCGTACGGGCGGCGTTCAGCTCGGCGCGTCACGGCTGAGTCCGTTCACGCTGAGCTGGACATCAGGATGCCGCGGTCGTTCTGGCAGAAGGATCGTGCTGCGTAGTGGCGACGCTTGAGCTGGCGCCGCATGGTGCGGGTGCGATGGAGAAGTGGAGCAAGGCCGGCAAGTGACGCCCGAGGAAGTCCTCGCAGGCTTACTTCTCGGCATTGCCGGATCGTTCGTGGTGCTCTTCGTGGCCGCGGCCGTCGTGCTGGTGGCTCGCTAGTGCCGACGCTCGAGCTCGCTCCGGAGGAGGTTGTTGAGTACCGCAAGCGTTTGGCTGACCCTGTGGGGCGGATTCGGAAGACGAATGGGTTTCAGCCGTGGTCGAAGCAGGCGGAGATCATCCACGCGCTCTACGACAGTCGCAGGGTTGCGGTGCAGAGTTGCCATGGCGTGGGCAAGACCGCCGTGGCTGCTGCCATCGTTGAGGATTTCATGGCGCAGGGTCCGTGTCGGGTGGTGACGACGGCGCCGACGAATCACCAGGTTGAGACGTTGTTGTGGGGTGAGATCCGTAAGCGGGCTCGGATGGCTCGTATTCCGTGGGGGAAGCAGCCGTCGCGTAAGCGTTGGATGATTCGTGATGATTGGGCGGCTTATGGGTTCTCGACGAATGAGCCTGAGCGGTTCTCGGGTCATCATGGGCGGCGGCTGTTGTTCGTGGTGGATGAGGCTTCGGGTGTTGATGAGGCGATCTATAACGCGGCTCGCGGGTTCCTTACCGGGTCTGACTCGTACGTGTTGATGATTGGGAATCCGACGCAGATGGTTGGGACGTTCTTTGATAACTGCCAGGTGACGGCGACTAGGTGGACGCATATCAAGATGAGTGCGTATGACACGCCGGTCTACACGTCGGAGAAGGTCGATCCTGAGCTGTTGGCGGCGTTGCCTCAGCGTGAGTGGGTTGAGGAGATGAAGGATGATTGGGGTGAGGATTCGCCCGAGTTCCGCGTGCGGGTGCTGGGCGAGTTCGCTCCGGTGGTGGGTCGGTTGTACTTCCCGTCGAAGCATGTGCAGCGCGTCTCGCCTGCGCCGTTTAAGCGTGAGGGCTACCTGTCGGGCAACGTGCGTGCGACGGGGGATGAGCCGGCGCGGATCGGCTTTACGGAGGAGCGTGGCGGGCCGCTGCGGATCTGGAGCGTGCCGGATAAGACCAAGCGCTACGTGATTGGTGCGGACGTTGCGGGCCAGGTGCGAGAAGACGATTACGCGATGCGTGAGCGGTCGGTGAAGGGTGGCGGGGAGGATTACTGCGCCGCTGTCGTGCTGGATTTGGAGTCGGGTGTGCAGGTTGCGGAGTACCGCGCGCATGACGATCCGGATGAGTACGGCCGGGTGTTGGCGCGGCTTGGTTATGTGTATGGCGGTGCGGATGGTTTGCGGGGTGCGTTGCTTGGCGTTGAGTCGAACGCGATGGGTCAGGCTGCGTTGAGCGAGTTGAAGAATGCGAAGTACCGCAACATGTTCCGCAGGCAGCGGAGGGAGACGGCGAAGGCGAATCGTGTGCCGGCGATGGGTCTTGTGACGACGCGGGACTCGAAGGAGCGCATCCTCTCGTATCTGGGTGTGACGCTTCGCGAGCGGCCTGAGCGGGTTCGGAGTGAGGTTGCGAAGTTCGAGCTTGAGCGGTTTGTGAAGAATGAGCTTGGGTTTGGTGAGGCTGCAACGGGCTTTCACGATGATCTTGTGATTGCGTGGGGTATTGCGTTGGAGATGCGTGATCAGGTGTTGCGGCGGCCGGGTAGTGATGAGCAGGTGGCCGCGTGACTCGGATGTATACTTTTGTCGGAGGCTCTCGCCTCGTCGGCTCCTGCGCGCCGATCCATGTCGAACGCCCGCACCTTTCTTGTGTGCGGGCGTTCGCGTTTTTCGGGAGCGCCGCATGATCTGTCCATGCTGCGGTCGCGACGGGGCCGACACGGCAACGATCGTGCACAACGCTTACCTGATGCGCCAGGGGCGCGATCGGGTTCGCTCTGACTCGCGGAGTGTGGCTGAGATCATCGCGCGGTTTGCTCCGAAGAAATGCCCCGAGAACGCTCACCAGTCGGTGCCGGGGCGTGTGTCGTGGACGATTCGAGGCGCCGCATGAGCATCGCTTATCTCGGACAGTGCCTTGCAGTCCCAGGCGGTCGCGCCAAGTTCCCGACTCGCCGCGACGCCTTCAGGGCAGCGGTTAGCTACGCCTGGCGCAACAAGGTTTTCGGTACGCACACGCGCCTGTACCGCTGCAGCGTGTGCGGCAACTTCCATCTCGATCACAAGGACTAACACTGATGCCGCTTCTTCCTCAGGGCCCGCCGATGGGTGGGGGCCAAGCCATGCCCATGAACCCGATGGGTCCCCCGCCGCAGCAGGGTTTGATGCCGCCGGCGGCGGCTGCGGTGCAGGGGTTGTTGCCGCTTGTGCAGCAGCAGCAGGCGGCGCAGCAGCAGTTGCAGCAGGCTGAGGCGCAGCAGACGATTGCGGCGGTGATGCAGGCGATGGCGCAGCAGCCGAGTCCGCTTGCGGCGGCTGCGCAGAGCGAGCCGAGCCCGATGGCTGCGAGTGCTGCGGCGGGGCAGTGTGATTCGTGTGGCGCGGCGATGGGTGCGAGTGACGCGAATTGTCCGAGTTGTGGCGCTGCGCAGGGCGCTGCGAGTGGTTCCTACTAGATGCACATTCCCTTCTCTCACTGGAGTGATGACGATATGAGTACTGACCCGAACCAGCCGGTTGACGCGTTCGGTAACCCGATCGCGCAGGCGCCGGTGGATCCCACGGTGGACCCGCCGCTGCCGGTGGTTCCTATCGTGGATGGCCCGGGGTCGACTCCGCTCGACCCGCCTGTAACGCCCGCTCCGGTCGATCCGGCGCCGGTGGTGGATCCGCCTGTCGTCGCGCCGGTTGACCCGGCTCCGGTCGCTGTGGATCCCGCTGCGCCTGTCGTGGCGTGGACTGACAGCACTCCGCTCTCTGGGAGCACGCTGACGGCGGACACGAACCCCGACCCCGTCGTCACGCCCGCGACGGATGTGACCTCGACGATCGTGACGATGGATGGTGGCAGCGCGGTCGACACCACCAAGCGCGCGGATGGCAGCGAGACGGTCGTGGAGCGCGCGTCGACGGTCGAGGAGCAGCTCAACGTTGTCGCGCAGGATCTCCTGACTCTCGTGGTGGCGTCGCTGCCGGGTGTGTCGAGCGGTTCGATCACGACGAGCGCTACGGGGTTCAGTGTGACGCTGAACAAGCCGAGCGGCGTGGCTGCGGTTGCGTCGCCCGAGTTCGAGCGTGGCCCGCTCGACCCGACGCCGGCTGATTCGATCAGGCACGACAACGCTGAGGGCCTCGGCGCGTAGGTGTCGGCGCAGGATGTAACGGTCGCGTCGCCCGCAGCGCCAGACCCCGCGGGCGACGCGTACACCTGGGCCAAGAAGCGCATCGACCGCGCCTCGAAAGCCCACACCGTCAGATGTGGACGCTACCGGCAGCGCGAGGACGCGTGGCTCGCAACCCGCAAGCGCATGACGGATCCGCCGAAGATCCGCTTCGCGTACCAGCGCATGGACGTGCTGCTGAGCTACATCACCTCAGAGAAGCCCGTGGGCCGCGTCGCGCCGCTGCACTCCGATCAGAAGTGCATCGACGCGGCGGCGTTGATGGACAAGGCGTTGAATGTGTGGCGGCGGCGGGATCAGCGGGACTTGAAGCAGTACGAGTGGATGCTGACCGCGCTGGTGTACGGCGTGGCGCCGGCGAAGTCGTATTGGGCGTATGACCGGGTGCAGGAGACGTACCGCTCGCCGATCGTCGACCCGACCACGAATGAGCCGAGTGGGATTGAGGAGAAGCAGCGCTGGGTTGACGTGCGTAACCAGCCGAGTTTCCTGCCGTTGAATCCGTACGACTTCGCGTGGGACCCCGCCGCGCGCGAATCAGACCTGAGCGACGCGCAGTACGTGTGCTACTGGAGCTACCCCAGCCTGCGGAACGTGAGGGCGTTGGATGTGGCGAACGCGAAGGATGGCGCGGGGATCTACCACAACACGAGCGAGATCAGCGAGATGGTTCCGCGCGACGTGCGCCAGCAGAGTAATCGGCGCGGTCAGCAGCGTGACCTGACGGGGCACGTGGAGTTGTGCGAGGTCTGGACGCGCGACCGGCTCGTGGTGATTGCGAACAACATGACGTGTATTCGGGATGAGGAGAATCCGTTTCAGCATCACGAGTTGCCGTTTGTGATTGGGACGACGATGCCGAACCTCACTGGCTCGATCGAGACGTCGAGTGAGGTGGAGTTGATCGCGGGGATCCAGGATGACCTGTGGATGATCGCGAAGGAGTTGCGCGCGAACATGCGCTTGGCGAACAAGCTGATCACGCTGTTTAACGGCACGGTGAGTGATCCGGAGAAGATCATCAACGCGCTGCGTGGTGATGACCAGTTTGTCGCGATTCCGATTGATCCGGATAGCGATACGGCGCCGATTACGTGGAGTCCGACGACGCAGCTGTTGGCGGCGGGGTTTGATGGGATCAAGTTCTACGGGCAGCAGATGGATGACATGAGCGGCATCGGCCCGCTGATCAGTGGTGACGCGGAGGATCAGGTTGATCCGAAGACGGCGACGGAGATCCAGACGCTTCAGACCTCGGGGATGCGGCGGATCAACAAGGTGCGCGCGATGCTGTACTGCGCTTTGGAGCGCGCGTCGAACCTCGAACTCAAACTTGCGCGGCAGTTCTTCGACAAGCCGCTCGAGATCCGCATCGAGGGCAACGATCCCGACGCTGACCTTCCCGGCGACGAGTGGAGCTTCGACTTCGTCGACCCGACGGCTGTGATGGATGCTGACCTCGAGTACGTGATTCGGGATGTGGATGAGCAGTTGGATCAGCAGCAGAAGCGTACTGAGGCGAATAACCGGTTGACGATGACGTTGACGACGGCGCAGGTCGCGGTTGCTTTGAATCAGGGTGCGCCGAATGTGCAGAAGGCTTTTGAGGATTTCATTGAGGCGTACGGTGAGGATGACCCGTCGCAGTGGTGGCTAGCGCCGCCCCCGCCTCAACCGGTTGCGCCGCTCGGTGCTCCACCAGGGGCAGCTCCGCAAGGGGCAGGAGGATCGTTTGGTGCATCGCCGCCTGTGGCCCCAACTCCGCCCCTAGGTGGACCGGCCCTGGCGGCACCTAGCCTCGCGCAACTCGCGATGAACGGCGCGGGGCAGCAGTGAGCACCAAGCCCAGCGTTGAGGCTCGCCTGTTGATCGAGGATCCGCGTTACGAGTCGTACCGCGTTGGCCTCGAGGCGAAGCGCGAGGTGTACGTGCGGGCCCTGTTGCGCCCCAATCAGGACCACGTTCGTATGAGTCGCCTCGCGGGTCAGGTGAGCGCGATCGACTTCGCGCTTGGCTTGCCGGCGGTGCTGCTCGAATCCGACCCCAGACCCTCTAGCCCCGAGGAGTAGAACCGAATGACGACTGAGAAATTCGACAAGGTGTCGGACCTCGCCGCTGCGGTTGAGCTACGTCGCAGCGAAGTAAGGACGGCGATCGAAGAGGGTGATGCTGCTGCCCTTGCGGGCAAGAATGAGGAGATGCTTGCGGCGATTGAGAGGGCATCGGTCGCTAGTGAAGCCTGGGATGCTGCGATCGTTGCGTACTACGCGCAAGTCCGTGCTGAATACGCACAGATGGGCTTCAATCGCAAGCGGCGGCGCGCACTCGGTAACCGCTCGCGGGTGACACCTCGATGAACTACTTCCGCCGCTACTACGAGGCCGCCGATGACAGCGGTGCCGACCCCGGCGAAACCGTCCTCGAAGACGTCGAAGAGACGATCGAGGAAGAGGCCGCGCCCGAAGAGACCTACACCCGCTCCCAGCTCGCCGAGCTCCTCGGACCGCGCTTCGAGCGGTTCGCGGCGCATGAGGGTGACGAGGCGTTCCGCCAGTTCGGATCCGCGTACGGCAGCGCTACCGACCTGATCCGCCAGGGCGCGCACCTCTCGCCGCAGGATCCGAGCGTCTACGAAGGCATCGGCCTCGACCCCGCGGAGATCCAACTGCCCGCACCCGAACCCGAGCAGGGTCCGGAGATCTACGGCGTGCCGTGGGCGCAGCCGACCGCGTGGGACGAGATCAACCAGCTCGCGAACAGCGAGCACATGGAGCACAAGAAGACCGCCGCCATGGCCGTGCTGGAGTTGAAGGATGCGCCGGAGGATTACAAGCGCGCGTACTTCGACAACTGGGCGGGCGCCGGCCAGTACGACGCTTTGAGCTATCAGCAGGCCGCGATCCAAGCCGAGATCGACCGCCGCGAAGGCGAACTCGAAGCGCGGATCCTGGAGCGCATGGGGCCGCTGCAGCAGTCGCACCTGGACGCGTACGCCTCCAGCCTCGTCAGTCAGGCGCAGGCGACGATCCCGGGGTTCTCAGAGCACCAGGTCGAAGTCGACCGCCTCCTCCGCGCACGCGCCGAGCGCTATCCGGGGTACGAGAACCTGTTCGACATCAAGGGCCCTGAGAGCCTTCCGCAGCAGCTCGCTGAGTTGCGCGAGTTGACGCTGATTGCGGCTGCGAATGCCGCGCCGGATCGCAAGGCCGCACTCGAGGCGGCCGCGAGCGACACGGAGACGAAGAAGCTCCGCGCCCGCACAGAGACTTCCCGCACCAGCGGCGCACCCGAATCCCCCGCGGATGAGGGCACGCGTCAGCGGAGAGAGGCGATGCGCCGCGTAGGCGCACGCATCACGTAGCACCCGCGGCTAACCCGCCAGCCCCGGCGGCCCCGCACAGAGAGTCAACCCAGTCGGCGCGAATTGCCCCGCGCCCCGACCCAAAGGAGAAATCAGAGGACTAGAGCCAAATGGCACCCACGATCATCACTGGCACCGAGAGCGATGCCAACTTCCCGTCGGTCCAGACGAACCAGATCGACGTTGACGAGGACATCATGCTCCTCGAAGGCTCAAAGAGCCTGTTCTACCCGATCGTTATGCGCACCACCACGAAGGCGGCGCATGGGCAGAAGAAGGAGTGGCTCGAGGACGAGGTCGTCCCCGTCTACACCGCGGCTGCCCAGTCGTTCACGACCCAGACGAGTTTCCTCGTCACGGCGGGCACGGGCGCGTACTTCAGCGTCAACGATCAGATCCGCGACGAGCTCACCGGCGAGTCGATGCTCGTCACGGGTGTCGCGACTGACACCCTGACCGTCACGCGCGGCTGGGGATCGGTCGCTTCCACCTCTTCGAGTGGCGCGACGGACGGCATCATCCGGCTCGGCAACGTGTCCCCGCAGGGCGCGTCGTATCCGACGATCAAGGACACGCAGGTCGTCGGGCAGTACAACTACCAGCAGATCAGCCGCAAGTCTCTCGGCCTGGTCAACACGGCCACGAAGGAGAACTTCCGCGGCGAGAACGACCCGCTGGCCTATAAGCAGGGCAAGGCGCTGCTCGACATCGTGCGGCAGACCGAGATGAACTTCTTCATGGGCCGCCGCAACTCGAGCACCGCGGCCACCTCGAACGCCGGCACCCAGAGCCAGCTTTCGATGGGTGGCGTGCTCGATTACATCACCACCAACGTTTCGAGCACGGCGACGACTCTCACGCAGGATGCGTGGGAGACGTGGCTGACCACGAAGGCGTTCGCGCATGGCGACATTGGCGGGAACAAGCTCGTCGTGTGCAGCCCGATCGTCGCGCAGCGCATCAACGCGTACCCGCGCAGCAACATCGCCCCGCCCAGCACGGACATCAACAAGTGGGGCCTGAACATCACGAAGTACCAGTTCGCGCTTGGCACGGTCGACATCTTCGTGCACCCCGACTGGCGCCAGTTCGCGGGCGCCGCAGCCAGCAATACCTCGCTGGGTGGCACGGCGATCTGCCTTGACATGAGCTGCATCTATATGAGCGGATTGCGTCCGCTCGCGCTGCTCGAGAACCGGCAGAACCCGGGCGACGATCAGCACGTCGATGAGTACCTGCAGGAGCTGACGATGGTCTTCAAGCAGGAGCGTCGCCACGCGAAGATCACGGGAGTCACCGCCCCGTAAGCACTCTTGGGCGGCCTCGAGCATCCCGCTCGGGGTCGCCCGCTACTCGACAGCCCTACGCCCCTAGGGAGGCAACCGCAATGCTTTTTGTTTCTGTATCCCCCGAACTCACCGTCACGATCCGCCACAGCTTGCGCAGGGCGGTCGTGAACACTCTCGGCCAGAGTGACTACGAGACCGCGCGGCCGACGCTGTACGCGAACTTCAAGCCCAAGAGTCTCGACTTCGCGCAGCGCATCCGCGCGGATCTCAGGTTCAAGCAGATCAATCCGACGCATCCGTATGGCGCGACGCCGTACCGCGACGGCGGGATCATGGGTAGCCAGTTCAGTGATGAGGTGATGGAGACGATGCCGGAGGCGTTCGGGGGTTACGACCCGGTGCACATGCTCGGCAAGTTCGACACCGCTTCGGACATCAAGTACGAAGGCCAGCTCGACTCGGAGACGCCGACCGAGGCGGACGTGCGGCGCTTGGTGGAGACGAAGCTGATGGCTGATTCGAGCCTGAACGGGCCGCAGGGATTCATCCTGCTCGACGACGTCGCGGTTGCGAAGCCCTGGCCTAACTATCCGGTTGAGGGTCAGGGTCGCCACATGCGGATCATCGCGACGGTGAAGGAGATGGGCATCGACCCGGCGGGCATCATCGCGTTCGAGTCGAGCCTCGACAAGCCCGGTAAGGGCGTCATCGACGCGATGCGGGCGCTGCTGGATGAGCGCAATGCTGAGGATGCGGAGCAGGACGCGTTGAGCGTGGAGATCCCCGCATGAGCGAGCAGCCGAACAAGCGTGCATCTCGAAAGAGGCACGAGACGGTGATGTACGTCCTGGCTGCGCTTCGGGCTTACGAGGATGCGGAGGAGTGGGGAGACGAACACGACTTCCGCCAGGGTCGCGCTAAGGCGGTCGTAGAAGCGCTGGAGATCAGGCATCGGGTCATCCATGACCCGGCCGAGAAGGCGAAGGCCACGCGCGCGGCTAGGGCTATCTATGCCTAGTCGCAAGCAGGTGATGGGCACGTGGCACCCCCAGGTCGACATCAACGCTGTCACGTTCGACAACGAGCCGCTGCATGGCCTCGCGATCGGCGACGCGGTAGCGGATGTCCGCAAGTACGTGAGTGACGACATGGTGGCGTTGATTCGCCGGCAGGAGATGTGTCACCACTGCTTGCAGGAATTCCCGTGCTCGATGCGGAGCATGGAGCGGTTCAGTCGTTGGGCTGAGGCGATGGATCGCGGCCAGTTCCGCGTCGGGGATATGAGGGCGCAGGCGTTGGATCGAGTGTTGAATCGGTGTTGCCCGATGTGCGGCGTGCCTCAGAGCGACGTGTTGAACGAGCAGCAGGTCGCGAAGGCCGAGAAGCGCGTGGGCGACGCTTGAGCTTCAGTCATGCACCCGGGCGGGATTCGAACCCGCATGAATGGCCGAGGCCAGAGGCGTTTACCATTTCCGCCACCGAATGCGCTCCCATCATAGCGCGAGACGACGCTTGAGCACGTTCCTGCAGCTCTACAGCCGCGTGCTCGACTACACGCACCGGCCGAAGAACCAGGACGCCACCGAATGCAAAGCGCTCGTCAACGACGCGTACATTCACGTCGTCAGCCAACTCCGTTGCTACCAGAAGACCAGCGCCGCGCTCGCGTTGACCGCGAACACGGGCGATTACAGCATCGTCTCGGATCTCGCCGTGACGGACTTCTCCACCCTCCGCATCGTGAAGTACACCGCCTCGAGCGGCGCCACGACGCTGAACACGCTCGCGCCGTGCGCTCCCGACGAGATCGTCGCGATGCGCCAAATCAACCCGAGCGCGACCAGCCCCGCCGTGACGTACGCAATCGCCGGCTGGGACACGATCATGCTCCACCCATTGCCCACTACGGGCGACACGCTCACGATCATGTACGGCGCCGTCCCCGCCTCCATGAGCGCTGACTCCGACACTCCGACTCGGCTGCCCCAGGAGTGGCACCACCTGATCGTGCAACGCGCGGCTGCCGTGGCCTTCGAGGTCGTGGATGACCAGCGCGCGCTCACGCATCAGGCCGCGTTCCAAGCCGAGTTGAAGCAGGCTCGTCTTTGGTTCGCGCAGCACGCCTCAAGCCGCGGGTATGCCCCATCCGTGGACTCGAATCACGAGGCCCGCATTTGGCCGGGCCAATATTTCTCGACTATCGGCTAATACCTCTAGAAGGGGCACAAAGTGGCAAATCTCTACGCACCCGAGCGGCAGCAGTACGGAGCCGCAATCGCTTCGATGTCTGGCGCCGCGACGCAGATCGCGAACACCACGACCGAGACGATCCTCGTCCCGGACTACATCTTCCCCGCCAACCACTTCTACGCCGGCCGCACCGTCCGCGGCGTCATCACCGGCGTATGCTCGAACGTCGTCACCACGCCCGGCACGCTCACGTACAACCTCCGCTTGGGCCCGGCCACGCTCTCCGCTACCGCCGTCAGTTCCTCGGCCGCGCTCGGCCTCGATACCACGGCGCGCACGAGTTACGGGTTCCGGCTCTCGTTCGAGGTCGTCTGCGACACCTCTGGGGCGAGCGGAACGGCGTTCATCAGTGGTCGCGTCGATCAGGTCAACGTGCTGTCCTCGACGGCCGGCAACCTGCTCCCGAACCTGATCCCGACGAACGCCAACGTCGCGCAGGCGCTCGACACCACGGTCGCGAACTATCTCAGCATCGGCGCGAAGTTCAGCGTCAACACCTCGGGGACGAACATTACGGCGCAGACGTACATCCTCGAGAGCGTCATCTGATGTACATCACCGGCAAGCCTGCCGGGGCGCAGACCAGCGGCAACTCTGAGTACGAGCTCGTCGTCAACTCGGATGGGTCGATCAATACCACGGCGAGTGGTGGCGGCGGGGGCGCCGTCACCATCGCCGATGGCGCTGCCGTCAACATCGGGGCGCTCGCGGACGCGTCCAGCGCGAGCACCCTGACCGGCCTCCTGAAGAACCTCAAGGCGGCACTCGCGGGCACGCTGCTGACCTCGAATACCCCGGCGGCAGCCGCAACCGCGACACTCGCGAATGTGGCTGGATCAGCGTCCAGCGTCACCCTGATAGCGCTCAACACGAGTCGCCTGGGAGCGTCGATCGTGAATGACTCGACCGCAATCCTTTACATCAAGTATGGGTCTACGGCGAGCGCCACGAGTTACAACTACATCCTCTCTGGATCGGTGTCTGGAGTTGGGCCTGTGTGGGAAATGCCTGCATACCCTCGCTACACGGGGATCATCACGGGTATCTGGGCTTCGGCCGTGGGCAGTGCCCGCGTCAACGAGTTGACGCCATGAGCCCGATCTTCTACCCGCCGTTGAAGCCGACGCCGCAGGAGATCGTCAACGGTGGTTCGGCGTTCCCGTTCCGCGAGTCGTTCGACCGGCGGTACGCGAGCAGCGCCACGCAGCCGCTGGCCGGCTCGGGCATTATGAACATCGTTTCCGTTCCGTGCTACGCGGGCGACATCATCACGAACATCACGTTCCGGTCGGGCACGCAGGCCGCGGTGACGCCAACGGCGTGGTGGTTCGCTCTCTACAACCCGGGCGACGCTGGCGCGACGCTGATCGCGCAGACCGCGGATCAGACGACGACCGCGTGGGCTGCGACGAACACGAAGACGCTCGCGCTTGTCGGCGGCCCGTTCACCATCCCGACGACGGATACGTACAACGTGGGGATTATGATGGCCGCGGGGACGATGATCAACATCACGGGCGCGACGTTCGTGATGTTGACCAACGCGCTTGTCACGGGCCAGAAGCGCATGACCGCATCGACGGGCTCGGGGTTGACGACGAATGCTCCCGGGACGCTTGGCGCGCTCACCAACGTGTCGTGCATGCCCTACGTGGTGTTGTCGTAGTGAGCACATGGCCTGACGGCTCGACGACGCTTCGCAGCGTGCGGTCGGTTCTGGACAACCTCTATGAGGGGTCGATCAACGTCCGCGAGTACGCGAGCGAGGCCACGCTCAAGACCGACGGCACGACGGCGATCCAGCAGGCGCTAGACGACGCCAAGGTTGTTGCTGGGCGTGGGCACATGGTGGTCATACCGACACTCAGCACCAACGCTGCCGTGGTCGCGTCGAACCTGACGATGTACGGGTACACGGGTCTGCGCGGCGAGTTGATGGGCGCCACGTACTTGACGCGCCTGCCCGGATCTACCGGCCCATTCATTCGAGAAAAGACAATCGCGGAAGGAAACGCTCAGGGCGCGTCGGGTTTGTGGGTTAGGGATCTGCTCGTCAACATGAACAACACGAGCGGCACGGGCATCTACCTGGGCTACCAGGTGCCGGACGCGCAACTTAACTTCAATTCGGCGATATCTCACGTCAGCGTCCGCAATTCGCTTGACTCCTACGGGTTCGACGTTAACCAGAACTCAGCGGCATGCGACTACCTGTGGAGTAGTTGGAACTACCTCGGATCACGTTTCACCGGGGATGCATCGACGTATACGAGGATGTTCTGCGACT
This sequence comes from uncultured Acetobacteraceae bacterium, assembly GCA_903918195.1. GTDB lineage: Bacteria > Pseudomonadota > Alphaproteobacteria > Acetobacterales > Acetobacteraceae > Rhodovastum. The sequence goes on along the minus strand of CAIXDS010000085.1, from coordinate 31,422 downwards.
TCTCCGATCAGCAGAACATCACTATCGGCGGAAACATGAACAACTTCTTCGGGATGCACACCGAGGGCAGCGTCAATGACGTTGAGCACGTCAAGTTCACCGGCTCATTTAACACCATTAACAACCTGACGAGTGGCCTCGGGAGTCGCAACCTCACTAAATTCGTGCTTCAAGCCGCGGGTGCGAGCGGGAACCGCGTCAACGATTACTGCTTTTACACCTCGGATGGTCACACGTGGACGAACGGGATCCTTGACGCATCGTGGAACATCGGCACGGGAACGCAGCCTTACGGATCCTGGATCGACGACGTAGGGATCTACCCGACGATGCTCTACAACGGAAACAAGGGCACGTTCAGGAAATTCAGCAGCGAGACAGTCGGCGCTGACGGGCTCGTCATCATCCCCTACGTTGGCGCGCCCGGGCAGTTGATAACGCCGGACATGAGTGACGGGGTGTTCCAGAGGATCAATGTTACCGACACCAACACGTTCACGATCAAGACGCCGACGAACATGGTCAGCGGGCAGCGGTTGACGCTCGACATCGCGAACGGTGCGGGCGGCCCTACGGGGGCGGTCAGTTGGGACGCGATCTATCGCCGCGGCGGGGCGTACGTGCCGCCCGCCAACAATATGCGGAACACGATCTCGTTCTACTGCGACTCCTCGGCGCGGATGACTGAGATTGCTCGCACGGCGGATATGACGATCTGATGTTGACTCAGCCGTATGGGTGCCTCTCGCCGGACTTGATGATCGGCCCGGGCGACATGCTGATCCCGATCGGGTTCCAGTGCCCGATCGTGATTGATTACGGGCCCGGTGGTGGTGGTCATGGCGCGTGCATGAGTGACGATTTCTTTAGGCGCTACGAGCCGCGGTATAAGCAGACGCTCCGCAAACAGAAGGTGAAGGTCTAGCGCATGCAGTTCAGCCAAATTTACGCTGAGGTGGGCAACCTGACGCCCAGCACGGGCGTCGCTCGAGACAAGCAGTTCGTTAACGAGGCGTATCATTCGCTGAATAGTGAGCGGCGCTGGTCGTGGCTCGTATCCACCACGTCGGTTGCGCTCGTCGCGGGGCAGCGTTCCTACGTCGTGCTTGGCACCTCGCCCGTGGTGACGGACTTCGACTCGCCCATCAGCGTCACGCTCGAGCTGACCGCCAGCGGTGCACGCCGCAAGCTCCCCCGCGTCGATGCGCAGTTCTTCGAGGACTTGACGGGCCACATCTCGACGAACGCTGAGCCGTTCGTGTGGACGATCCAGGGCGGCACCGCAGCCACCACCCCGAGCGCCGTCGTGCAGGGCGGGCAGCAGGCCATCATCGTCAACCCACCCATCGCCACCGCCGGCCACGGAGTGAACCTTTTGATTCGCTACTGGCGCTCCGCCTCGTCGATCGAGATGAGCGCCGACACGGACGTCCCGATCCTGCCGGCGAATCTCCATCACATGATCATCGACTTGGCGTGCGCGAAGGCGATGACGCGGTACAACATGGCGGCGGATGCGCAGATGTTCATGCAGTCGTACCAGTCGCAGCTAGCGAAGGCGATGGACGCGGATCAGGCGATGTGGAGCGGCGACAACGACACGCTCGTGCTGATGCCGCCGGTGCAGGTCTCGAACCAGTCGCCACTGACCGCGGCGGATCGCAACCCGAGCACGCGCCCGCTGCCGGTGGGAGTCTGAGATTCCTCTCAGGTTCTACAGCGACTCGAACTACAACACGGGGATGGTGCGCGACACGTCGAGTTGGCTGTTGCCGCCGGGCGCGGTGTACGACCAACTCAACATGCTGAACGACGAGCCGGGGATCTTGCGGCAACGCGGCGGCACGACGGCCTTGGTGAGTGGTGCGCAGACGGCGTTCGCGACGAGCCTCGGGTTCTGTTACGCGGAGGACAGCACGCCGATCGAGGAACTCTACGGATGTAGCAAGGCCGGGCTCGCCATCTACCTCATCAACAAGTCCACCGGGGCTAACACGTCTCTCGGCTCAACGAGCGGAACGTACATCGTCAGTCGTCCAGTGCGGCACTCCGGGTTCCTGGTCTTCTGCGGTAAAGACACTACTAGCCAGTTCTACCGTTCGGCGATCGTGGCCGGGCAGACCACCTCCTCGACATTCACGAGTGCAACGGCCGTGACGATCACCGCCGGGCAGCCGCAACTAACTCTCGGCGGGGCGGACACGACGGCGAGCATCAAGGTTGGTGCGATCGTGCACGCCTACAACGGCACCACGAATGCCTACGTCGGCCGAGTCGTGAGCGTGGATAGCTCCACTACGTTCACGGTCTGGCCCACGCCGACGCTGACGTTCACGACGGGAGCCGCGAACCTGCTCACGTCAGCGGTCGCTATCCAGACCGGGATCGACACGAATGCCTATGGGGGAGCTTGCGTAACGAGCTTCCAGAACCGCTTGCTTTACGGCGGCGTGAACGTACCGTCGGCTGCGACCACCACCCGTTACGACAGGCGCGTCTTCTACAGCCCGCTCCCGACAGAGACCACCACCTTCGCGTCCACCCAGATTGAGGACGGTGCTGTCTTCCTTGGCATGAATCGCTGGCCCGCGCTCAACTTCTTCGACGTGCCCGGCGCGGACCCGATCGTCGCGCTCGAGCCGATCGACATGAACCGTCTCCTGATCCTCACGACGACCGACGTGATGATCTTCAGCGGGAACCTCGTGACCGAGCTATCCACGACGAGCCCGACGATCACGTGGGACATCTACCCGTTTGAGGTCACCAGCGGGTGCCTCAACGATCTGAGCGTGATGCGGACTCCGGCGGGGATCATGTGGGCTGGCGCGGAGGGTATCTTCGCGTACTGGCCTCCGATCCGCCGCAGCTTGGCGCACACCGGGATGCGGAACCTGCTCGACGGGAAGATTCTCAACTACTGGCTGACCCTCGTGAACACGCCGCCGTTCGCGATTCACGGGGCGGCGTACGCGCGGAACCACTACTTCATCAGTGGGTCGGCGGGTGGCGTGACGTGGAGCCTCTGCTGCAACTTGAATTCGAACGCGTGGACGCGACTCTCGGGCGCGGGCACGGACATCTTCAACGGCGTGCGGCGCCCGTCTACGCCGCAGCAGACGTTCGCTCTGCGGTGGTGGGATCAGACGGGTTCTGCGCCGAGCATGACAAATGGGCAGACCGTGCGGCTTGATTCGATTCCCGCGCCGTACGTGGCGGGCGCAGCGAAGACGGACGCGGACGGAGGGGCAGTGCCGATCAGCGTGACGACGCGCACGATCACAGGTGACGCGGAGACGCAGAAGCTGTTCCAGCGCGGCACGGTGCGGTACCAGCAGGCCGCGACGACGGCAGCGGTGACGGTCACGGCGCAGAGCAAGATCGACGCGGCCGACATCGACGCATCCGCGGTGCGCGCGGTTGGCTCGCTGAGCAACACGAGCACGCTCACGGTCAGCGGCGCGACGAACGCCAACCCGATCGTCATCACGACGAGCGCAGCGCATGGCCTTCAGACCGACGACTTCGTCGATATCGACGCGGTTGGCGGGAACGTGAACGCGAATGGACGCTGGCGGATCGCGAAGACCGGCACCACCACCTTCACCCTCGTCGGCGGGATCGGGAACGCCGCGTACACGAGTGGCGGGAAGGTTAAGAAGCTGACCGAGAGCGACTTCCAGCTCTCCACGCTCAACGCGGGTCAGGGCGCATCGTTCACGATCGCCGGCAGCCCGACGAACTTCGAGCTGCACGCCGTTGAGCTCGCGGTGCTCGAGCGGAGCCCGGTGATGAGCGCGTGAGCACACGCGAGACGTACGCCGCGCTCAACCAGCCCGCGCGCAGCAACATCACCAGGGGCATGGATCGCATCCTCAGCATGCCGCTCTGCTACGTCGCGCAGCCCGGCGCGCAGAGCATCGCCAACGGCGCCGACGTGATCAGCTTTACCACCGCCGCGCGCGACACCGACGGCATGTTCAACATCGCGACCCCGACTCGCGTCACCTGCCGCACACAGGGCATCTACGACGTGAAGTGGAACATCGTGTTCGCCATCAGCGCCGCCGGTACTCACCGGCAAGGCTGGGTCAGCGTCAACGGCGGATCGAGCCGCTTCGGCAACGACATCCGCCCATCCGTCCCAGTCAACGGTTACGGACGCGTGGCCGGGTCAGATTCGATCACCCTCAACGCGGGCGATTACATGGAACTCGTCACCGAGCAGGACGGTGGCGCGACAACGCTCGGGCCCGCAGTGGGCTACAACGGAGCCGAACTCAACGTATGCCTGATCTCACTCTAGGAGCCCCCTATGCCACCTAACTTGTTGATCAAGCCCGTGGCGCAAACCGCTCCCGCGAAGCCCAAGCTCCCGAACCTGAACCCCGGCGTCGGCCCCCAGAACGTTGGATTGCCGGGCTACCGGCCAGGCGATGTGGGGAATCCGAATGGGCAGCTTGCGCCCGGGTTGAGTGCGCCTGCGCCACTCCAGGCTGCTCCCGCTGCCGCTGCTCCCGCTGCCGCAGCGCCGCCGGTCGACTACTGGAATGCCGCCAAGCTAGACCCGCAATACATGACCGGGCTCGCTGACCTGATCGCGCAGAACAACTCGCTTGTCGGCGACCCGAACGTCAAGGGCGACATCGGCACACTAGGCCGCGGTTGGCAAACCCAATCGCAGGGCTACCAGGACAACGCGAACGCACACGGCGCGCTCTTCTCCGGCGCGGCGGTGCACGCGCAGAACTACGCGGGCCAGCAGTACGCCGATCAGCAAGCCGCCCAGGCCCGCAACCTGCTCAGCGGTGAGCACACGCTGCAGTCGAACGTGTTTAACCGCATGCTCTCCCAGCTCGCAGGCACGAGCACCGTACCGACTCTCGGGGTGACACCGTAATGGCGACTCCACTGCCCGGAGCGCCGCGTGGCGGCCAAGCGCTACCCGTCAGCGCGGCACCCAAGGCCGGATCGCCCGGGTGGAAGGCGTTCACGGCGCAGCGCTGGGCCACGAACCACCCCAACGCCGGCACTCCCAAGGCCCCCGCAGCGCCGAAGCAGACCGCTGATCAGGCCGCGACGGGCAACGCGATGGCCGCATTCCACACCGCACTCGCCCAACTACAGGGCGCCGTCCCGCAGGTCGACCCCACCGCCATCTACGCCCCGTACAGGGCCAGCGAAGCCGTCGCGGGGCAGCTCGCCACCGGCATGCAGGGCAGCATCCAGCAGGCGGGCCAGGCCGCGCAGAACCAGTACGCCGCTGGGCGTGACCTCGCGCAGCAGCACGCCGCCCAATTCGGCATCTCGGCTGGCGCCGGAGCGAACCCCACCCAGTTGCAGGACTCCGGCACGCCCGCGCTCGCCGCGCAGACGAACGCGTACGCCTCCGCGGCACCCGCAGCGGGATCCGCGTGGCAAGCCTTGCTTGAGCGTACGGGCGCGGCTCAGGTGAACGCGGCGCAGCAGAACCGCGCCAACACCATCGCCTCGGGCACCGCCTCCCTGTCGGCCACGATTCCGTCGCTGATTGGGGATGCGAAGACGCGCGCATTCCAAGCCAAGACAGAGAAATTCAACGAAGGCCTCGCCAAGAGCCAACTCACCCAGAAGCAGAACGCTGCCCTCAATAGTTACGAGCTCGGCGCCGCTAAGGTCAACACCTCGGCGAATACCGCGGCGACGAGCGCGCAGATCAAGCGCGACGCGCTGGCCGAGAAGACCGCTACCGATAAGGCGAAGCTCAAGCAGGGTGCGCAGAAGATCGCGCAGGGCCAGGTCAAGCTCACTGCCGCGCAGACCAAAGCCGCGAAGGGCCTCTCGGGTGTCCCGGCTGCGATCAAGGCGCTCACGCCGGCGGCGAGTAAGGGTTCGACGACGCGCGCCGCGAAGGGCTTCGACGTCACGATCCAGCCCTGGGACTTCGCCAACAACAAGCCCAACGGACCCGTCACGACCAAGCACGCGAGTCGCGCCGACTGGTCGCCGCCCGGTTACAAGAACGTCGGGTCGACCACGCACTACGAATCCGTGCCGAGCGCGAGCGTCTCGAGCGGCGTGACTCCGGCGCAGTGGGACGCGCAGTACCGCAGTCTGCTGGGCCAGAACCCCGGCAAGGGCGCGCAGATCCGCGTGGCGCTCGGCGCGAGGCCCAAGTAGGTGCCTCCTCAGAAGTCTGGTCCCGCGCCGCCGACGCCGGGGCGCGTCAGCCTGCCGCTGGGCTTGACGACGACGGTGAGGGGCTCGCCGTTCCAGGGCATCAGCAAGACGCACGCGCCCGCGGCGAACACGCGGATCCCGAACCTGACCGCGCACGTCGCGCTCGCGAAGGCGCATCAACAGCTACTCGCGCAAGGCGGGTTGCTCACGGCTCCGCAGCGGAAGGCGCAGGCGAGCGCAGCCGCGCAAATCCTCAAATCGCACGCCACGGCTCCCACCAAGGCCGCGCCGCCACCTAAGAGCACGCAGCGCATCCCGCAGTCGATGCTCCCAGCTAGCGCCAAGACGACCGCTAAGGCTCCGCGGAGCCTCGCGCCGCTCGTGCTTGGCGCTCCACCTGCGCCGCCTCTCGTCCAGGCGCCGCAACGCACCCCGGCTCCCGCCTCGCCTACCCTGCTCCCCACCGGGAGCCGGGGTGCACCCACCTTCAACCAGATCCGCGCCTACGCCGACGCCAACCCCGCACAAGCCACCACGGGCCACCCTGGCATCGGCAATGCCCTAGCCAGTGCGGCGCACAAGGCAGACCTAGGATTCGGCACCGGCGCAGTCGAGACGATGAAGGCGCTCGGCATCGGCGGCCAGTCCACCCCGAGCATCCTCTGGGGCGACATCACCGGCAACCCGACGATCAAGACGCCCGACAAGTGGGTCACCAGCACCAAGGCCAGCAGCATCCTCCAGAACACGGGCCTGAACCTCCCGCGGATCATCCCCAGCGTTGACCTCGTCGCGCCCGCCGGCGCCGCAACGAAGAGCGTCACGCCGCAGCAACTCGCGGCCGTGGGCCTCTCGCCCGCACAGACCAAGGTCTTCAACGACAAGGCGCTGAAACTCGGATGGCACAAGCAGGAACTCCAGGGCCTCGTTGGACTCGACCTAATCAAGCACGCGTACTCGAAGCCGCCGAACATGCTCGCCCGACTGGCAAAGAACTTCGCGAGCGACGTGATCACCACCGGATCCCTGCCAAGCGCCGTCGTCGGGATCGGGCAGGAGGCCGCGAGCGGGCACATCGGGCGCGCTGCGAGTCAGCTTGGCGGCGTGGTGGGCGACCAGGTCGGCGGGTTCCTGCAAGACCCGCTCGCGTACAGCGAGTCGCACCCGTACTACGCCGAGTCGCTAGTAGGCGGCGTCGGTAAGACGCTGGGTGAGGCGGGGCGCTTGGTGCCGGGTGAGGGTGCGCAGCGCTTGGTGAACCTCGCTAGCACCCCGACGCGCGCACCATTAGATCGCGGGGTGCGCAGCAAGAACCTCTACACCGCCAGCGGCCAACTCGCCAGCGACGTCCTCGCGTCCAAGTCGCCGCGCTTCGCGAAGCACCTCGAGGCCGGGCAGGTCGACAACATCGTCCGCTCGGTGACGAATCACATCGCGCCCGACCACGTCGCCGCGCAGATCGCGTACGCGCACGGGCTCAAGGCCGTCAACAAGCAGCGCGCTGAAGTCCTCAGCGCCTATCAGCACGCCGGCGGGCAACCCGGGAAGATCCTCGCGCATTACGAGCGCCAGACCGCGATCGACGGGCCGAAGAGCGCCGCCGCCGGGCAAGTCAAATTCTGGCGCGATAGGGTCATCCCGACCACGAAGACGCTCTCGGAGAAGGATCACCAGTTCCTCTCGGCGCACGCTGGAGTCGCGAATAATACGAGTGCCGCGCTGGTCACGGCTGATCGCTTTGGGGAGACGGCCGCGCAATACCGCGCGCACGAGCCGCTGATCATCAGCTCCGCGCGAGCCGGCGACCCACTCGCGCAGCACGTCATGAAACTCCGCGAGGAGTACATGAGTCCCGCGGCGGCGAAACTCGATGATACGCAGTACGCGGCGCTCGAAGGCGCCTACTCGCAGGCCGTCGACGAGTTCGCGCAGCAACACCTCGCAGGTGGCGGGGCTGCTCCCGTGCGCGTGGCGTACACGCCACCGCCACCGTTCCAACGAAACCCGTTTACGCCTGGCCCTGGATCCGCTACGCGCTTCACGGACCGCTTCGCACGCCAGAAGGCATCCACTGGGGAAGCCTTCACGTCCGGCCAGTACCTCATCGACCCGACCGTCCCCGTCCGCGAAAACATCCACGCCCAACGGATGCGCACAAGCCTTGGCGCCCATCAAGCCGTGATGGAGCAACTCGGCACGGCAGCAACCGCTGGTGACGTGCTCCCCGAGGGTCACGTGTTCGTGAGCGACCACAACGCGCGCGCCTTACGTCGCCTCCAGAATGACCTCCAGGACAACCCCGTCGGCGCGCACGACTACTACCACCAAGAAGCCGAGACGCGTAGCCAGTTCGCGCACGCTCTCGAGGGCGCCACGAAGAAGCCGATCCCGGGCCAGACGTGGAGTGTTCCGCGCGGCGAGAAAGGCACCTTCATCCCCGAAGGCGCATGGAACCGCGTCATGGACTACACGCGCCCCACTAGCCGCAGCGTGTACGACAAGGCCATCAAGCAGTACCAGCGCGTCCTCATCAGCCTCTTCCCAAGCACCTTGCTCGGCAACAGTGCAGGCTCGATCCCGATGGCGCTCTACGCCGGCGCGGGCCCGAAGGACTTCGCGATGGCAGCTCGAGCGATCCGCGACCCGAGTCTCGTCCCACACACTCTGCGCGGAGCAGGCGTCTCCGGCGTGCTCTCGCGCGCGGACGCGCACAACCCGCTCACGAAGTACATGGGCGGGATGATGCACCTGAACCGCGTCGGCGAGGACTTCTCCCGATACGCCGCTAACTTCGCGAAGTCCCGCAAGCCGATGATCAAGGGCGCGCGCGAGGCAAATATGGCCTTCGACGAGTACGCCCGGGGCGTCGCCAAGGGCGACATCAATCCGGAACTCCAGAACAAGGCGATCGATTGGGCGATCAAGTTCACGGGCGATATGAGCAAGCCTGAAGGCAAGCTAGGCCGCCGCGCGGGCCAGTTCATCCTATTCCATAACTGGCTGGGTCACGTCGCGAAGCTCATGCTCTACACGCTCCCGATCGAGCACCCGCGGCGCATGGCGTTCATCAACGCGCTCAGCCAGTACGGCGATCAGTACCGCAAGGAGCACGGCGCGTGGCCTAGCTGGATGCAGGATTTCCTGCCGCTCTTCCAGCACGTGATCGGGAAGAACGCGTTCACGCGCGTCGTCGGCCTCGGTCAGGCCTCTCCCCAGAACACGATTGGCGGATTCCTCGACACGCTCACGCAGCCGCAGCCGATTGCGTCCAAGCTCGGGAGCCTGCTGTCGCCGCCTCTCGCAGTCGGAGTCAACTACGCGCAGCAGGAACTCAAGAACCAACTCGGCAACACCAAGCCCGTTGACATGAACCGGTTCCTCGCAAGCCAGCTCGCGTACCAGATCCCCGGCATCAGCAAGTTCAAGCCGCGCACGGGCATGGCGCCTGACTCGATCCCGTTCGTCAGTGAGAAGCGCAAGACGTACACCGGCGCCGGCCACAAGACAGCGTGGAACCCGAACACGGTTCCGTGGGATCAGCGACCAGGCGCTCGCCCTGTCGGTGGAGTCCTCGGCGACCTCTCGCGCGTGTTCGGCCTACCGCTCTACGACGTTCCGAACCAGGGCCCGATCAACGACCTCGCCAACGCCAAGGAGAAGAAGTACGACGCCCCCAAGACGAAGAAGTGGGGCGGCTAGTTGGAGTTCCCGATCCACGCAGCGACGAAGATCACGGCCAGGATCACCAAGAGAACTCCGACCGACGTGAGGAAGTTCTGGCGCTTCCGCTTCCCGCCCTCGTCGTTCATGCCCGTCCATCCGGCAAAGCCGAGCATCGCGGCAAACGTCGCTCCGATTTCGACCCACCCCATGCGCGAACTCTACGCTGATTTCTACGGGAGGCGCAATCGTGGCTGACCCAACCGTCATCCAGAACATCAAGAAAGCCGCAGCAGCAGCCGGAGCCGACCCCGTCGCGATGCTCGCAGACAGCCTCGTCGAGAACGGCGCACGCAACGCGCTCACACCCGGAGACGTCGCCAGCGGACACGCCTCCTACGGGCCGTTCCAGCTAAGGAGCCAGGTCGGCGCACTCGGAACACACTCGCCACAATGGGCGCTGTCGCCCGCGGCGTACGCGAACCGCGCTCAGGAGTTCGCGCGCCTCGGCGTCCATGGCGGCAAGGGTGCAGCAGCGGTGCAACGGCCAGCGGATCCCACGGGGTACGCGGCGAAGGTTCAGGGGGAACTCGGGCAGGCGCGGCAACTCCTGGGGACCGCCGCGCCTGCAAAGGCACCAAGCCTCCAACCGCAGAGTACCGCGCCGATCACCCTCGGAAGCCAACCCAGCAACGTCGACCACGTCGGCAACAGCCTCATCCAGAGCATCCTCGATTCCAACGCCAAGCTCGCCGGCATCTCCAGCATCACCCTCCCCACCGCCACCCCCATCGCGCCCCGCGTCACGCCAGCACCCGTCCACGTCGCACCCAACGCGGTCGGCACAGGCACCGTCGACAAGACCGGCGCAAGCATCGTCGAAGTCGCCCGACGCTACCTGGGGACGCCGTACCTCTGGGGCGGCTCCAACCCCAAGACCGGCTTCGACTGTTCAGGCCTCCTGCAATGGGCTGCGGCCAAGAGCGGCATCCAAATCCCCCGCACCAGCCAGCAACAATTCAAAGCAGGCAAGACCGTCGCGCCCAACCAGCTACGCGCCGGCGACGCCGTCTTCTTCGAGGCAGGCAAGACCGGGCCCGGGCACGTCGGGATCTACGTCGGCGGCGGCAAGTTCGTCGAGTCACCGCACACGGGCGCGGTGGTTCGCATCTCGAGCCTCGCCGGCCGCACCGACTTCGTCGGAGCGAGGCGCTTTGCCTAATGCGACTCGCAAGCATCCATCCAGACCCGCACACCCTCAAACACCGCTCAACCATGCGGTTTCGATACTTTCAGGAGGCGTCGTGACGGACGACGGCATCGCTCAGGTACTCGACAAGATCAGCGAAGTCTCGGCCGAACTCGTCGAGATCCGCAAGAGCGTCGCGCTCGCAACACAACACTTCGGCGACGTAGACGCGCTCCAGATCGACGTTGAGGCGATCAAGAAGCACCTCGTCAAGGTCGACGCGTCCATGGGCGTTCTCACCGCGAGCCTCGCCGAGCTCAAACGCAAACAGGAGCGCGAGCACCAGGAGGATGCCGAAGGCGTCGTCGACGCCGGCACGGCCGACGACGCCGATCACCGCAAGTCCAGCCGCAAACAAGCCGGCGAGCTCGTGTCCGCGTCCGAAGCGAAGCAGGAGACCATCAACGACGCGTTCCGCGCATCCCTTGGCCGCGTCGAGGGCGCGATCTTCGACATCCTCCACGCCAGCCTGAAGAAGCAGGCGAGCATCATCCTCGGCGCGCTCGTCGTCATCTACATCCTCTCCCGGACGCTCTGACATGCCGCGCATAACTAAGGCACACCGCCAGGGCGGTGCGGTAGCCCTTGCCGTCGCAGCCGCACTCGTCGGCGGAGCGTACGCCGCCAAACAACTCACCCAGGGCGGCGCGTCGACGACGCTCTCGCAGTCCAACGGCACGCTCCAGGGCCTCGTCCACACCGGCCCGCCGAGCGGCCACCCATTCGTGCCATTCCTGGGACCGTTCGCGCTGCACGCCAGTAAGGGCGTCGCCCAGTGCGGCCCCGCGGTGAGACTCATGGAAGGCGCGCTCAAGCGCAAGAAGTTCCGACACGACGCGCCGCGCAACTGCGTCGGCCCGGCCACGAAGCGGCAAATCCAGGCGTTCCAGCACTCGCTGCACTACAAGACGACCGGCGTCTACAACCGCGCCACGCACGACCAGATGGTGCGCCACGGCGGGTACACCAACGAGGCCCGCAAGGGGCTCGTATACCTCGCGGGCCAGATCATCGTCAAGCGCGAGCGCTCGAACGTCTCGACGATCATCGCGCACTCGATCGTCGTCTACGGCGGCTCCGCGCCCTACTCGCAGTCCGGCTCGCGCTCCATCTTCCCGCCCTGGCCGCGCGTACCGCCTGCGACCGACTGCTCCGGGTACGTGACATGGGTGCTGGCACAGGCCGGGGCGGGCGCTCACATCGGGTACTTCGGGCCCGGCAGCCCCGTCGGCTGGACGGGCACGCTCACCGTCCAGGGGCACCTCATCAAGCCCGGCGCACCACTACTCGTCGGCGACCTCGTCTTCTACCCGTCCTCGAGCGCCCGCGGCCCGCCTTGGGGCCATGTCGCCGTCTACGAAGGCCGGGGACTCGTGGCAAGCCACGGCGGCATCGGCATCAACATCCTCCCATACAACTATCGACCCGTCGGAGAGATCCGGCGGTACATCGGCTGAAAGGAGCCGTATGAACATCGGCATCGTCGGCATCATCATCCTGATCATCCTCATCATCATCGTATTCCGAATCCTCTAGGAGGCCACCAATGGCTGCACAACCCGCACCCGAACGCGTCCACTACAACTTCAACCCGTCGTTCATCCTGCTCGTCGCATCGCTGCTCGCATTCATCGCAGCTTTCTGCGAGGCAGAAGGCTGGCTTACAAAGGGGCTTTTCCAGGAGTGGCTCTCGGCGGGACTCGCGCTCTACGTTCTGGCGCAGATCGCCTAGTGCCCGCAGTAGCAGGTAGAATTAGGGCCATCCGATCGAGCCCTGCAAGGCTCGGCATAGCCAACGACCTTAGGAGTCGTGACCGAATGGCCCCGAACCAGAATATCCGCCTGTGCGAGTGCGGATGCGGAAGGGTGGCTCGCGGACGTTTCGTAAGCGGGCACAACCGGCGAGGCGCAACGATGCCCGAGGCGGCCAAGCTGGCGATCAGAGAGGCGCAACTCAAGGGTCCGCGCCTGGACGGCGGGTACATGGTGGTCAATGTCGGCCACGACCATCCTGCGTCCAACCGCGCTGGATGCGCGCCGGTGCACCGGCTCATGGCCGCCGAAATGTTCGGCATGGGTGTGCTGCCCGAAGAGTGGTGCGTCCACCATGAGGACGAGGACAAGACGAACAACGAACCCTCGAACCTTCGTGTCTTCGCGAGCAACAGCCTCCACGCTCACTGGCACGCGCTGCTTCGCAGACACCGGCAGACCCATTGCCTCCATGGGCACGAATACACCGCCGACAACACCCGTATAGAGACCCGAACTAGGCCGACCATCCACACCGCACGAGTATGCCGAGCGTGCGAGCGCGAGAAGCAGCGGAGGCACAACCCTCGCCGGCGCGCCCGCCGTGCGGCTGCGCGAATGGCACCAACCACTCTAAGGAGAACCGTATGAACATCCATCCTAAGATCCTCGCGGCCGCGCTCGGCGCGCTCGCTGTCTTCATCGTCACTATCGGGAACGCCATCGCGAACGTCTACCCGAACGCGAGTTGGCTGCCGTTCATCGCAGCCGCCATCCCCGTCATCGCGGGCTACCTCAAGACCGCAGCTGCCAGCCCCGGCTACGTCCCGCCTGCGGTGACTCCTGCCCCGCCGGCCAAGTAGGGGCACTAGCCTCGTCGCGCTCGCGGTCGCCGCGGCGATCATCGGCGGCGCGTACGCCACGAGCAGGCTGAGGGAGGGCGGCGCTACGACGCCGCTCTCCCCGGCCGCGCGCGTGCTCGTGCTGATCAACCAGCGGCGAGCGAGAGCCCATTTACACCCGCTCGCGCGCGACGGTGTGCTCGCGTCGCTCGCCAGGATCCACAACCGGGACATGCGGCGCGAGGGCTTCTTCGCACACGACAACCCGCAGGGCATGACGTTCTTCGAGCGCGTCGCGTACCTGCATCGGCGCATGACTGGCGAGGTCGAGGCGTACGGCAGCGGCGGCTTCGGCACGCCCGCGGGCATCGTGAGCCTGTGGATGGCGAGTCCTGAGCATCGTCGCGTGATCCTCGCGCCCGACGCTCGCCGCGTCGGGATCAGCGTCATCACCGGCCCGTTCCTCGGCCAGTCGGGCATTAGCCTCGCCACGGCCGACGTTAGTTCGTAATGCGTCGCTGGGCTGCGAAACCCTACCCTCACGTTAAGTACACGCGAGGCGTAGGGTCGGCGTCCGGGCACGGGCTACTAGGAGCACCGTGGACCGCTTGAAGGCGTTGCAGGCCGCGCTCATTCTCCTGGCGCGGGCCGGGAGACACGACGCGATTGGGGAGCAGGCCCGCGTGGCCTCCGCTCGCGCGCACGAGCGGGCAGCACGCGTGCAGCATCAGCCACGACGCCAGCCGCGCTCGCGGCATTAGGTTCGTCCTCTGGGGGGACGCTCGTAGGGCGGCGTGGTTCATAAGGGCGGCCTAGAACCGCCTCCGCCAGCTCCTTGAGTTCGATGCCGTAGCACTCAGATAGCAGGAGCGCTTTGTCGATGGGTGGCGTTACGCCACCTGACTCGTATGTTCGGCTCGCGCGCTCCTTGAGGCCGGTTTCGGCTGCGATGGAGTCCCACCCAAGCCATGCCAGGCGGTCTCGTCGCTCGCGGAATAGGTCTCCTAGGCGACTCACCCGAGGGATATTCGCCGCCTATTCCCGTAATGGGGTTGACACGGCAAGATCTTTCCGGCATGATCTTGCCTATGCGGAAGACGATCTGGGTTCTCGACGACGCCAAGGCCACCCTGCTGATCAATCAGGGCGCCACGGTACGCGAGGTCGCGGAACGCCTCGGCGTAAGCCGCCAGACGGTGTACGTCGCGATCCGCAAGGGCCGGATTCCGGCCCCCGCTAACGCACGACTTGGTGACTCCGCGGCATCGACCGCGAACGGTACCACGCCATAGGCAAGCCGGAGCAACCCCTCGACCGACAAAGCGTTGGGGTTGCTCCAGACACAAGGGAGCGTAGACCATGGAAGCACTGCTGTACAACGCCGACGACGGCACGATCGAGCGCCTAGCCGTGACGAGCTTCGAGTTCGCCCGCGACTGCTGCCGCGCGCTGATCAAGATGCAGGGCGACATCTACCGTTGCCGCATCGTTGATCCGCTCAGCGGCGACAAGCCCCTCTGGGACTCGTACCGCGACGTGATCGAGGCGCGGGCATGACTCACGAGTACCGCAGCGACGAGGCGCTCGAGGTCGCAGGACTAATCGCATCCGAGACGTTCTACCCGCGCCTGGCCGACACCGTCGCCATGACGATCCGCTACTGCGCGCTCTACGCGACGCCGCTCGACGATGAGCAGGCGACCGCGCTCTACCGCGCCACGTTCGAGTCCGGGGATGGCGTGATGGATGCCATCGCGCAGCAGATCGACCTCTACGCCGTGCGGCAGATCGAGCGCGAGGGGCTGGCATGAGGCGCCTTCACTACCCCGCGCTCGTGCTGGCCTGCGTGCTCTACGGGTACTTCGTGGTACCCGCCGCGCGCTCCGCCACGCGCCCCGCCGCGCCACCTGCTCGGCCGTGCACGTTCCAGAACCGCCTTGATATCGAGATCATCAACGGCGTCTGGTTCGAATGCTCCTGCGAGGCGCTCATGGTCGGCACGGTCTGCGATTGGTACGAGCTTACGTCGCCGGCTCAAGCGCCGAAGCGGATCAAGCGACCGCGCCACTTCAAGCTCATCGTGAGAGTCAGCCCGGTGATCGCATGACCACGCCCAGCATCCACGAGTCCCGCAACGTCTTCGTGCACAACACGACGACGTTCCAGGACTTCCGCATCCGCGGCGAGCACGCCGTCTTCACGGTCGACCCGCCCGTCACGTGCGAGCGCGGCCACTACCGCGTCGACCTCGACTTCGAGACGCACACCGCATCGTTCTCGCTGATCTCGTTGGGAGGCTCTGATGAGTAGCGTCGAGCGCATCGCGGTTCGCATCAGCTACCTGCTCGCCAATCTCCCAACCTGCCCGGATGGTGATGGGTGCGAGTGCCCGGCGTGCGAGGCGTACGGCGAGAGCCTCGCCTTGCTGGCGTTGCTGCGCAGGGAGCGGGTGGCCGCATGAACCGCCTTCTGTCCCGCTGGCTCCAGACCTACCGCTGCGTCGATTGTCGCTGCTATCTGATGCGCAGCGGCAAGCTCACGGGCGTCCATTTCATGATCTCGCCCGAGGGTCGCCTGGTCTGCGAGAAGTGCTACCGCGCGAAGGTCAGTGAGCCGGCATGAACATCGTCGCCAATCAGCGGTGCGCGTACGTGAATCGCGCGCTCAGCATCGCCCGCCTCCTCGCCGGCGAACTCGTCAACCTCTCACCTGCGCAAGGCGCCGCGATCCTCGCAGTCGTAGCCGCCGACTCCCACATCGACCTCGACTTCGTCTACCTCGCACAAGACCCGAGCGACGAGATGGACGCCGCGCTCATCGCCGACGTGCTGCCGCGGTGTTGTGGGGAGCGGTTCTCGTGGCGCGTCGGCGAACGATCCCAGTTCAGCATCGTCTCTCTCACCCCGAAGGGGGTTCCCGAATGAGCGCCATTGAGAAGTACCAGCCGAACATCAGCGAGATCCAGACGTGGGCGGAGAAGTTCGCCGAAAGTGGGATGTTCACGGACGCGCGGCAGGTCGTGCAGGCGTTCGTGAAGATCAGCGCCGGCGCCGAGCTCGGCCTCACGCCGTTCCAGTCGATGAGCGGCGTGCACATCATCCAGGGCAAGCCCGTCGTCGGCGCCGGCCTCCTGGCGTCGCTGCTCGACAGGGACCCGGCGTACGACTACCGCGTCGAGTGGGAGCCGGATGAGGCTCATCCCGAGGCGTGCACGGTCATCGTGATCAAGAACGGCAACGAGCGCGGGCGCTCTAGATTCTCGCTCGAGGACGCGAAGCGCGCGGGCCTCACGAGTAGCAACTGGACGAAGTACCCCTCGTCGATGCTGTTCGCCCGCGCCATGAGCAACGCGGTGCGCTGGTACGCGCCCGGAGCGACCGGTACCAGCGTCTACGTCGAGGGCGAACTCGAGCCTTCCACGGCGCAGCCTGCGCGGGTCACGGCGAGCGTGCAGCGATTCACCGACCCGATCAGCACTCCGGAGGAGCACGTCGAGGGCGAGGTCATCGACGCGACCACAAAGGCTCTGCTCACGAGCATGAGCGCATTCGACAAGGCCGAGCTCTACCAGCGCACCGCGATCGAGAAAGGCTCGCGCCTGGACGCGGTCAAGAGCAGCTTGTGCTCCGCGTACATCGAGTGGGAGTGGATCAAGGTGGGCGAGCCGTGCCCAGACGAGCCCGACCCCGTCGCGGTGCTCGCGGAGTTCCGGCGCCTGGATCGCGAGAACACACCCGGAGACGCGGTCGACACCTTCGACCACTTCGCGCGTACTGGTCAGGATCTCGCCGAAGATCCGCAGACGGCGATCGTATGAGCGCCACGCGAACGATCACAGGAGCGCGCTGGAGCAGCGCAGTCCGCTGCGCAACCAAAGCGCAGCACGAAGCACTCGGAACGCCCCGCGAAGACAACCCGCCACCCTGGCTCGAAGGCGCGTTCGCACGCGGCTTCCACGTCGGCGAGGCGTGGGCCATGATCCAAGCCAAGCGCCTCGAAGCCGACGCTAAGACCGTCGAATGCGAGATGGAGGTTCCGTGGGGGCCACCCGAGTTCGGATGGCGCGGGCACGTCGACCTCGCCAACCTCACCGACAAGGTCGTGTTCGAGGCGTACCACTCAAAGGAGCTCGAATTCCGCGACGTCAAGGCGATGCAAGCCGCCGGATACGCGACGAGCCTCGGCCCCGATTGGCGCGCAGTCGTCGTCGCAATCGACGCGACGGACGTCACGCGGGACGACGGGTTCGCGGTCAGGCCCTACCCCGTCAACGTCGCCGGGTTGCGCGCTCGGGTGCTCGAGACGCAGGCGCGCGTCGTGACGGCCGTGGCGCTCGGCGAGTGGAACCCCGACGACCGCGTGAGCGACACGCCGAAGCACGCCGAGTGCCAGGCGTGCCCGTTCTCGTCGGTCTGCCACGCGGGGTGGACACCGCCGGCGCCGCAGGACGTGGTTGGCCTGGAGACCTCGTTCGACGCGCTCCGCATCGTCCAAAGCGACCTCTCCCACGCCGAAGCGAAGGTCGCCGACCTCAAGCGCATGCGCGACGAGTACCGCGAAGACGTGCGCGAGTACCTCCCGCTCGGCGTGCCCGTCGAGAGCGGCGGCGTGGTCATTCGGCGTAGCGAGGTCGCGGGGCGCGTGTCGGTGAAGCTCGCGGACTTCACGAAGGCAGGCTTCACGATCCCCAGCGAGTTGGAGCCGTTCGTGTCTCAGGGCCAGCCATCCGAACGCTGGAAGGTTGACACCGTATGAGCGCGCCGACCCTCGCAGACTTCGACTGGGTGCAGACTCGCAGCGGCGAGCAGTTGCACGCGGTGCACATGCACATTCCGATCGGCAAGCTCGCTCGACTCGATGACGCTCTACCCACATTCGTGCGGCTTGCCTGCGGACGGCGCACAGTCGCGAGCATCCCGGGCCCGTTCACGCGCATACGCGCGAAGCGCTGCGACCGGTGCTGCGACGCGCTCGGGTATCCGCGGGGTGTGGGGTCGCCGAAGAACGATGACGCGATCCGCAAGCTGCGTGGGTGGGACTCGTGAGCGCAGAGAAGCCTGACGACCTCTTGACGGCGCGCCAGATCAGCGAGCAATACGACGTCACCTTCAAGTTCGTCGACGGCGTTCTCGGTCGGAAGCCCTACTTCAACCAACTCGTGCCAGTGATGACCTGGGCGTGTCACGAGCAGGAGCGCTTGCCGCGCAGCGCGATCCCGTGGCCCGAGCGCAAGCCTTGCCCGGAGCCGTATGGCGGCAGGGTCTACTTCATCCAGCACGCGACGGGCGGCCTGATCAAGATCGGCGTTAGCGTCACGCCGCGTCTACGCCTCAAGGGCCTCAACGCTCAAACCCACGATCCGCGTTACCGCATCCTCAAGACCGAGCGGGGCGGTAACAACCGCGAGTCGATGCTGCACGACCGGTTCGCCCATCTCCGACGCCATGGCGAATGGTTCGAGCCCGCTGCTGATCTGCTCGAGTACATCGAATGGCTCGGCTATGTCGGCTGAAGTACCCCAAAACCTCTCTGATCTTCCGCCTCTCGTGCGCGCGCGTGACTTGAAGGCGCTCGGTCTGACGCGTACGGACACGGATCGCGTGATGTATCGCGCGGGGACGTTCAAGTTCGGAAAGGCCGTCTATGCGAAGCGCGAGGACGTGGAGCGCGTGATGGCCGAGGCATCTAGTGGATGATCGAACGCCAGACCTCGGCGGTGTCGCCGTCCATCAGCACCCGCGCATAGACGTCGAGGGTCATGCTCGTCTTGGCGTGCCCGAGCCATGCGCTGGTCTGCGTGACGGGCGTTCCGATCTGGACGTGGCGACTCGCGAAGCGACGCCGGAAAGCGTGCGGCGTGTAGTGCTTGATCCCGCCTTCGGCGCATGCCTTGCCCATCGCCTTGCGTACACGGTCAGCGGTGAGGCCCGGCCAGATGCGCCCGGCGGTGTTGCGCTTGCCTGCGGGGACGCGGGGGAGGAGCGCGCCGAGTTCGGGTGGCAGCGGCACGAGGCGTGGCTTATCGCCCTTGCCGACGAGGCGCAGCATCCCGGATGCGTGGTCGACGTCGCCAAGTTCGATGCCGAGCAGTTCGCTGATGCGCGCGCCGTTGGATTCGAGCAGGCACAGGGGCAGCAGCAGATCTGGCGGAACGCCTCGCAGGATGACCTCGATGTGCTCGGCCGGCGGCACGTCAAGACGTTTGCTCGCGCGTCGCGGGAGTTTCACGCTGCGGTCTCTGGCCGGGTTGGGCTTGACGCCTGCGTGGTCGAGAGCGCCCGCGTAGATGCCGCGAATCGTGCGCGTCGCGTCTGGCCCGAGCTTCGCGCATGCGGCAATCAGCGCGCGGGTGTCGTCGGCCGTCACAGCGTGCACGTCCTTCGCTCCCAACGCGCGGTCGATGTGCGGCCGGAGACTCCTGTAGGTGTCGATGCTGCGATCAGCCAGGTCGGGACGCTGCCCGAGGTAGCGATCCACGGCCGCGGTTACGGTAAGCGTCGGGGCGGCCTCAGCGAACAGGCGGCTGAGGCTCGGCACGACGCCCGCTGCGAGCTGTTCGCTGGCCCATCGCAGTCGGATGTTCGCCTCGCTGCGGCTCGCGAAGCTGCCGAGGTGCAGCAGCGGCGCTCCCGAACGGCCGGCGCGCACACGCACGCGGTAGCGCTTCTGGGGCTTCGTGGCCTTGCCGCCTGGCGTCATGTACGTCTCGACGTAGGCGCTGGACACGCGGCTGAGGCTACCAGCGGCATGCCGGGTGATGCTAAGCGTGCTATTCGTGTCGGGCTTGTGCTCCACCGGTGCTCCATTCAAAGCCTTCGAAAGGCAGGATACCGCATGGTTGACGCGTCCGGCTGTTACCCGGAGGGTTGTAGGTTCGAGTCCTACCCGAGGAGCTCGAAAGCCCCCGCCGGGGCCAATTCTCCCGCTAGCCACGGGAATCCCATTAGCTCGAGCACCGCCCCGTACGTGCAGGGCGGTGCTCGTCGTGCGTCTGCGCTGCTCCACCCGTGCTCCATCAAGAGCACGTCACATAGGCGTCCCAGGAATCAATCACGGCTGGATTTCATGCACGTTGCGGACGAATCCATGCCGAAAAACGGCCGCATGTCGCGATGGCTCGTCCTCCGGTTGTGCCCCGGTTGTGCCGCGTGAGTATCCGCGAGCACCTACGCGCCATCGCTTACGGCGAGCAACTTGCCCACGAGGACGAGCTGATCGACCTGTTCCAACAGCACGCGGTGGCTGCCCTCGCCGAGCTCGACGCGGCTGTGCGTCCGCGGAGCCTTAATCACTTCGATGACCACATCGACATCAGCGAGTACGTCCATATCCACGACCCGCAGCCCTCGCGTGGCGAAACCGCCGGAGACGCAACGTGAGCGCCTTCGTCTGGATCGCTAGCACCGCTGAGCCGGACGCCGAGATCTTTGGGGTCTTCGCTAGCCGTGAGGCCCTCGAATACGAGTACCCGGGCTGGCAAGAGAACCACGACGATCTGATCCTCGAACGCGCCTGGCACGACACGCTCTACGCCAGCCGGTATCCGCTGCACCACTACGAAGGCGGTGCCTCGTGAGCCAGTCGCAAGCGAAGCCGGAAGACGGGCGACTGGTGTTCACCATGGAGAGCGATGCCCAGAGGTACGTAGACGCCGCGCTCCGACTGCACCAAATCGGGGAGACGGAGCTTGCGAACTTCCTCATGGATGCGTCCGAGGCGTGGGACGCTGCGCCGAGCGCCCCCGTAGAAGCGCTGACGGCAGCGATCAAGGCGTACTGCGCTGACAACGACTGCAACGACCCGCGCTGGTGGGAGTCCGAGATGGCGGCGGCCCTTTCGACTGCGCTCGGCGTGCCGTTCCCACCCGTCGAACCCGGGAACACAACGTGAGCGTCTCGGATGCGACCTACCGCGCGCTCGGCCAGAACTCGCTCCGACGCAACGGCACGAAGATCAGCATGCCGATCTGGGACGGCCGCGAAACGATTCGAGAGTTCTCCTCCGAGGCTGAGGCTGAGGCGTTCCTGGACGGAGCGCGCTACGTCTGCGGAGTCGTGGCCGACTGGGAAGACCGCTGGCCGCGTAAGTCGGGCGGGACGTCGTGAGCCCGCAGCCTTTCGTCTCCCGTGACGCCAAGCCCACCATGCGCCTCGCCCCGCTGCTGATCGCCGTGGCGTTGTCGCTGCCGTTCTGGGTGCTGGTCGGGGTCGGGGCTTGGATGGTGCTGCGGTGAGCGGCATCGGCTTCCTGTCTCTCATCTGCTGGCTCGACGATGACGGACGGCACGTCTGGCAGCAGCACGACTGCAACGGCCAGAGGGTGCAGAGCATGCTGCCGACGACGTGGCGCGCTGGCGACGTGTCCGAACCCACGCATAACAGCCCGCGCGATGTCACGCCGAGCATCCACTGCCTCACCTGCGGGCTGCACGCGTTCGGGACCATCGTCGACGAGCCACCGCCGTTCCAGTTCCACAGCTTCGGCTACGCGCACATCGCTGATCCCAGTGGGCAGGACGGAATCGATGAGTGACGCCGCGCTCCCCGCAGCCTGCCCGCAATGCGCCCTCACCATCGCGCTGCCCACCGCCACGCCGATCAGCCGCCTCGTCACCTGCCGCGAGTGCGGCTGCATCGCGCTCGCCGCTGACTGGGTGGCAAAGCAGCGTCGGGGGTTGCGGCGCATCACGACACCGCCGCGCAGCACCGCCGACTCCGGCGCCATCGGCCGCGAGCTCTACCGCCAGGAGCAACTGGAACGCATCCGACGCGAGCGGATCGCCGCTGACGAGGTTTTGGACCGCATCAACGGATGCCCGCCGATTCACATGGCCGAGCTTGATGGCGATCCGAAAGCACGCGGATGAGCGACTGGCGAGTCACTGCTCTGGCGCGCCCCGCTCTTCTCGCTGAGGAGTGCATGCATCCGCGGTTCGCTCACCGTCTGCCCGATGGGTCGAGCGTCGTCCTGACCGTGAACGCGGGTTACGAGTGACTGCAACTCGGACTTGGCGGGCCGGTCTGGCACGCAAGCAGCAAGGCAACCACGGAGGAGCACGCCGTGGCGCTCTGTCGTGACGCCCTCACCGATGTCGGGGACGCCGACCTTGGCGAGTGGTGGGAGCGCGGCTCGAAGCCTGGGCTAGTGCATCTGCGCCGCCGTCTGAGCGCCGCCGAGCAAGCGCTGACCGGAGACGTCCGCGACATCCGCGGAATGCCGGAGGAGCGCATTCGCATGGCCGTTCTCCTGCGCGATGCGCCGCACCTGAAGTCCTACGTCAAGCACAGCACGGAAGCCGCCTCGCGTGGCTGATCTCGCCGTCCATCAGGAGCGTGAAGCCCCATGCCCAAAACCATCCTCGCCATCATCTTGACCAGCATCGCGCTCACCACCACCGCCAGCGCACACGAAGGGTTCGCCGTACCCGACCCAAGCCGCGGCGGACAAGCCGTGCCCGAGACGAACGTCGAGATCGGGCAACGACTCGCCGCGGATGCTGGCTGGTACGGACCCGAGTGGAGCTGCCTCTATGCGCTCTGGAACAGGGAGAGCGGCTGGCAGGTCAGCGACCCTAACCCCGCCAGCTATGCCGACGGCATCGCGCAGGCCAACCCGGCGAGCAAGTACGGGCCCGGCTGGCAAGGCAACGCGCGGCAACAGATCGCGTGGGGCCTGGTGTATATCGCTGAGCGCTACGGATCGCCGTGCAACGCGTGGGCGAACTCCAACGCCTACGGGTACTACTAGTGCCACACGCACCCGCAGCGACATGCCCACAGTGCTATCGCACCGGCACACTCGCGGACAGCCAGATCCTTGGTGACCGCGGCAACACGCAGCGCGCTAAGACGCTGCGCTTCGAGTGCCACCACTGCCACGCAGCCTGGACAACAGACCGCGAACAAGCCCTCGCACACGGCAGGTTCCTCGCACGCATGAACCAAACCAGGCCACTGTGACGCGCCTAAGTCACGCTTGGTGCAGGGATTGCGACATCGTATTCCAGGCCGCCGCGCGCTGCCCACGCTGCTACGGGTACAACCTCGTCGGGCCACCCCGCGGATCGCCGAGCGTCCCACACACGCAAGACGGTAAGGGCCCGCGACGCTGGATCGAACGCGAAAACGACTACCTCCAGCAACTCGAACGGGCACGCGCGTGATCGCTCCAACAGGTAAAATGTGGGTCACACGGTCCGAGATTGGAGTCTCGGCACATAGGCAACCTCGACTAGGAGGCGACCGCATGACCCACGCAAGCGTACACCGCGGAATCACCCCAACGCCTGCAATCGACCGCATCGCGCGGCTCTGCACTTACGAAGACCGCGGATACACCTCGCTCTGCTGCATCTTCAAAGGCACGCTGGTGCAGGGCTACGGTCAGATCACGCTCAGCAGCCGGCTCGAGGGCAAACGACGGAAAGTGCGCGTCCATCGCTACGTCTGGGAGCACTTCAACGGGCCAGTCCCAGGCGGACTCCCGCTTGACCACCTCTGCCGCCAGCCTGCGTGCTGCAATCCCGACCACCTAGAACCCGTCACCGATCGGGAAAACACGATGCGCGGACTTGGCCCCGATGCTCAGCGTGCTCGCTTCGCCGCGATGACGAGCTGCAAGCGCGGGCATAAGTTCACCGTCGAGAACACCCGCCCTTACAAGGGCGGACGCGTCTGCCGCGAATGCGAGCGCGAGCACCGAGCGCGCAACCGTGACCAGATCAACGCCAATCGTCAGGCGAACCGCGCCCGCGCCCGCCTACGCGGCGAGAAGCCATCGTGATCGTAGGCGTCGATGTGTCGAGTCGGAGAGTGGATCTCGCTTGGTTGGAGGATGGACGCCCTTGCCGGTGGCACCAAGAACTGGGAGGACCAAAGACGCACCTCATCGACCGCTTGCGCAGCATCGACATCCACTGGCCGCATGGCACCACGCGTCTCAAGAGTGAACAAGTGCCTCACGGGATTCGCATGTACGACGAGAACGACTGGGACGTCACCGACATCGCCATCGAGTACCCCTTCGGACGCGGCAACGCCATCGCCGCCCTCATGGCCACCGTCGGCGTCATCACACGCCAAGCACCACCCTGGGCACGCGTCGCATGGCCATCCGCAGGCGAGCTACGCGCAGCCATCGGCGCACGCAACACCAAGACCGACGCGCACGACGCGCTGCATCGCATGGGCTACCAGATCGCTAGCCCGCACTACGCCGGCCAGTGGTCGGAACACGAGCTCGACGCGCTCGTCGCATGCCTCGGATGGACCGCGATCCTCGAAGCGCAAGACGCCGCGTGATGGGTGGCAAAAACACTCCGCGCGTACCCCATATGGGTTATACTGGGCCATCCAGTCCCGGCGCGAACCGGGCACATAGGCAACGTCGGTAAGGACGTGACTGAATGACCCAACCCGATCCTACAACCCTACTAGGGCCAGGAACACCCCTGCGCCTCCTCAACGCCGGAAGATGCGAGAGCTGCGGCGTTCGCCGACGAGAAATCCGACGTTGGAAGAGCGCCGGCGCACACTGGGACTCAACGGGTCGCGCGCTCACGCTCTACCCACGCGACCTTTGCATCCGCTGCATCCGCACGCTCACCCGAAACGCGCTTGAGATCAACCAACTCGGCGCCAAGCGGGTGATGCTAGACGGATACCGCGACCTGCGCGAACGCGAACGACGTGCGCAACTCGCATGGATCGCACAACAACAAGCAGCGCGAGAAGAAGATGAGCGTCGCACAGCGATCGTCATCCCGATTCACACGCGCCAACGCAAGCAGATCTCCCGACGCGAGCGTTACCGAATCCTCCGACGCGATGGCTTCAAATGCCTCGACTGTGGCCGCAACCCTGAAGAGGATGGCGTGAAGCTGCACGTCGACCACCAGATCCCTGTAGCCCTCGGCGGCGGCAATGACGAC
This sequence comes from uncultured Acetobacteraceae bacterium, assembly GCA_903918195.1. GTDB lineage: Bacteria > Pseudomonadota > Alphaproteobacteria > Acetobacterales > Acetobacteraceae > Rhodovastum. Next base: position 5,831 of record CAIXDS010000085.1, on the reverse strand, counting down.
CAGAACCTCTGGACGCTCTGCATGGATTGCAACCAAGGCAAGGGAGCGTCGCTATGACCCGCGCACAGAAGGACCGCCTACTCGAACTCCTCCAGTTGATCGAGCGTCGCCACTGCCATAAGAACACCGGCACCGACCGCCTACTCCGCGAAGCGGCGACCTGGCAAGACGCCGAAGAAGCCCTGCGCCTATTGAGGGACGAACGGTGACCTGGGTCAAACTCTCAGACACGTTCCACGACGACCCCGACGTCGACGCGCTCAGCATGCACGCCGTCGCCACCTTCGCATTCGTCCTCTCCTACTGCGGCCGCCACCTCACCGACGGCCACATCACGCGCGCGCGCGTCAACAGGCTCGCCCGAGGAAAGACGAGTGCCACCCGCGAACTACTGGACGCCGGCCTCCTCGTCACCAACGGAACGGATCAAAGCCTCCTCGTGCGCAACTGGGCGAAATATCAGCCAACCAGAGCAAGCGTGGAAAAGCGCAGAGAGGCATGGCTACACCGACAGCACAAAGCAAGAGGTGTCACGCCATGAGCCACGCACCCTGTCACGCCGTGACACCACTAGTGACGAACCAGGTGACCAAATGAGTCCCGTCCCGTCCTTAACTACAACCCCCTCCTCCCTCCCTACAAACGCTCCACGCGAGGCCCGACCATGAGCGCCCTCCGAACGCAGGAGGGGGAGGAGGGCTTCGCCTGGGTCCAAGAGGCGATTGGCTACGTCAGCCCCCAGCAGGAACCCGTCATCCGCGAAGCGCTCGCCGAGAACGCGTCCGGCGTCCACACACTCATCGCCAAGATCACCAGCGACACCAACGTCCGCAGCCCCATCGCCGTACTCATGCACAACATCAGAGACGGCAAGCACCGCTCCCAGACACCTCGAAAGCAAGCGCAGAAACGACCAGCGACACATCTCCAACGGGCACACGTCTACTTCGTCGCAAAGATGACCGACCTCAGCCACACCCCTTGGGACGAAGACGAACGAGTGGAATTCGCGATCGACTACGCACTCGACCACTGCGGAGCCTCCGGAACTGAGCTCCTAGCACTTGACGCCACCCTCAGAAGCGAGCTAAGCGCACCAGCTTGGATACCCACGCCGACGGCCCCCGCGCCGCCCCGGTACCCGGCAAAGGAAACCGAGCACGTCCGCCTGATGTGGGAGTCGCACAGACGGTGGGGTCGGCACACTGAAGAGGAACTCATCACGATAAGAGACGCGCAAATCTCAAAGCTTGAACCCGAGGAGCGAACGCGGATCATGCAGGAGATCAACCGCGAACTCGCAGACCGCAGGAGCACGAATGACTAGCCCTCGCGGAGAATCTCATACACCCGCTGACGCGTGGTTTCAATCGCCTCAGCGATCGCTACCGCAGACATGCCCGCAGCTCGAGCATCACGCACCGCAGCATTCATCGAAGCGAGAGACGCATCGAGCTCACGCACAGCGAGAAGCCGCCTTTCGGCGGCCCCCCGCAGCGTCAGATGCCAGTCAGCCTGCTTGCCGCTCATGCCGGCACCTCCCCGCCGTTGACCTTCCACCACATGCGATCCGCGAACGCATCCTTGACGTCCCGATCACTGCAAAGGCCGAGCCAGCGATCATGCGCCTTCACCATCTCGGCGATGGACTGGCGCGTCGCCTCGCGAATGTCGAGCCCCTCGAGCATGAGATCGGCGGTGCGGTTAGCGAGAACGGTGATCGTCTCGGCGTCGTGCTGGCTGATGTGCTCTGCGGTTTCCATACCCGAAGTAAACCACACCTTACAAAGGATGTCAAGTGAGGATTACAACGAGGATAGCTAAGCTGCGACTCATACAGAACGACCTAGAAAGCGCACTCCGACGCATGCCCGACAACCAGACCACCAGCACAGGCCGTTGGCATATCACCCAGGCGCTCCGCGTCCTAGATGAACTCCTGCCAACGACCAGCGACGATCCACGATGAACGGATGGCGCAACCCGCATGAGCATCCCGCTAGCCGACAAGAAACGCATCCTGCGCGCCTACCGTCGCGACGGATACAGCGTCGAACGACTCATGTGGATCACCGGATACACCCGGGCGAAGGTGCTAGTTCTGCTGTTACCATGGCGGTAGGAGCCTCTCTCGGCTTGCTGGGTTTCCGGAGAGCTGGAGACTTTCCGGATGCGCTGCTCAGGGCGTGTCGCCGGACTTCGTACGGGTCAGTGGCGACACGCCCACTAGGCGTTGCGGGTGCGTGAAGTACACTCCCCACAAATGCCCAACACCAGCGGCTTTACCTCATGGCGACTGTAGAGCGCCTCAAAACCGACTCGAAGCGCGCCGAGATCATCAAGCTGCGGTTCGCTGGCCACACGCTCGAGCAGGTCGGAGCGGTAGTCGGTCTGACGCTCCAAGGCGTGAAGTACCACGAGGATGCGTGGCTGGCCGAGCAGAAGCCTTCGAGCGAGGTCACGGAGCATCGCCGGCAGATGCAGCTGGCGGCGATCGACAGCGTGCGGACTCGGTTGTTCGCTGCGCTGGATGACGACGAGGGCAACCCGCGGCCCGAGATCGTTGATCGCATCGACAAGCTGTGGATTCGCGAGGCAAAGCTCGTCGGGCTCGATTTGACCGTTGGCGTCACCGTGAATGTGATTACGCGGGAGTCGTTGGCGGAGATGATTTGGGTGGATGAGCCGGTGGTTATTGAGGGCACCGCGGTCGAGATCGAGGCGGGCGGTGAAGCGTGAGTGGGCCGCTGATGATGCGTCTGCCGCGAGAGCGCTTCGATGAGCTGCTCCTAGCTGGCTGGATCAACGGTTCGGGGAATCGCACCGAGAAGTTCCGCAACTGGCTTCTGAACGCGAAGCCTGGAGATACGGATGGGCCGCCTGAGTGGTCTAGCCCGGTGCTCGCGATGCTGAAGGATGATCGCGAGCTCGACGCGGGAGGCGCGGATGCCTGACGGTGATGAGCAGGGGGAGCCAAAGACGATGTACGAGTGGATGAGCACGATCACGCACGGAGTCTTTAACGAGATCGAACCACTCCGCCAGCGCATCACAGCCCTCGAGAACGCCATGCAGCTACCCCAGCCCATCGCTGATGAGATCGAGGCGGGTGGCGAGGATGCCTGAGGACTCCGAGTTCACGCTCAACCCTCGCTGCCCGAAGTGCGGCTACCTCCAGTACCACCGGTACACGTGCCAGCCACCGCCGCATGACACGACCATTCGGCTGGAGTGTGGCCGCTGCTGCGCGCGCTGGTCGATGCTCACTGCTGACCACAAGCAGGCATCTGCCGATGAGAGCACGCCGTGAGCGCACGCGAGCACCTCGACGCGATTGCAGAGGACGCCATGGAATGCCAGCGGGCACGCGCTGACGGCAAACCGTGCCAATCAGGAAGCATCACCGAGTGCGACCACTGTTTCAATCGGTGTCACGCGGTGGCTGCCCTCACGGCCCTCGCCGAGATGGAGCAGTCGCTTGTCGTGCTCTACGAGTACGCCGGGATCGGTACCGAGCGGCCGCCCGAGCACGTCTTCGAGTTCTTCCGGCGCATGTTTCCCGAAGGCGCGGTCGAGATCGAAGCGGGCGAGTCGTGAGGCTCTATCGAGCCGCTAGCCTCGCGGAGTGGCTTGATGCCGGCAACCGCTGGGCCGCGTTCACCGACGAAGAGTTGACGATGCTGGCGCACATCAGCGACGAGTTTCTGACCTCCGACGAGGCAGACCTGCTGATGAACGGAATCGGGCCACAGGTGGACGCCGAATGCGCTCACCGCGGATTGGCGATCTGATGGCCGCCATCGAGAAGCGCGCGGGTGTGCCGTGGAACCGGGTCTCCGAAGGCGAGATGCACGCATGAGCGCCTACGTGTATTCGGTGCTCGCGTTCGTCGCGGGATACCTCCTGCGCTGGCAACGCGACCGACGCATCGCCAAGCAAATCGACAGCGCGATCCAGGAGATCCGCTCCACGCTCGGCGGCGACGCATGACGCGGTGGAGATCCCGGGTGGTTGAAGGTGTGTGGATGCCGCGCAGAAAGCCGCGCACTCCTCACTATTGGCGTGGTTGCGCGTGTTGGGAACGGGTTGTTTACCCGTTGCCCGCTCAGGGTGGCGTGGATGCCTGACCATCCGCCGTGCCTGGTCTGCGGACAGCAGCCCGCAGCTTGTGATTGCAGGAACGGGGCAGCTCTCCGGCGCATCGCCATGTTCGGATACGACCCGATTAGCCCCATCCAGCCATCCCGGCCTGATGCTGGGGACGCGTTAGGACGCGTCTCAGAGCGCCGCGAACCCACTGGGCAAGCCGAATGATCGCCATCCTGGTTGAAATCGGCATCACGGTGGGCATCGTCATGGTCGCCGTGATCCTCGTCGCGGTCGGTAGCGAGCTCGCGAACCTGCCTCGGCATCGCAGAATCCACGCGGAGATGGATCGGGTGAGCGCCGAGACGGATGCGTACTGCGCTCGGGTTCGCGCCGAGACGGTGGCGATCAGAGTCGAGACTGATCGGCGCGTGAAGGCGTGGCGGTTTGAGCAGCAGTGGGGCTGGCATCCTGATCGAAGCGTGGCGAATCGTCCTCGTGGCTGGCAACCCCAGTGACGCGCCCAGTGCTAGCTCTCGACTTGGACGGCGTGATCCATCCGAATACGAGTCCGTGGCAGAACGTGTACACCCTTCCAGACGCGCCGACCGAGGGCGCTGTCGACTTCGTGCACTACGTTCGTGCATCGGGGTGGAGTGTGGAGGTGCATACGGCGAGGGCGAATGCGCCGAATGCGGATGAGGCTGTGCGGGTTTGGTTGAGGGATTGGGGGTTCCCGGAGATGCGGGTGTCGCACGTGAAGCGGAATGCGAGCGTGTATTTGGATGATCGTGCGATGCGGTTTAACGGGCTCTGGCCGACGCTCACGCAGCTTGAGGCTGCGGGTGTGCCGTGGAACAGGACAGCGTGATGCTGCCTAGCCGCGTCGAGCTGGTCGAGGAAGCCAAGACGTACGGCATCAAGGTGCCGGAGGCGTGGACGAAGCTGCGTATCGAGCAGGAGATCCTTATTGCGGTTGGGCGCGCGCTGATGGTGTATGTCGTCCCGAATGAGTTGGACGGTGACGTGTTGGTCTGCAATCACCCGCCGAAGATGACGCTGCGGCGCACCGACTGGTCGTATGCCGTTTACGAGTTTCCGGTCGGCAGTCGGCCTGAAGACTTCGCGCTCGAGGCTAGGATCATCGCTCGGATGGAGGACGAGATGCGGAACGGCGCGGTGATCGCATAGTGGGCGTGGCGTTGCGGGTCACGCCGGCTAGCCAGGCTGAGCCTGTGGGTGGGCATGGTCGTGGTACGTCGACGGGTGAGCGCGAGTCGCAGCCGCGTGTGCCGATCATCGGGTTGGACGCGGGGTGTATTCCGGGCACGAAGCCGGGTAGTTCGGCGCGTGAGTTGGATCGTGCGGGGCGGGATATTGTGCGGTCGAGGTTGCATCGGAACAGGTTCAAGCGGTCGTGAGGATCGTGACAGGCATTGGGACGCTGCAGATCGTGCTCTCGCGCAGTAATCTCGTGGCGCTGCTCGCTGCGGTTGATGACGAGCAGGAAGGTTTGGAGCGCTCAAGCCGTGCGGTGTGGTGGTCGGAGGGGATCGAGCGGGATCACTGGCATCCCAAGGCGTTGCTGGATGGACAGCCGTTGCTGCTGCAGGTGACTGTTGAGCCGGATGAGGGGCATCCCGATGTGCCGTTCGAGATCCTGACGCTTCAGCAACTGGCGGATCAACTCGACATCGACGCCTAGCCGTAAGCCGCTGAGTATCCCCAGTTGGCTCCTTGCTGCG
>CAIXDS010000084.1 GCA_903918195.1 uncultured Acetobacteraceae bacterium | reverse complement strand
TGCCAGGCTGGGTGGCATCATCGCCAATAATCTGCAGGCGCCGTATGCGCGCGCGTTGGTCGATGATTTCGCCGGGCGCACCGGCACCCGCGTGGTCGGTTATGTGCCGCGCTCGCTGGTGGTGGCGCAGGGCGAGTTGTATGGCCGCACCGTGATCGAGACGGCGCCGCGCTCGGAGCAGGCGGAGATCTACCGCGCGCTGGCACGCGCCGTGGTGGATGACGAGACCACGACGCTGCCGCGGCCGCTCAACGGCCCCACCCTGAAAGCCTGGGCGAAAAGCTGGGGCGACCGGATTTTTATCGACGAGAACGAGCTGGTTGACGCCGGCGGCGGAGTCTGACGTGGCGCGCCGTCCGGGTCAGCCGACGCGGGAACGCCGGTTGCAGGCGATCAGCGCCTGGCTTGGCAAGCCTGCTGCGCTGGCGGCCGAGCAAGCCGCCGGCGAGACGGTGCAGCGCATCCGCACCTTCTCGCAGGCAACGCCGGACGACCTGCTGGCTGCGCTGGACCTGCTGGCGGGCGTCGCCGGTGCCGGCATCGTCGTGCATGGACCGCGCGGCTGCGCCGCGGCGCTGGCGGCGGCGGCCGGACCCTGGGCAGTCACCGGGCTCGATCAGCGCGACACGATCATGGGCTCGGAGGGCGCGGTGTCGCGCGCTGTGCTGTCGCTGCATCGCCGCCATCGTCCCTGGGCGATCTTCGTGGTGGCGACGCCGGTAGTGGCGATCAACAGCGACGACGCGCGCACCGCCGCCGACGAACTGAGCGGCGAACTCGGCATTCCGGTGCTGGCGGTCCGCACCGACGGGTTCCGCTCGCGCGTCGCCGCAACCGGCTACGACACGGCCTGCCAGGCGCTGCTGGCTCTGGTGCCGGTAACGCAAGACCGCGAGGACGTGGTCAACCTGCTGGCCGGCGATTTTTCGACCGCAACGGAAGCGAAGGCGCTGCTGGACGGTTTGGGCGTGGCGGTGAACATGCTGCCCGCCGGCGCCGATGCGGCAGCGTTTGCGCGGGCAGCGCGGGCGCGTCTGAGCATCTGCCTCGACCCCGGCGTGACCGGCGCGCTCGGGGCGGGGCTGGAAGCGGCGCACGGCGTGCCGCTGCTGCGCGGCGGCGTGCCGATCGGGCTGGCGGCGACGCGGCGCTGGCTTGCCGCGGTTGCCGCGGCGACCGGCCATCCCGAGCCCGGCCACCTCGGCACGCCCGATCCAGGCCAGACGCTGGGCCAGACGCTGGCGGGCCGGCGCGTGCATCTGGCGCTGCCGCCCGATGCGGGATTTGCCGCCGCGGTGCTGGTCACCGAGCTGGGCGGCACGGTGTCCGGATTGACGTTGGACCATATCGACCGCACCCATGCCGAAGCGCTGGCGGCGTTCACCCGCACCGCTCCCGACGCGGTGCTGCACGTCGCCGCCGGCCAGCCCTTCGAAACCGCCAACCTGCTGGCGTCCGAGCGCCCGGACCTGTTCGTCGGCACGCCCGAGGTGGCGGCCCTGGCGGCCGCTGCCGGGGTGCCGTCGGTTGGGGTCACGCCGGGCGCGCTCACCGGACGGCGCGGCGCCGAGCATCTGGCGCGGCGCGCGGCCAAGGCGCTGGCCAACCCGGGTTTCGTGCGCCGGCTGGCCGCCGCGCCGCCGCCCTACGCGGCCGGCTGGCTGCGTCGCAGCGCCGATTGGCACATCAAGCAGGAAGTCCGGTAGATGGCCCGTCCACTGGAGCGTCCGGGTGTCGGCTGCGCGCTGCACGGCGCGCTGCACAGTGCTGCCGCGGTGCCGGGCGTGGTGCCGATTCTGCACGCCACCGCCGGCTGCGGCATCCAGGCGCACCGCAACGGCGCCGCCGCCGGCTGGGTGGGTCCCGACCCGCTCGGGGGTATGGCCGCGCCCGGGTCAAATGTGTTCGAGAAGCAGGTCGTGTTCGGCGCCACCTCCCGATTGCGCGAACAGATCAAGAACACCGTCAAGGTAATCGACGGGCAGCTGTATGTGGTGCTGAGCAGCTGCGCCACCGAGATGATCGGCGATGACGTGCCGGCCATGGCGAAAGAGGCGCGCGACCAGGGAATGAAGGTGCTGTCGCTCGCCAGCGCCGGGTTCCGCGGGTCGGCGCATGATGGTTATGTCGCATTCCTGAAGGGCGTGCTTGCCCATTGTGACCTGTTGGGTCCGGCCGACGGGCGCGAGCCCCTTCTGGTCAATCTGCTCGGCATCGTGCCGCGGCAGGACGCGTTCTGGGAGGGCGAGCTGGCGGAATGGTCGCGCCTGCTCGCCGGCATCGGGCTGCGCGCCAATCCGCTGTTCGGACCGGACGGCGGCGTGGACGGGCTGCGCGCCCTCACCCGCGCCGGGATGAGTCTGGTGTTCTCGCCCTGGGGCGGCGAGGTGGCCGGCCTGCTGGAGCGCGATTCCGGCGTGCCCTGGCTGGAGGCTGGCGGCCTGCCGGTGGGTGCGGCAGCCACGGCCGAAGTACTGCGCGCACTGGCCGGGCGGATGAGCCTGGATGCGCCTCAGGTGGAACGGTTCATCGCGGCGGAAACCCGCCGCGAGGACCATCACCTCCATCGCCTGGCGGAGCTGTACTATCGCCACGACCTGCAGCGCGATTTCGCGCTGGTGGCGGGCAGCCTGCAGGCCGCCGGACTGGTCCGGTTTCTGATCGAAACGCTCGGCTGGAGTCCGCGCACCATCATCATTGCCGACGCCCCACCCGAGACGGCCCGACCGGAGCTGCGACGCCGGCTGTCGGCGGCAACCGGGGGGTTCGACGCGCGCGTGCTGTTCAGCGAGGATGCGGGCGAAATTGAAGCGGCCATCCTCGAACAGGGCGCTGAGATCGTGCTCGGCCGCGCTGTCGAGCGCGCCGCTGCCGTCGCGCTGGCCGTGCCGCTGGTGCAGGTCGCCTTTCCGGTGACCGACCGGCTGGTACTGGACAAGGGGTTTTCCGGCATGCGGGGGGCGGTCACGCTGGTGGAGGAGATCGCGCGGGCCGTGCTCGCCTGGGAGGGCCAAGCCTGACCTGTTTCTCGTGTCGTCGCCGTATATTTTATTTACATACGGCAGTACGTAGTTGAATATTCCGTGCGGTCTGATAAACGAGGCTGCGATGCTGACGCGACGTTCCCTGCTTGCCGCCCTGCCCGCTTCGGTTGCCTGCGCCGGTGCCGCGCGGGCGGCCACGCCGAAACAACTGCGCATCGGCTACCAGAAAGGCGAGCCCGTGCTGGTGGCCGCCAAGCAAAACCACAGTTTCGAGACGAAGCTGCAACCGCTCGGCATCGACGTGCTGTGGCTGGAGTTCGAGTTCGGGCCGCCGCTGCTGGAAGCCATGCGGGTCGGCGCCATCGACATCGGCGGCGTCGGCGACGCCCCGCCGGTGTTCGCCCAGGCCGCGCAGGCCGAGTTGGTCTACTTCGCCGCCCGGCCCGACAGCGGCAACAGCTCCGCCATTCTTCTGCCGCCCGGCTCGGAGTTGCACACGCTGGCCGATCTGCGCGGCAAGCGGATCGCCTTCGGGCGCGGCTCCAGCGCCCACAGCCTGACCCTCCAGGCGCTGGAGAAGGCCGGGATCGCCTACAGCGACATCAAACCGATCACGCTCGGGCCGGCCGACGCCGTGGCGGCCTTCGCGCATGGCGACCTCGATGCCTGGACGGTCTGGGACCCGTATGCCGCCATCACCGAAACCAAGCCGGGCGTGCGCGTGCTCGCACGGACCGCGGATATCGGGCCGCAGAATTCATTCTATCTGGCCAGCCGCGACTATGCGACGCACTACGGCGAGGTGCTAGGCCATGTGGTGCAGAACCTCGCCAGCGTCGGCGCCTTGTGCGACGCAAATCACGACGAGGTGGCGCGGCTGCTGGCCGGCGGCACCGGCATCAGCTTCGATGCCTGGAAGCGCGCGGCCGACCGGGGGTCATTCCGCTCGGTGCCGATCGACGCCGCGGTGCTGGCGCAACAGCAGCAGGTGGCCGACCGGTTCTATGCGCTGCGGCTGATCCCGGCCGCGGTGAAGGTGCGCGACTACGCCTGGCGGGCGGCGTCGTAATATTGGAGGAATGATCGTGACCCACGCGACTGCACGCCATGCCGACCACCCGATCGACACCCTGTTCCTGCAACGCTGGTCGCCGCGCGCCTTCACCGGCGAGGCAATCCCCGAGGCCGAACTCGCGACGCTGTTCGAGGCCGCCCGTTGGGCGCCGTCGGCCTATAATTCGCAGCCCTGGCGCTTCCTGTATGCGCGCCGCGACACCGCCCATTGGGAGAAGTTCCTCGGCCTGCTGGTCCCGTTCAACCAGAGTTGGGCCAACCGCGCTGCGGCACTGGCAATCCTGGTATCGAATTCCGAATTCCAGCCGCCGGGCGCGGACCAGCCGGCGCCGCTGCGCAGCCATTCGCTGGATGCCGGCGCGGCCTGGGCACAGCTGGCGCTCCAGGCCACGCGCTCCGGCTGGCACGCGCACGGCATGGCCGGCTTCGACGCCGAACGCGCCGCGACCGAGCTGAACGTGCCGGCGGGCTATCGCGTCGAGATCGCCATCGCAATCGGCCGGCTCGGCGACAAGTCGATCCTGCCCGACGCGCTGCAGGCGCGCGAGCAGCCCAGCGGGCGAAAGCCGGTAACGGAGTTTGCTTTCGAAGGTGGGTTTGCAGATTAAGAAAGCACGGCCAGGGCTCTGCCCTGAACCCGGCCCAGCGCCAGCGGTTCTCAATGCGGCTGAGTTGCATTGGCGCCCGGTAGCGGCCCTTTATCCTGGGCATGGTGGTGAGTCCGGATTGCCACACGGGCGGCGAAACGGCATGCGGCGCCAGATTCGGCGTATCGAAACGGCCGCCGAGT
>CAIXDS010000083.1 GCA_903918195.1 uncultured Acetobacteraceae bacterium | reverse complement strand
GGTGACGGACAGGCCGCGGCCGCGCTCGGCGGCGAGGAAGGCGACGACATCGGCGGCCTGTCCGGGCAGGCAGGGCAGGGCGTGCTGGTCGCACCAGGTGCACCAGGCCCGCACGCCGGCGCGGTAGGCGCGGCGGGTGTTGTCGGCCTTGGCCCGGCGGGCGAAGGCGTCGGCGGCGATCCGGGCGGTGCCGATGGTGCCGTCGTGGTCCGGGATGGCTGCTTCGGCCGCTGTCGTTCTTCCTTGGCCGCTGCACTTTGCGCTTTAGTGCTGCACTGAAGGCTATGTTTGTTCTGACTGCCTGAGGCTGGCGTGGCTGGCGCCGGCCATGCCAGGTGAGGCAGGGTGGGGCGGATGGACCGGCTCGATGTTCCGCTGGCTGTGCTGCGGCTTGCCGAAGCGCTGGTGTTCGCCAGTCCCGAACCGGTGACCTGGAAGACGCTGGGTCCGCTCTTGCCGCCGCACCTCGACGCTGACCGGGTGTTCCGGGCGCTGCAGCTTCACTGTGCCGACCGAGGCGTGGTTCTTGTTGAAACTGCTGGTGGCTGGGTGTTCCGCACGGCGCCTGATCTTGCTGAACTGCTCCGGTCGGCGTTGTCGGAGCGACGCAGGCTGCCGAGGGCCGCGATGGAGGTGCTGGTGGTGATTGCCTTGTACCAACCGCTTACCCGTGCTGAGATAGAGGCGATCCGGGGTGTCGGGCTGTCCCAGGCGAGCATGGATCTGCTGCTTGAGACCGGGATGATCTCGTCGCAGGGGCGCAAACCGGTGGCCGGCAGTCCCGCTTTGTGGGTGACAACACCGCTGTTCCTGGCCCAGTTCGGCCTGCGCAGCATCCGCGACATTCCGGGATTTTACCTGGCCTTGCCGATCCCGGCCCCGGGCGGAGGTGCGGGGAAAGACGAGAGCAGCCCGGAGTCCGAAGCCGACGAGTCGGCCGAGGAGGAAGAGGCGCCAAGGACCGGGTCCGGCGCATAGGTTCGATCCTGGCTTTCAGGGGCCTGGCTCAGGCGGCGGCTGGGCCGTTCCGGCTCGGTTCCTGCCGGCTTTCGCGCGCTTCCTCGACCCTGATTGCGAGCGCCTCGGGCGAGAATTCCTGCAGCACGACGGCCAGGAGAGCGGCCCAGGACGGCACTGCGGCCCTGCCGCGGCACCAGTTGTTGATTTGGCGCGCGCTGAGGCCAGCGAGCCGGGCGAAGCCGGCTTGGCTGATGTCGGCGCGCGCCAGCAAGGCGACAAATTCAGCGGGCGAGAGGCGTTGCACGGGGACCAGATATAGAATTCACTTCTATGTTACGAGCAGTGCTGGGTTGTTTTTTGGCGTCAGGCACACGTGATAATGGGCACTTATCACGAGCCCTGTAATTGTGCCATAATGCCAGCCAAGCCCTTGATCCCCCTTGGACTCTCCGCACCCGATGACCGATTCCGACCGCTGCGCCCCGGAAGAAGAGCGATCGCACGGCAGCGCTCTCACCCACCCCAGCGACGGCTCGCTGGCGGCACAGGCGGCACTGGCCGCCGCGATCGACTTCGCCCGGGAAGCCCTCGCCCCCGCCACCCTGCGCGCCTATCGCGCCGACTGGCAGCATTTCTGCGCCTGGTGTCGCGACGCCGGCTGGACAGCACTGCCGGCCGCGCCGGAAACGGTCGCCGCCTATCTCGCCGCTCTCGCCACCACCCATACCAGCAGCGCGCTGGTGCGCCGGCTGGCGGCGCTGAGCCGGGCGCACCGCCTCGCCGGCCAGGACTGGCCGCGCGCGCACCCGGCCATCCGCAACACGCTGCGCGGTATCCAGCGCACCTACGGCCGCCCGCAGCGCCAGGCGGCGGCGCTCGCCACCGAGGAGTTGGTGCGCCTGGTCGCAAGCTGCGATGCGACGCCGGCCGGCCGGCGCGACCGGGCATTGCTGCTGCTCGGCTATGCCGGCGCGCTGCGCCGGTCCGAACTCGTCGCCGTCCAGCGCGAGCACATCACCCTCACCGCCGAGGGCCTGCGCCTGCTGATCCCGCGCGCCAAGGGCGACCAGACCGGCAAGGGCGTCAGCATCGGCATCCCGCGCGGCAGCCGGCCCGACACCTGTCCGGTGCGCGCCCTGGAAGTGTGGCTGGAGGTCTCGGGGTGCCGCTACGGGCCGGTGTTCCGCGGCATCGACCAGCGCGGCGTGATCGCCCCGGCCGCCCTGCATCCCGACGGGGTGCGCCATATCCTGGCCCGGCGCGCCGCCATCGCCGGGCTGCAGCCGCCCGCCGGGGAGCGGCTCAGCCCGCACGGGCTGCGCGCCGGGTTCATCACCCAGGCCTATATCAACGGCGCCCGCGACGAGCAGATCATGGACCACACCAGGCAGAAGGATCTGCGGACCATGCGCCGCTATGTGCGCCGGGCCAAACTGGTCACCGACAGCCCGGCCAAACTGCTCGGGCTGTAGCCGATGCGCCGCCCCCGCCCCCCCGACGGCAGCAGGAGCGGCGCCGGTGCGGCCAAACCAGCACGCAAGGCCGGACGCCCCGAGCGGCTGGCGCAAACCATTGCCGGCACGTCCCGCCACCAGCGGCATCAACTGGCCCTCGCCAGCCGGCAGCGCGAATTCCTTGCAGAAGCCGAAACGGCGCCCGCGCTCCGCGCCGGCGAGATCGTCCTGGCGCTGCCAACGCCGGACTGGCTGCACCACACACTCACCATCACCGGGCCGGCGGCTGTCCTGGCCGGCTTTCGCGCCGCGGCGCGCGGCCCGGGCGTGCTGCCGTTCCGCGGCGAGGACCGGCAGCAGGAGGACTGGCTGCACAGGTTGCTGGAGCCGCCGCCGGGGCTGCGCGGCATCTCCGTCGAAGGCGCCAGAATCCTGTCCGAGCGCCTGCGCGAACGGGTCGAAATCCGCGCGCAGGCAGCGCTGGACGACCGGCGGGCGATGGCCTGTCCGCTCGACCTGCACGCGCTGGTGCCGATGCCGGAGGCGCTGCTGCGGCTCGGCCCCGGCGATCCCCGGGTCATTGCCTGGCTGTGGACCCATTGGGGCACGACCTGGCCGCTGCGGCACGTGACCGAGGAAGGTCTTTCCGGCCCCGAGATCCTGGCCCTGCCATCCGGGCATGCCGGGATTCGCACCCGCTTCTGGTCTGCTGACTGGACGCCGTGGCGGGCGCTGGCTTGCATCCGGACCGGCTGGCCGGACATCACGCTCCGCCTGGCGATCGACTATGGGGGGACATAGCCGGCGGTGGCGCCGGCGCCGACCGTCCTCGCCGCGCGGCGGGTATGGCCGCGCGCCTACGACCCTCTGCCACCCGGTTGTGCCAGGCGGGCGTGATACCGACGCCGCTGCCTGCGGAGCGCGGGGCCAAGATGACGCACGCCACTTGCCAGCATCTGCAAGGATGCATCGTGGCGGGGATCTTCCGCTGCCCCGAACCACTCCCGGGCGGTGGCCGGCAGCAGCTTCGCAACAACCACCGTACGGTTGGCGAGCGACAGGCCAGGTGCAAAGCGGCGGGCGAGCCGGTCAAGGTGGCAGCCGCGCTGTGCGGCCGGGATCCGGGCTGCCAGATAGGACAGCATGGCTTCAAGATTGCCTTGCCGCGGAACCACTTGTTCGGCGGCAATCGCGGGCGCGTGGACGAGCCACGCGTCGCAGGAAACGCACCGCGGCTGCGCGCTGACCACACGCAGGCGCAACAGTGCCACCGGTGCGCCGCACCGCCAGCAGCCATCGTGCAGCAGGCACCGGTGCACGAGGCAGGCGACCATCGGGGCGAACCGCCAACGCCGCCGGAAATACGGCCGAGCGTCGTCGGCCAGGCAGCGTGGGCAGTATTGCAGGACCGGCTTCGCGCGGCCGCTCGCCGCTGGCCCGTCTCGGGTGGCCAGCAATCCCTCATGGCGCAACATCATATCCTCGGCCATGCCGGCGATCGTGTCCTGAGTCGCCCAGGGCTGCACCGGCAGGGTTCCGGCGGCAAGGTGCCCGGCGCTCTGACCGCTCAACCGCGCCAGCCGTCGCACGCTCTCTGGCGCAATAGCCAGGTCGATGTCGTTATACGCGGCGCCAACCACGTCCCGGGCAAAGTCAGCCGGCAGCGCCGCGGCCGCGACCGACACTCGCCAGAGCCAACTGCTGAACAGCTCGTCGGGCAGACGCTTGGGACGCTGTGGCCACAGCGTCGGCCGACGCAGGACAGCGAGCGGCTCCAAAGCAATCCCGTCGGGCGCCGCGGGCCGTTCCGCTCCTGGCGACACCGGCGGCAGCATCACCACGGCATCCGCCCCGAACCACCGTGACATCGACTGACGAAGTTCATCGATCGGATTGGCGCCGGTCGCAGTGGCCTGAACCAGCAGGTCGAGGATGTGCCGCCGGGTGCTCGGGACATCGGTCGGCAGCCACGCCTGTGCAGCCACCGCCATGCGCGCCATTTCGCCGTCGCTCAGTCCGGGGTGGGCCATGTCAGAGGTCAGCTGCCTGCGCAACGGCTTCGATGCGCTCCGGCGATGTCGAACCGGCCTTGTCAACCATGGAGCGGTCGATGCGCTCGTGGCCGGACAGGATCGCTTCCACCGCCGCTTGCCGCAGCACGTGGGCAATGCCGCCGATCAAACCGCCGGCTGCCACCAGAATGCGTCCGGCGAGCTCCGGATAGATGAGAGTGGACGGCCGCCGCAGCGGCAGTTGCCGCTCGAAGGTCGCCAGCAGCTGGGCATATTCCACGTCATCGAGTTGCCAGCGGGGCAGGGTCAGCAACTCGAAGCGGTTGGCAAGCTGTTCGTCCTGGCGCAGCGCGTAGGCGATTTCCCTGGTCGCGAAGGCGCCGAGCGAGACCCCGGTGACCGATCCGATCTGGCGCAACTCGACCAGCAGGCTGCCAACCCCGCTCCCGCGGATGTTGTGCAGATCGTCGATCAGCAGCAGCCGCAATCCGACGTCCTGCATCGTCCGATATGCCTCGGTCCTGAGCTGGGCGGTGCTCGTGCGCCGTGCCGGTTCGCGGCCGAGCGAAGCGACAATGGCGCCCAGCAGCAAGGGAATCTTCGGGCCGTTCGGCGCCTGGATCAGGGCTACCGGGATGCGGCTGCGCTCCGCATCCGGATCCTCCGGCACGACGTGGCGGGCCAGGAAGCGCCGCGCAATGGCCGTCTTGCCGTTGTTGGAGGCGCCGACGATCATAAGATTATCCGGCCGCATGCGCCGCTCCGATCGCAGGATACGCTCCAGCCGGGCATGCGCGTCGCGCGCGCGCCCATAGCCGATCCAGATGTCACGATCGATCAGCGCAATGCGATGGGCATCGTCGAAATCCAGAGCCCGCCGGGCTGCCTCGTCCAGATGGGCCGTTGCGGTCACGCCCATGTCATAGAACCTCGACGTCGGTGAAGGGCGCAATTAGCTGACCGGCCCAGGCTGGCGCTGTCGTGGCCGCTGTCCCGGCCCGGGGCGAAGCGCCGACACAATCGTCTCCGGTGCCAACCGCCGGTGAGCCGGTTCCCGGGCGGCCATCTGCGGCGGTAGCCTGGGCGGATTTCGCGGCCTGCCGGCTCCGCTCGGCCTTGCGGCGGCTGGTCGCCGATCGCGCACCAGCCTCGATGGCGCGGATCTCCGCCAGGTTTTCGAACAGCCTGCGCTCGGTACGGTCCTGGGCTTTCAGTGCCTGCAGGCGGCGCCGCGCCGCCTCGCTCTGGGCCAAGGTCATGTCCGGGTGCGGCACCCGATAGGGGACGGCGATATAGTCGCCGGTCATCTCGTCAACGATCCAGACCTGGGCGAGGCTGCGTGGGTCATACACGACGATCCGCTCGACCCGGCGCTGGTTGTCGCGCCGCCAGAGCGGCAGCAAATCCACCGAGCTGTAGTCGACACGGAACAGCTTGATGCCGCAGCGCGTCAGCGCCCGCGTCTCGAAGGGAAGAAAATCGAGCAGCAGGCGATTGACGGGAAGCCGGGGCGGAATGCGCTCGCGGTCCGGTAGGTCGGGTCGCCGGTAGTACGCAAGATAGCGATCGAGCGGACGTTCACTGATGCCCGCATGGGCTGCGTGGTTGTAGCTGTCGATGGCAAGCGCCAGGATGCGCTCGAGTTCCGGCAGGCTGAGACAGGCCTGCTTGTCAGGTTCGC
Organism: uncultured Acetobacteraceae bacterium; assembly: GCA_903918195.1. Lineage (GTDB taxonomy): Bacteria > Pseudomonadota > Alphaproteobacteria > Acetobacterales > Acetobacteraceae > Rhodovastum. The sequence continues at coordinate 46,561 of CAIXDS010000083.1, read as the reverse complement.
TCTCGCCGCGTTCGTTCACGTTGCTCCAGGTCGTGCCGGGCAACCCGTGGACGATGCGCATCATCGTGCCGATCAGGCGCTCGATGGTGCCGTGCTGCTCGGGATGGCCGGTGGCCCGCACCTTGGAGTGGATACCGTACCGCCGCAGGCCGCGCTGGATGCCGCGCGCCTCGTTCTCGGCGCCCCGGTCGTATTCGAGCGTGCCGGGCCGGCCCCAGACCGGCCAATGAACTTTCGGTAGATCCCGCTTTGCCAGCCAGTCGTCCTTGGGAAGGCAGGCGTGGGCAAGGCAGGTCGCGACCGTCAGCGTCGAGGCCACCTCAAGCGAAATCGAAAAGCCAAGGACCACGCGGCTGAAGATGTCGATCGCGAAGGTCGCGTTCGGGCGGCCGATCACGGTCCTGTCGTCCTCCCGTACGAGACGGATGTCGCAGGGCGTGCTGTCGATTTGTACATGCTGCCACGGCGCCGCTGCGCCGGGGTGCGCACCGGTCAGCAGGCGTAAGGATCGTGCTGCGATCGGGCCTTGTCGCCGCCCGGTCAGCCATGCCTGATCGGTGGCGCGAACGCGCGCCTGCACGGCGCGCCAGGATGGTGGCAGCACCCCGGCGACACGGCATCGCTTGCCGATCTCGTCGCAGAGGGAGCTGAGGCTCGGACGGTTTGCCCTGGCGTAGTGCTGCTCGATTTCGTGCGTGATGATCGCCTCAACGGCAGCGTCCAGGCGCCTGGCGCGCGGCTTGCGGCTGGGCAGGAATGCCGTGATCCCGGCACCGGCCTGCACCTGGCGAAGCAGCGAAAAGACATGCCGCCGGCCCACACCGAGTCCCTTCCCAACCCGATCGACATCCGCGCGGCCGCGGCGCGGCAAACAGGCCAACGCCGTCAGCAGATCAAGCCGCCTTGCGGCTTCGGACCACTCGGCATCGGTGTAGCGAAGCTCGTTCCTGGGGCTGCCCGGCGCAGTGAGCGCGATGTCGTCTGGAAAGCCGATCCTTGCCGGGTCAGCCGAGACAAGTTCTCCGGCCTCGTTGCGCAGAATCACAGCATCGGCCCCGAGCAGGCGCTCGACACGCCAGCGGCCGCCGGCATGGTCCACCACAGCCCCGGCGACAATGTGCCGCTCCATTGCGGGTCTCTGCGCTGTTCCCCGGCCACACCCTACCACCTCCCACATCAGCGGGACGATGCACGGGTTCGAGCGCCAACCGGTTGGGGCACCACCCATGGGAACTGAACGTCAGGCGTTCACGCTGACCTGACTGCCCGCATCCTGCTCTGCCGACATCCCGACGGCGGCGTGGACCGTGACCGCGCCCCACGTTTCCGCTTGCTGCAACCGGATTTCAGCCCCGCGGGCCAGCTCCAGGCTACCCACCAGCGTGCTGCACACGGCCACCCGCGTGCGCAGGGAAAGTGCCGGCAGGTCAGGCTCCAGCTTCGGCACGAACCGCAACAGGTCGCTGCCATCCGGCAACCCGGCGACAAGTTGCCGCATCCGCGCCAACGCCTGGTATGGCGTCCAGAACCTCGGCCGGGGAGGGGGGGAAGCTTCGGGTGGCTCCGGCGGCAGGGTGGTTTGCAGGACAGCGACGGCCGCCTCGAGCAGCCCAACGTAGCCTGCCGACTCCAGCCTGACCGGCGCAATGTCGTCGTGGCGCCCCCGTCCGAAGATGTCGTGTCCAAGCTGCGGTCGCTGCTCGAGCCAGGCGCTGGCAACGCGGATGCGGCCCAGCGCGGCCAGCCGGTCGGTGAGGGTCTTCGCCGCTGTTTCGGCCCGCCGTGCTTCCTCCACGTCCTTCGGCAGCAGCAACCGCGACTTGAGCCAGACCAGCCACGCCGCCATCACCAGCCAATCGGCCACGCGCGCCAGGTCAATGCACCCGACGTCCGAGGTGGCGGACAGGTACTGATCGACGAGGGCAGTGACCGAGATCTGGCCAAGATCAACTTCCTGCCGGCGCGCCAGTTCCAGCAGCAGATCGAGCGGGCCCTCAAACCCGTCGAGCCGCAGCAGGACGTCATCAGGCGGGGGCGGGTCTCCTTCGTCCATGCTGACAATCTACCCGGCACGGCGATGCTCTCGCACGCGTCGCTTTCAGGGCCACACAGTGCAGTCGCAAAGGGTGAATTTGCCGCACAGTGCAGTCGTAAGAGCAAAACCCGAGTGCAATGCTCAAAAGCTAACTAATTGATATTCAACATATCCGAGTGCAATGCTCAAAGCAAAGCGACATTCAGGGCAAGTGGAGAGGCGATCGGATGGACAGCGGAGCGGGCAGGGGGGGCGGCGGGGACGCGGTAAGTGCCACGGCGGCGGCGCCCGGCATCGCCGGAACGACGCGCCCCGTGGACCGGAAGCTCGCGCCGGCGAGCGCCCGGGCCTACGCCGCCGACTGGCGCCATTTCTCCGAGTGGTGCCGCAGCGAAGGGCATTCGAGCCTGCCGGCCACTTCCGCCACACTCGCCGCCTACCTGGCGGCGCTTGCCCCGACGCTCAGCCGCGGCGCGCTCGACCGCAGGGTCGCCGCCATCGCCCATGCCCATCGGGCTCGTTTTCTGTCGCCGCCCGATGCCGATCCGGCGGCACGTCGCGCCTTGCGCGCCGTCAAGCGCCAGGCCGCGCCGGGTCCGCAGCGTCCGCCGCCGCCCTCCGGCTCGCGTCTCGCCCGGATGGCCGGCGCCTGCCCCGGCAACCTCGCCGGCTTGCGCGACCGCGCCCTGCTGCTGCTCGCCGCCGCGACCGGCCTCGGGCGACCCGCCCTGGTCGCCATCGACGCCGAGCATCTGCGGCTCACCGCGGATGGCTGTGACCTGCTGATCCGGCGCGCGCCGGACGCCGCGCCAGCGATAATCACCATCGCCCGGGCGCCGGCTTCCTGCCCGGTGCGGGCGCTGCAGGACTGGATGCGGGCCTCGGAATGCAGCTTCGGACCGGTGTTCCGCAAGGTCGATCGCTGGGGCAATATCGAACACCGAAGGCTTGGCGCCGACGCCATCCGCCGCATCCTGCGCCGTCGCGACAAGCGGTCCGGCCGGGCGCGTCGGCCTGCCGCGAAGGCGGCCTGAGCAGATGGCGCGCTCGGCCGCGGATCAGGCGAGCGAAGCGGCGGAGGCGCTGTCAGCCTGGCTGGGACAGCGTCAAGGTGCCGTGGCGTCCGGCGCGGTGATTCCTGCGCCGGCCGGCGAAGCGGAGATCGGTGCGCCGCCTGATGCGGCGGTGCCGGATGCCGTTGCTGCCGGCGCCGCGGCGATTTTCACCGACCGGGAGGAAGTGCCGCGCCATTCGGCGCCGTCGGAGCACCGGCATGATGGCGGTGCCAGTGCCGCACCGTTGCGCCTGCCGCACCCCGACTGGCTGCAGCATCGCCTGACGATCAGCGGACCTGAAGGAAAGGTCGCTTCCTTCCGCGCGGCGGCCGCCGGCGCCGGGATCATCCCCTGGCGGCTCGATGTTGATGCGCTGGCCGAGGATTGGTTCCTGCTGCTGGCGGTCCCGCCGGCACCGCAGCTGCGGACCCTGAGCCTCGCCGGCGCGCGGGTGCTGGCCGGCCAGTTGCGCGAGGCGGTCGCCGCCCGCCAGGCGGCAGCCTGCGCGCGCGTCGGGCGCAGCCGCGCCTGTCCGTTCGACCTGCACGCGCTGTTGCCGGTGCCCGACGCTATTCTGCGTCTTGGCCCCGATCACCCGGAGGCGCTTGCGTGGCTCTGGCAGCACTGGGGCACCACCGAGGCGCTGCGCCACGTTGCCGAGGATCCCGACGCCGCCTCCGATCCGCGCCACGCGGCGGCGGGAGAGGCGGTCTTCCGGGTGGATTTCTGGTCGGCGGACTGGACGCCGTGGCTTGCCTTGCTGCGTCTGCGCGCGGCTTGGCCGGCGCTGCGCTTCGACATCCGCCCGAGCTACGACGCCGCCGGCGTCGAAGACAGGTGATGGACAGCGCCGCCCCGGCGAAAAGCGAGCCGGCGTCTTGCCCCGAGGCACCCGGCTGGGAGGACTCTCCGCGGCGCGACTCCGCGACCGATGCGCCGGTGCTGCGGGCCAAGGGCTTCGAATGGCCGCTCGACTGGCTGCTGGAGATGGCGCGGGACGAGCGGATCGATCTCGCCCGCCTGCCGGTCGCCGAGCTGATCGGGGCCTTCGCCGCGGCGCTGGAGGCGGCACTCGCCCGCGGGAAGGCGCCGTCGCCGGCGGCATCGGCGATGTCGCTCGGCTGCTGGGGCGAGTGGCTGGTGATGGCGGCGACGCTCACCTGGCTGCGCTCGCGGCTGCTGTTGCCGGCGACCGCGCCCGAAGCCCGCGCCGCGCACCACGCCGCCGAGACGCTGCGGCAGCTTCTTCTTGAACGTGCCCGCATGCTGGCGGCCGCCGACTGGCTCGAGCGGCGGCACCAACTCGGGCGGGACGTGTTCCCGCATGGGGCCGCGAAGAGTGCGCCGGCCGGACGGGAAGGCGACCTGACGGAGCTGTTGCGCGCCTGCCTGGCGGCGTTGCGCCTGCCTTCGTGGGTGGAGTTCCATCGGCCCCGGTGGCCCGAAATCTGGCGGGTCACTGATGCGATCGCGCGCATCCGCCACCTGCTGAACGACTGTGCCAAGGGCGACGAATTCGCGCGCTTCCTGCCGGCGATCGCCGCCGGCGTGCCCGCCCGCGATCTGCGGTGCCGCGCCGCCGTCGCCAGCACCCTCGTCGCCGGGCTGGAACTGGCGCGCGGGGGAGCGGTCACGCTCGACCAGACGCAGCCCTGGGCCAGCATCCGGCTGCGATCAGCGCCCGACAAGCGGTTGGAAGGTTCCGGAGCATGACCGGCGTTCTGGCGGTTGATCTCGGCAAGACCGGATGCCGTGCCGCGCTCTGGACCGAGGCGGGGCGGTTTGATGCGGAGGGACCGGGGGCGGCCGGGCTTGCCGCATGGAACGGCGCCGTGACGGCGGAACACGCTATCCTGGCGGTCGCCCGGAAGCTGCTGCAACAGGCGGGGCTGGCCTGCGCCGCCACGGTTGGGATCGGCGCCGCGGGGGCGCTGAGCGCGCCGGCAGCCGCGCAGGAACTGGCGGAGCGTCTGCTGGTCGCGCTGCCGGCGATGCGGGTGGCCGTGACGAGCGACGCGGTGACAGCGCATGCCGGCGCACTCGCGGGAGAGCCGGGCGTGGTGATCGCCGTCGGTACCGGCACCGTTGCGATCGGCGTCGGGGGCGACGGCACTTTCACGCGGGTTGACGGGTGCGGGCCGTGGCTGGGCGATGACGGCAGTGGCGCCTGGATCGGCCTCGCGGGCCTGCGTTCGGTTCTGCGGGCCGAAGACGGGCGCGGCCCACCGACCTCACTGTACGCAGCGGCTTTGGCGCGCTTCGGTGCCATCGCCGACCTGCCGGCTTTGATCGGAGGCGATGCGAACCCGGCCCGGTAGGCCGCGCGCTTTGCTGGCGACGTCGTGTGCGTGGCGGCGGCGGGAGATGCGGTTGCCCGCGACCTGCTGGCTCAGGCGGTGCGCGCCCTCGTGACAACGACCCGGGCGGCGGCCGCGCGCTGCCGGCTCCCCGAGCCGGTTCCGGCCGCCCTCATCGGCGGATTGCTCGATGCGGAGCAGAGGTTGCGCTCGCAGCTGCAGGCCCAGTTGTTGGACGGTCCGGTGCGGGTCCGGCTGCTGGCGGCCGACGGGACCGCGCTTGACGGTGCCCGGCTGCTGGCGGAGCGCACCTCTGGTCTAAACCTCAATTGCGTCCCTGCCTGCCAGGGTGCCTCGTAAGGCGCGAACAAGTTGATCAGGCCGAAACGGCTTTTGAATGTGGAGCGCTCCGAAAAACGCGCTTCTCTGTTGCTCAGGCAGGTAACCTGACACGACAATGAAGGGTATTCCACGCGCCGTCAGCGCTAACGCCGCGGGGCCGCCGCTGATCCCCGCCAGATTGGCGTCCAGGATGGCAATGTCAAAGCTGCAACTCTCAATCAACACGAGCGCGATCTCAAGTCTTCCCGCGATGCCAACGACATTAAAGCCCGCATCTATCAGAACTTCTTCAAGAACGAAAGCAAGCATAGGCTCGTCCTCAACAATGAGGACCGATATTCTGTGTCCGCCATCAGCGGTCAGCGGAGAGACGTTCATCTATGCCCCGATCCGGGCTGCCGCAAGGGCGTTTTCCAATGGCGCGCTCAGGTGCCACGAGAGCCCGTTCCTTGCGTAGATGATCTTGGCAACGCCCTGGACCGCCGCCTCGGCCATGCGTCCAATCACGGTCTGGCCAAAGCCCTTCCGCGCCGGCGCCTCAACAATCGGGCCGCCATCCTCAAGCCAGGACATCGAAAATTCCGGTCGTGCATTCGTATGCAGTTGCCAGACGATTTGCACCCGCCCGCTGTCATTTGACAGCGCGCCGTATTTCACGGCGTTGGTGGCCAGTTCGTGCAGCGCCATACCAATACCCTGGGCAGCTTCCGCGGTTAGGCGCGCGGGCGGGCCGGAGAGCAGTATGCGCGTGCCGATCAGTTCTTTAAAGTGGGCAAGCTGAGCCTCAATGAGCTCGGCCACCTCGACGCCCTGCCATTGGGTCCTGACCAAGAGGTCCTGGCCTGCCGCAAGCCCTTCTATGCGATCGGATAGGCGTGAGGCGAAGGTTGCTGGATCGCCATGCTTCGCAGTTTGACAGGCCACGGCTTGCACCACGGCAAGCAGGTTCTTCGCGCGATGGTTGACCTCGGCCATGAGCAGGGTTACGTGCTCTTCGGATCGCCTGCGTTCGGTGATGTCGCGGATGTTGCACTGGATTACCGGGCGGCCGTTTTCATCATAGAGGTTGGCGACCACTTCAACCTCCTGGTGGCGTCCCTCCTGGCTCACCCATCCCCTCATTTCGCTTTCGGCATTAACCAGCAAAGCAGGCCGCTTTGCGCCAGCATTTCCGCGAACCTCTGCATCAGCGGCAGGAGCCGATGCTCGGGCATGTTCGGGATCAACTCGTAGAGCATGCATCCCTGGCGGAACAGCGAATGCGTGCGTGTTTTCGACGTGTTGGACTTGAGCTGTCGGTCCATGCCCAGGCTCTCCCCGGCCGCTCCGAGCATGGTGAGCAGCACCATGGCGAAGGCACTGATGAGCAGCAGCCGGTCCCGTCGCTCCGGGTCGGCGATGCGGATCTCGGACATCCCCATGCCGAAGCGCAGATCCTTGGTGTCTCGGAAGCTGGGCTCGATGGTCCAGCGCCGCGAATATCGCTTGATCACCGTCCCGACAGGTGCCGCGGCGTCGCTGGTCGCGAGGCACCACGGCTCCTTCATGTCACGGGCATGCACACAGACGACGGCACCCACCTGATAGGCATGCGACGCGGTGACGCGGGCGCCCCGGAGCTTGCGCGCCCGACCCGATTTGCCGACCCATTCGGCGGCGGTCCGCGTCTCGCCGGAGGCATCGGTGACGTGGATGTTGCCACGGAAGCGAATGACATAGGCGAAGCCAAGCTCAGTCAGATAGGCGAACAGCTTGTGATCACCGAAGCCGCGGTCGGCCAGGATGGTGACACGGCAGCCGGGCGGGACGAACTGTGACAATCGCCGCAGACACGCATCCTCGAAGTCGTTGCGCTGATCCTTCAACTCGTCCTTCCATACGGACAGCCACAACAATGGCATCGCCCGGCCATGGTCGGTCACGAGATTGAGCGCAAGAGTGGCCTGGTCGTCGCCGTCGAAGTCGGTCCAGTCCATGGCAACGACGATCTCCTCGCGCGTGCCGATCAGATGCGGCACCCAGCGGGCGAAGCTGTCCCAGACATCGATGCCCTTGTTGCTGAGCAATCGGTCGACCTGCTTGATCGCATGCTTGGTCACGAGGCCGCGTGCCTGCGCCAATGCCTGCCCGATCATCGCCACCGCCAGCGACGCACCGGTCATGACGCCAAGGGTGGCCGCGGCCAGTGACTCCACGCGCTTGGTGTGCAGGTCCGGGCCGTAGAGGCCGTGAATGAACGCGTCTATGTCCTTCAGCCGTCCGCCGTCGCGCAGGCCCGCCGTTGCCGTTTCCATGCCGCCCATTCATCCCAAAACACTCCAGGATCTGGTAGAGACTCGGCTCGAATCGGCGCAAGATGTGGGAGGAAAAAAATGAGGGGAGTCCTGAGCCCTCCTGGCTCTCGAGCGGCAGGTTTTCGTAGCGGACCTGTTCCGCTCGTTTCAGTCTCCCGAACATCTCCTGGCTCGCGGCCTCATCTTTGAGCAAACCGATCTCAAACAGTTCCTTCCCAACCAACTGGTCGTGCGAATAACCGAGCATTTGCGTCATGAACGGGTTAGCATCGATGATCTTGCGAGTGTCGGTGGCAATGATGAGAACGCCGTCGTGTGCGGCTTCAAAGAGACGACGATAGCGGATTTCGGAAACCAGCACCCTGTTCTCGTGCTGCTTCCGTTCTGTCACGTCGCGAATGACCGCGAGTGTTCCGCTCGACTGTCCGCTTTTTTCCAGTAGCACCGTGATGCTAGACTCGACGTTCATCTCACGACCGTCTTGCCTGACGTGAATGCATTCGCCGCGCCATGCGCCATGCTCGCGCAGTGCGCCCTTCGCCGCCGCCGCCTCCTCCGGATGCAGCCATCGCGTTTCATACATTGTCGACAGCGCTCGCCCGAGAGCTCCGGACGCAGGAAATCCGTACATCTGTTCGGCGGCCGTGTTGAGATAGATAATACGCTCATCGTTATCGACGGCGATGACGGCATCGCTGACCTGCGCCAGCATCTCGCCACGAATGCGATTTGTTTCGGCATCTAGACCCTGGAGGATGTAGACCTGCAACCCAGAGATACCCTGGACTACCAACGCATCCACTTCGCCGCTCCGGATCGCGCGGAGCATATCCTCTGCCTCCTCCAATCGCCCGCGGAGATTAGCGTTCTCGTCGAGGATTGCGGATCGCGAATTCAATTTTGTGCTCATGCCGGGTCAGCGGATCTTGCCGACGACGCATTCTCCCGGGCTGCCCAAATATCGAGCCCGTTCAGAATACGGTCCGTTTGCGACATGTCACCAATGAACCGGCGAAGAGGCAGAGGGAATTTCTTGATGAGGGTCGGTGCGGCAATAATCTGCTCGCCCTCTGCCAGCGCTGGATGTCGCGTGATGTCTACTACTTCTAGGTCATAACGACCCTCGAGGTGCTCCTCGCAAATCTTGCGGATGTTTGTGATCGCTCGTGTGGAATGCCGTGTCGGGCCGGTGATGTAGAGGCGCAGGACATAGCATGTAGCGGCGCGGAGCACCGCTGCGGCTTCCATCGCCTTTGCCTCGGTTGGACGGCGGGTGCTCATGTTCATGAACGCCCAAGGCTGACCGGCTGCACGTCGAGGCCGACCAGCACGCGTCCTTCGTCGGAAAGGTCGCCGATGAGGGCCTTGATGGGCTCAGGAAGACGCCGCACGAGTGTGGGAAGGGCAAAAATCTGATCGTCGGCGGCAAGGTGTGGCGTCTTCGTCAGGTCGATGACCTCGATACAATACTGCCCCGGAAGATGCGTTTCGCAAATGCGCTGGAGATTAGCGAAGGCCGCGAGCGACTTTGCAGTCTGACCAGCAACGTAGAGGCGCAGTTTGAACGTACAGGTAGCCTCGGTTTCGCAATGGACGGCTGACAACGCTGGGACGCTCATCGCATTGCTTTCGTCTGACCGTTGGCGCCAGACGTGCCCCCACGTTGTCGCGCCATCGCGTCGGTGTTCTGGTGCGTGATTGATTTCTGCAATGTCTCCTGTGCAATGACGAAGTGAACCTCCGCGCTATCCGCCTCGGCTTCCGCTTGCAGCGCGGCGATCTGCGCTTCGATCGCCTTTCGCTTGCCTGCGAGCTGCCGCAGCTTGCGCTGGTGATCTTCGCCGCGCAGAGTTGCAGCGGCGCGCTCGCGTGCTTCCTGCGCGACGCGTGCGCTGCCGGTTAGTACGCGATCGACGCCGAGATACACGTCCACGAGATCGATTCCCTTGTCGCTCAGAACGAACTCGCGGATCTGATTGGAATGCGCCATGCCGCGCGACTTGCGCACGAAAATTGTCCGGTTTCGCTCGCCGGTAAACTCGACGTTGCGCAGCATCAGCCACGTATCCATCAATGAGGACACACCGAGCTGTGAATCCTCCGGTGCTGATGTCGCGTCTCCTCCGGTGGTCAGACTGGTGAAGACGGCTGTGATCTGGGCCTTCTTCAGGAAATCGATAAGCCGCATAAGCGTCGGCTTCACCTCGGCGTCATCGTATGCCATGGTGAGGTTGCTAATCGGATCGACGGCGACCATGGTCGGGCGGAAGGCGCGCACCAGATCGTGCATCATTAACAGATGCTGTTCGAGCCCTTGCAGCGTTGGCCGGGACGAGTGAATTTCGAGCAGGCCTTTTTTTATCCAGGACGCCAGATCGATGTTAACCGAGCGCATGTTGCGAACGATCTGCGCAGTCGATTCCTCGTACGCAAAAAACAATGCCCGCTCGCCGCGTTGGCACGCGGTCTCGATCAGCTTTGCAGCAACGCTGCTCTTGCCAGTGCCGGCTGAACCAGACACGAGCACGCTGCTGCCTCGGAAAACGCCCTTGCCACCAAGCATTTCGTCGAGGCGCCGGATCCCTGTCGGGACGCGCTGCGTGGAAACCTCGTGATCAAGTTGCAGCGAGGTGATCGGCAGCACTGAGATTCCGTGCGCGCCGATGAGGAAGGGATATTCGTTCATGCCATGGGCAGTGCCGCGATATTTCAGCACGCGGAGGCGACGGGTGCAAATCTGCTCCTGGACACGATGGTCGAGGACGATCACACAATCCGCCACGTACTCCTCCAGGCCATAGCGCGTGATCGCATTTCCTTCACCCTTCTCGCCGGTGATGATTGCGGTCATGCCGCGATCCTTCAGCCAACGGAACAGGCGCCGCAACTCGGCGCGGAGAACTGCGTGATTGGGTAAGCCGGCGAAGAGCGCCTCGACCGTGTCCAGCACCACGCGCTTCGCACCGATGGAGTCGATGGCATGCCCGAGCCGGATAAACAGCCCCTCGAGATCGTATTCGCCGGTTTCCTCGATTTCGCTGCGCTCGATGTGGACATGGTCGAGCACAATATTCTTCTGCGCCACGAGCTTCTCCAGATCGAAGCCGAGCGAGTGGACGTTTGCGGTAAGCTCCATGGCGCTTTCCTCAAACATCATGAATACCCCCGGTTCGGCAAACTGCGTCGCTCCCCTCACGAGGAATTCGACGGCGAGCATCGTCTTGCCGCATCCCGCACTGCCACATACGAGCGTAGGCCGCCCGGCAGGTAGTCCGCCGCCCGTGATTTCGTCGAGTCCATCAATCCCGGTGAGGGCCTTGGAAAATGACTGGGAGCTATTCGTCTCTGTCTTCTTCATTGATCGCCATTCCTGGATCCGCCATGGCGGCCAACCTGTGCCGCCGCCTCTTCTGGCCAACGTTTTCCGGATGGGTTGGAAACGTTGGATGGAAAGACTGCCTGGCATTCGAAATCGAACGACTTGCGCGCAGGAATTCGGCGTTGGGCTACCAGCGCGGTCATCGGGTCTGACTGGGGTCCGCCGTTGGCGGTCGAAGGAAATGTTTCTAAGAGTGCACTACAATTCCTTGGGTCTTACGAGTGGAAGCTCATACAGTTTCGTGACGCGCGTCAGTAGGTTCGGAAACTACTCAGTGACCGAGGCAGAACCCTACGGTGGTCCGGAAACTGCCAAACAATTCCGGTATCGCGGACATTCCGTCCGCCATGGATGGGGCTGAAAGCTGCGGACTTGCTGGGGGCTGCGGTCCGCAGCCAGGCGCGTCCCCGCTTCTGTCCCCACGAGGGGGCAGGGCAGCGGGGAGGGGAGAGTTGGACGACATTGTGCCGGCGGGGCGGGCGGCGTTGCGCCACGGGGCAGACGGCGCCGTCAGCCGGGCCGCGTCCATCCGGCTGCTACGCCGCTGACTGGCAACGGTTCCAACCTGGTGCGCTGCCCGCGGCGACCAGCCGCTCGCCGCCGCTCTTGGGGCGGTGGCGCTGTTCGCGCCGGCGAGGTTGAGGCCGGACGCGCACCGGCTACCATCACAAGGCGGCTGGCCGCGATCGGGTGGGCGCACAAGCTCGCCGGGTACAAGCCGCAGCGCGCCGATGGCGGCGGGGCCGTCGCCAAGGTCATGGCCGGTATCCGGCGGTCATGGGCCGCGCCGCTGGCGCAAGAGTCCGCGGCCGACGCGGACACCGGATGCGGCACGCCGTCCTTCCCTTACCCCGCCAGCAGGTTCAGATCCTTCAGGTCCTGCTGACGTTGTCTGGCACGGCGCTGGTAGCTCGTCTGGGTCTTGGTGCACACCAGACTGTACGGCCGGCCACGCTGGTCAGTTGCCGTGTCGACGTCGCTGCCGGCCTTGCGGATGGTGTCCGCGACATGGCCGCGCAGGGCCTCGGCAGCCTTGAACACCCAGCTCTTCCGCGCCGGATCGTCGAGAAAGCTGGCCAGTTCCTGGCAATGCGCGCAGCGGCAGGCCAGCGTGCTCTGCCGCCGCCAGTCCGGGGCGGCGCCAGCGGCTGCGCCGCCCGCGCCCGCAGATGCGCGACCACTGCGGCGCGAAGTTGCGCGCGCCGGCGTGTCGAGGCGGTTGCCGGCTTCGGCCAGTTGGCGCAGCGCGGGCACCAGGATGGCATCAAGGCCGTAGGGCACGGGCCAGGCCAGGATATGCGCCGCGGCGGGCCCGGCCAGCGCCGCATCGATGGCGTCGAGGCCGGTGAGCAGATCGACGACGAACCCCGGTTTCACCGTTGGCACGCGCGCCGGGCAAGCCGGGTTCGCCGGATTGCGCACCGGCTCGCCTGGCAGGGCGGCCACCAGTCGAGCTGCGGCGTTCGTCAGCGTCTCCCGGCGTTGTTTCGGCCAGGTCGTCCCCAGCTGGGCCAGCAGACCGGCACAGGCGGCGGGCAAGGTGGCGGCGGTGCCGGTGACGATGGCCTCGGCCAGTTGCGAGGCGCGCGCCGGTGGCAGGTGATCGAGCGCGGCAGCGATGGCGGCGTTGTCGGCGGCGGCGTAACGGCCGGCGGCAGTGACCTCGCGCAGGAACCGCTCGATCGCCGCTTCATCGCCCAGCCGGGCCAGCAGCGTCAGCATCCGGGTGGCCTCGCTTGGCTCCCGGCCGGAAGATGGTTCCTCTTCCTCGTGATAGGGCGACCAGCCGCCGCGCAGCCAGCGGGCGATCATGTGGCCGGCCAGGTCGTGCGCTTCGGCCGCGAGCGCCGGGCGCAGGTCCGGAGCACTCGCCGCCCAGCTTCCGACCAGCGTGTCGAGATACGGCAGGGTCGCCCGCAACCCGCCCTGGCTCAGCACCCCGAAGCGGCGGTCGGTCGGCCAGAGCACCAGCGTCGCCCGCCGGTAGGTGCGCTCGAACGACGATCCCTCGTTGCCGGTCGGGCCGTGGAAATGCACTTCGTCCGGGGAGAGATCCTCCAGCGCGCCCGGCGGGACGAATTCGTCATCCTCGGCGGGGATCGCACCGGATATCCGGGGACCGTCGTCATCGCCGCGCCACTCCGACAGCGTCACGCTGCAGTCGCACACCTCGCCGGCCTCAAAATCGTCATCGTCATCGTCGTTCCGGTGCCGGCGCCAGGACCCGGAGTACTCGGCGATGCCGCTTTCCTCGATAGTCAGCAGCGCCAGATGCACGTCGCAGCCCGCCTGCGTTGCCGCCGCCCGCACCACGCCGGCCACCGCCGCATCGACGCCCTTGAGGGTTGGAAAGCCCAGCTCGGCCGGGGTGTAGGCATGTTCCAGCAGGTGGACCAGCTTGGCCGGCGTGCTGTCGGGCGAGTCCCGCCAGGCTTGCAGCAGGGCAATCATCCGGGCTTGTTCGCGCACGTAACCGGGCGGCTGCGGCGGCTTGCCGCGGCCCGGGCGCGTCAGGTTGTAGACCAGGGTCAGGCGGCAGCCCTCGGTGAGCGGCAGGACCTCGTGCACACAGTCGGCATAGAAGGCGGCGAACCCCAACCTCGGCCGGATCGTCCCGGTGCAGGTCAAGCCGGACGCTGTGGTCCTGGTGACGGATCACCAGTTCGCCGCCGGCGAACAGCGACGGCAGCAGGATCACCAGCGTGCCGAACATCCCGTGCAGCTTCTCGGTATCGCGGTGGCCGAGGAAGAAGCCGCCCGCCTCGTAGAGCAGCAGCTTATGGAGAGAGGCCGTAATCGGGGCCTCCACGCCGAGGCCGTCGGCGACCCGGGCGAGGATGCCCTCCAAAGTGACTGCCCAGCCCTTGCCGCCCAGGCGCACCTGCTCCGACCCGATCTGCCAACTGCGCCGTACCGCCGGGTCGAGAATCGTTGCTTTACCGCGGCCGTACGGCGCCGGTTCCGCCACCGCCGCGAGTTGCGCTGCCTGCGCCGGCAGCAGCGGCAGTGCCACCTGGCCGACGCCCTCGACCTGGAGCGAGGGCGCGCGCAACTCGGCGGTGCCGGAGACGAAAAAGTCCCCCGGGCGGCGTACCCCGGCCAGGATGGCGGCAAGGTCGGCGGCCAGTGATGACATGCGGCGACGGCTCTCCGGATGGATCATCGGTGAGCGATGGTAGGGGGTGGCTGCCGTACCCGCCAGCGTCAGGAGGGCAGCGGCTGGGACTGGATGGTGTCGCTGGAACGGCAGGGCTTCACCAGGCGCGTCCCGGTTCCGGCGGCACCTCTGCGGATGGCAAGACCGCGGCGCGTCAGGCCTGCACCGGACGCCAGCATCACCCGGAGAACGCCACCGTCTCCCGGATGTGCAGTCGCTGCACCACCTCGGCGGCGATGAAGGTGCCGAGATCGGCGCGGCTCACCATCGACCGGCCGGTCTTCCCCGCAGTGCTGGCCACCCAATGCCCGGCCGCCGGCCGGTCCGTCAGCCCGACCGGCTGGACCAGCGTCCAATCCAGTCCGGACGCCTTTACCAGGCGCTCCTGGCGTTCCTTGTCGGCCATCACCGCGCGCATGAACAGACGGAACACGACCCGGAACAGCAGCGGAGCGCCGGCGCGCGTGTCGCCGACGCCGAAGGAGGTGACGCAGACGAGCCGGACCACCCCGGCTGCCTGCATCGCGGCGATGACGTTGTTTGTGCCGGCCTCGCACACATAGGGCGGCCCCTCGGGCGTGGCGCGTGGCAACAGCCCGGTGCGGCGCTGGGTCATGCCAAGGCTGACGACCACGGCCTCCTGGCCCGCAACCGCGCGCGCCACGTCATCCGGACGCATGGCGTCGCCGCTCACCGTATGCAGACCTGGAAGCGGGGCCAGGGCCGCCGGGTCGCGGACGAAGGCAGTCACCGCATGCCCGTCGGCCAGAAGAGCGTGGACGACCGAGCGCCCGGTACCGCCCGTTGCGCCGAACACGACGATTTTCATGCGAACATCTACCTCGCCGGTTGCCCCGATAACGTGGGGTGGCAATGCCGTCTGGCGAGGGGGGCATAGGCACCCGTTCCCGATCACCGGGCCGCGCCGTGCCGGTCAGGAGATGTTGGGCAAGTCTGGCATTTCCGACCGCCGTCCCACCTCGGGGAGGCAATCGAACCGGGTTCGTCATGGACCTCCACGACATCACCGCGCGGCGCAGCGGCGGCGAGATCCAGTCCCTGGGCGCCTGGCGCGGGCAGGTGCTGCTGATCGTGAACACGGCCTCCCGCTGCGGCTTCACGCCGCAATACGCCGGCTTGCAGGCCTTGCAGGAATGCTTCGCCGGGCGCGGCTTTACCGTCCTCTCCTTTCCGTGCGACCAGTTCGGCCATCAGGAGCCGGGCGACGACGCGCAGATCAGCAACTTCTGCGAGGCGGCCTACCGCGTGACCTTTCCGATCTTCGCGAAAATCGAGGTAAACGGACCCGGCCAGCATCCGTTGTTCGCGTATTTGAAAGCCCGCAAGGGCGGACTGCTCGGCAGCGCGATCAAGTGGAACTTCACCAAGTTCCTGGTCGGGCGCGACGGCACCGTGCTGGAGCGGTTCGCCCCGACCACCACGCCCGAAGCCATCGCGCCGCGGATCGAGGCCGCGCCGACGCCGGAAGCGCCCGCCGAACTGATCGCCGACAAGAAGCTATGGGGCGGCCGAAGCAGAACAGGCATCATTGTGCCGCAGTGATCACCGCCATGGAGTGTCCGATGTTCCAGCCCAACGATCTGAGCAGGTCCCTCGTCCCCTTCGAGCAGGACGCCACCGCGACAATCGACCTGACGCTGGAAGTCGTCGCCCAGGTCTTCTCCACGTTGGCAGGGCTTGCTCTGTTGTCGGGTAGGGGTAGCTCCGGCGGTATGGGAGGAGTCGTCGCCGCCGGCGTCGGCATCGCGGCAAGCTGCGCCATGGCTCTCTTCGGCGTGCAATGGCTGCCCCGGCTTCGGTGGGTGGGGGGGTGCGGCTCGCGCCGCTCGCGTCCCGGTGGCCGGCGTTGCGGTTGCACCGTCTCACGTCTCTCTACCGGGAGGTACGCTGCCTGCATGCGCAGCCGCGTTCCTTTGCAACCGCGCTGTGCTGCCACAGCACGGCCTGGGCAATTGGCGCCTTCGAGGTTGTCGGTGTGCTCCGCCTGCTCGGGCGTTCGGTCAGCTTCGTCGACGGCCTGATCATCGAAAGTGTGGCTTAGGCGCTCCGCAATGGCGGGTTCATGCTGCCCGCGGCGGTCGGCGTGCAGGAGGCGGCACTGGTCGGCGCCAGCGCACTGGTTGGCATCCCATCGCCCCCGGCACTGACTGTCGCCCTGGTGCGGCGAACGCGGGAGGTGCTGACCAGCATGGTCGGGCTGCTGGCGTGGCAGAGATCCGAGGCGACTTGGCGCAATATCCGAGCGACCGGGGCGTTCGTTGCAGGGCAGGAGAATGGATAGGCACGGCGCGGGGGGACCACCCCGCGCGGTTGCCATCCTCTGGCGTTCGGCCACGAACCGGAACGCCGACGCCGGGGCTTCGTTTGCCTCCATGAGACCGTCTATTTTCCTTGGGGGACCAGCCGGTCCTTCCGACAAGCCAGGCAGGCGAGACCAAGGGAACCGCAGATGACTGGGGTCGCGGGCAACGTGCAGGCTTTGTTCTGCCCCCAGGAAAATGGACGACCTCAGAGTGGACCTGTGCCCGAAACTTCGAGGCACCCCTACCCAGGCCGCATCAATAGAGGGATTCTCAACGACGCCAGATTGACGCACATAGGTATTTGGGCCTAACCTTTTGTGCTGACGGTTGAGCAGGCTTCTCATTCCGAGGGGTCTGGCGTGGACTAATGGTTGCTTAGCACGCACTAAGGCGAACAGCGGCAAACTATGCCCAACCATCGACTTCCCTCTGAGGACGATCCGGACCTTCCTGTGTCAGCGCGTATTCGCGCGCGCATCCAGAAGGCACGGATGCGGTTCCATGCCAACGACAACATTTCCGCCTTTATCCTGCCTGGGGAGCTTGACGGGTTGCTTGACGAGGTCGCAGGCAAGATGCAGGGGGTTCTTGAGAGCCTGGTGATCGATACCGAGAGCGACCACAACACGCAGGACACTGCGCGTCGCGTTGCCAAGATGTATCTCACGGAGGTATTCCGCGGGCGTTACGCATCGGTGCCCCCTGTGACCGAGTTTCCGAATGCGGAGTTCCTCAACGAGCTAATGATCGTCGGCCCGATCACGGTACGAAGCGCTTGCAGCCATCATTTCTGCCCGATCATGGGCCGTCTTTGGATCGGCCTGATGCCCAACCAGCACTCCAACCTCATCGGCCTGTCAAAATACTCCCGGCTGGCCGAATGGATCATGAGTCGGCCACAGATCCAGGAAGAGGCGATCGCTCAGATCGCCAATCTGCTGATGGACAAGGTCGCGCCGGACGGGCTGGCGGTCGTGATGGAGGCAGATCATTTTTGTATGCACTGGCGCGGAGTAAAGGATTCCGCGACGAAGATGACTAATAGCGTGATGCGCGGCTCCTTCCTGAAGGATGCCGCGTTGCGTCGCGAGTTCCTGTCGCTCATCAACCTGAAGGACTGAAGCGCTGATGCTCGTCCGCTGCCTATATGCCAGCCGCGCCGTCACCCCGCTTGATCCGGCGAGTCTTGACGCCATTTTTGTACAGTCACGCCGGAACAATCCTCCGCGTGGAATCACAGGCCTTTTGTGTTTCGTAGACGATATATTTATTCAAGTACTCGAGGGCGGGCGTGACGCGATCTGCGACTTGTTAAGCACGATCATTCGTGATGATCGCCACCATTCGGTGCGCATCCTGAGCTATGAGGAAATTCCCGAGCGGCGCTTTGGCCACTGGAACATGGGCCAGGTGAACATCGCCAAGGTGAATGCCTCATTGCTCCTGAAATACTCCGAGAAGCCCGTCCTCGACCCCTTCTCCTCCCCGGGGAGTGCTACAATGGCTTTACTCGACGAGTTGGTCGCCACCGCTGCGATCGTCAGCCGCGCAGGCTGACGCCGCCAATACCAGTCCAGGGGTAATCCGGAAGGGAATCCTCCGGCCGGAGCTGCGGGTCGAACAACCCCATGGTCGCGTCCACATGCGTCAGGCCGGCGCGATGCTCGGCCAGTTACCGCTCCAGTCCCATCACCATCCCGGCCAGTTCCGATCGCTTGTCACGCAACGCGGCGATTACATGCAACTCGGCCATCCTCGCTCCCCTTCTGAAAGTCAACGAAAGAGATGGTAGACCGCACTCTTCCGTAATCGAACCATCGACTGGTGGCGGCTGCTAAATGATACCGGATTTATCCTACGTCGGCAAAGTTAGCTGGCGGGCCTTTTCCTCCAATTCTGCCAGATATGCGCCCGGATTGCACCGGAAGCGCCTACGCAGGGTGCGAGCGTGGCGTCTTCGATCGAGACGCTGGCGCAGGGTTTTCCATCGCTCGCGATCGACGCTGCCCAGATCAGCGGCGCTGGGGGGATGGCGGCGGGTGGCCACTCCGGCCACCAGGCGTGCCTCGCCGCGCAGCACCATAGCCGGCGAGGCGGTCTTGCGGCCAGTGGCCCTGCGCTCGTGGTGGCGCTGCGAGCCGAACTCGTGCTCGAGATCGTTGTTGGTGCGCGGCAGATCCGGGACGGTGTAGCTGTGGAACAAGCCCGGTCGGTAATTGCGGGTGACTTTGCAGAAGTGCTGGACTCCCTGGCTCAGGCTGCCGGCGCTGTCGGCATGGCGAGCCATGGCGCCCACCAGTCCGTTGAAGCGACGCTGCACTGTGGCAACGTCCGCCCCCTCCTCGTTGTTCAGGATGTGCGCGGCCTTGTGCACCCATTTGTAGGCGCGCTCGATGTCGGGCCAAAACTGGCTGGTTTGCTCAAGGCCTTTCTCGATCAGTTGGCGCAGCTCATCGAGCTGCGGCAGCCCCCCCTTTTTTCCGCCGCGCGGTCCAGACTGTCCGCTACCGCTTCCAGCCGCTCCTTCAGCTTCAGCCCCGAAGCGTCCAGCGGCGGGTGGCCATCATCGGTGATGGCGCTGCGCACCGCCGCACAATAGCCGAGCACCACCTCGGCCTGCGGACCGCTCTTCTCTTCAACCGACCGTTCGATCCGCCGCACGCCGCGCACGTGCTTCTTCAATTCTTTCCTGGCGTGCCGGTCAGCTTCGAAGATCGGCGAGGCCGCCTCGCGCAGGTAGTGAAAATGGTACAGTTGGTGTGGAACATTGGGAAGCGCCCGCGCCACCGCCCGGCGGATCGAAGCCTGCCCGTCGCTGACCACTCCGCTCACCGGAACCTCCACCGCGGTCGCTACCTCCTGCAGCAGCGGGATCAGATCGTCGGCCGTACTGGAAAGCAGAGCGCGTGCCAGCAACACTTCGCCGCAGATGCAGTCGCGCACCACCCACAGAACCTCATGCCCGGCATCCGGCTGCAGGCCATCGATCGCCAGGATCACCCGCCCTTGCGCCGCTAGCAGTGCGCGCAGCCGAGTGCTGTCCGTCAGCGACGTCGCCAGCAACTCATCGTAGCGGTCAAGCAGGTTGCTCACGCTGCGTTCAGCGATCTCCACGCCGCGCGCACGCAGCGCCTGGTGGATCTCGGGGATGCTGCGGTGGTCGCGATGGCGCAGAACCCCCACCAGCGCGATCACGTCCAGTCCAAACTCGTGCTCCGGCAGGGCGATGGCGGTTTCCGCCTCGGGCCGGTAAGGACGGTGGTGGCGCGCGCAGCCAACCCGCTCGCAACGCCGGATCTTCAGACGCAGCCGCACCCGGCCCGACAGCGTCTCCAGAGTGCGGTGGTTCTCGTAGCGCACCCGCATCGGGCGGTTGCAGTGCGGACAGGCGCTTTGCACCGGCCACAATACACTCTCCCGGTCCGGTCGCGCGCGCGCCGATGTCCTGGCCATTTGTGCCTCCTGCCAGTTCGCCATACTCCCCACACGGCGGGATTTAGGACAGGGATGGCGAAGTTGCCAGGAGCACAATATGTTGTGCGTTTTACCGCACCAAATACACGAGATGTGGTGCCATCATGAGGGACAGCCAATTTTGCCGACGTAGGATTTATCCCGTGTTTGGCTTGCAAGGCAGTGTGTCGGAACGAGATGCCATTCTGGCATGCGGTGTAATCCGGATCATCCCCGGCTTCTGGACGGTCTCGATGGCCCGCGAGTGACCAGCGTTAGGGTCCGTAACCTGGGGCCGCCTCGAGATCCAGTCGACCACGGCCTCAACGCACTCCTTGCTCTCGTGGAGGCTGTGCCGGGTTCGCCACTTCGGCAGCAGCGGGTCGTCTTGCTGGAGGATCGGCAGCAAGGTCAGCACGTCTACGGCACCGCTCACATCTGGGACGGAGTCCGCGGAGACCTCCACGAAATTCGACCAGAAGAACAGCTCGCGACCGTAAACGCACTTTAGCGGTCCGGCGGCAAGCATCGAGCAGAACGCGGTTACGACGAGTGACCCCAGAGTCGGCCCGGCGAGGTGCCACGGAATAAGCTCGACCCGGTCAAGCAGCGTCCCCAGCAGCAGTGCCGCGGCGGCGAGGAGGATGAGGGGCCATTTTCGGGGTGTCATGAGCTGGATGATCGTGACACCGCCGATGCAGCGGACCCAAGAGGAAAGCCAGTTGCCTATGGAGCCTGCGACGAGGGCCATGTTCGCCTCGTCGTTGAACCCCCTGACTACCAGCAGCCTCGTGCCCTCCCCGACGGGGGTTTGGGGGCAATGCGCGAGGAGGCAGTCCCGTCGCCTCAATGCATATTTCTGGAGCCGCGCGCCGCCGATCGACGAACCCGACTCGGGAAGGCCGATGAACGGCGCGCAAGCCAAGTCGATGAGCAGGGCTAGCAGGGTGAGAGACAGCAGTAAGGTCGGGCCGAGCAGCGCCTTGGGGAGCGTCGTGCTCACGTACGACGCGGCGCGCCGCAATGGATCGAGATGCCACAGGTGGACGAATACGAGGTAGGCCGCGATGGCCACGCTGAGTATGGTCGGCCCGTTCCCCGGCCAGCCCGTCGCCTGCGCCGGGACCAGCCGCACGAACGGCGTGGCCAGCGTAACCACGTCGACGGACACCGCCCCGCGGTCGATGCTGCCCCGGAGCATGTGGCTTGCCATCAGGGCGACGCTGCCGCCATGGCTGTGGCCCAAGATTACCACCCTGGTCCTCACCAGGGGGTGCAGACCCTCCTCGATCCGGGACGCCAGCTCCGCCGCCGCTTCGTAGCGCTCCACCAGGGAGTTCGCCCCGCTCCAGTTAAACGGGACGACCTCCAGTGAAGGGGACTCGCCCCCGAGTTCCGCCGTCAGTTGCCGGAAGAACGCGGAGTCCCTCTCGAACCAGCGCGGCACCTTCCTCGGGCGCACACGGGGAAACAGCCCTCTTCCCCACATGCCGTGCACCAGATAGACCGTCGTTGTCGAGTACCCCACCGCGCGCCCGCACCCCCGTCTCTCCATGCGGGAGTGCAGCAGAATTGAGGGCCTATCGTCGACCCCCGATCGCGGCTCCCGGCAGGATCGGGGGTGATAGCGACCAATGTGGCTGGACGTCGATGACGTGCGAACCCGTTGAGATGCTGAACTCAGCCGTCATGCGACCTGCTTGGCAAACGATCTGACCGAGACGCGCCTCATGTAGCAGTGCCTTGCCTGCGGCTCGGGCAGGGCGGTTGGTATTGCGGAGGCGTTCTGGCTGCCGCTGGACCGGCACTCCGGCGATGTGTAACACGCGCCCAGGACCCTCAACGATCGGCTGTCAGGACTACGCAAGACTTATTTGGGACCAGAGCGTCGGTCACCTTGCAGAATGGCCTCGATCAGGCTGCAGGCACGGCCCACGCCGTCCTCGGCCCACACCTTACGCCCGACAGCGGCAGCGCGTTCCGCCGCGCCCGCACTCATCAGCAGACGGCGCAATGCATGCTCGGCGGCGGCGGCGGTGTAGCGCGCAGCCGGCACGACGCGTGCAACGCCCAGACGTTTCGCGCGCGCCGCGTTGTCAGGCTGGTCATGGCCGAAGGGGACGGCCAGCATGGGACGCCCGGCGCGCAGTGCCTCAGCCAGCGTGCCGCTGCCGGCCTGATGCACGATCGCCGCGGACGCCGCGAACACCCGCGCGTGCGGAACGTACGGCAGAGCGAGCATTCCCTCCGGCAATGGGTCCGGCAACTGGGCGAGGTTGGCGGGAGCCGCTCCCACCAGGAAGAGCGCTCTCCGTCCGAGCGCCATGGCAGCGGCGAGGCTTTCCGCATAGAACCGCCCGGCGGCGTTCACCGCGGCCGAGCCAAGGGTGAACACGATGGGGGGCGGGCCGGCGGCGAGGAATCGATCGAGATCCGGGCGCGGCTTTCCAGTCGCCGCGGCCTCGTCCCAGAAGAGCGGGCCGATGACGTGGGCATGTGGCGGCCAGTCCGGCTGGGGGTGGGCAAGAAGCCGGGAAAACATCGCCAAGACCAGGGTGGGCGAATGCTGTCCCTCGAACAGCGGGTCCGGCCCGGGGACAGGCAAGCCCAGGGTCCGGCGCAAGGCGCGGACCGGCTCACTCCATGGACCGGCTGCCTCACGGGCGAGTCGCCGCATTGGTCTCCCGACCAGGGGTCCAAGTGGGTGCAGCGCGGCGGTCAGGCGCCGGGCCCCGGACAAAACCGGAAAATCATAAGCCGAAAAAAAGCCCATCGGTTGGAGCAGCGCCGATATCCACGGCAGCCCTGCTGTCTCGGCCAGCAACGGCGCGGCAATGGACAGGGGCGTCGAAACCAGGAGATCGGCGGCGCGTGTGGCCTCCTGCAGATCCGCGTAGCTGTCAGCGACCGCCGGAGCGACAAGGCGGCGGAACAGGATCTCGGATCCGGTCCGAGGGTCCATGAATTCCGCTTCGAGCCCCGGGTCATCCGGCATTTCGGGTCGCATGCGCCGCCACGTGAGTCCCGCCGCTTCCACCCGCGCCCGGTGTGCCGAACTGGTGGCGATCGTGACGGTGTGGCCGCGCACCTGCAGCCCCGCGCCCAACGCAAGATAGGGGTGCAAGTCGCCAAGGGATCCAAAGGTCGCAATAACGATATGGGATGCCATGCACCTTCTCGACGGGAGGTGTTTACACGGGAAAGGGCTTGATGCGCGGGTGGACAACCAGAAAGCGTCGGCTGCGTCCCGGCGCCCGCCCAAGCGATCGCCGGCTGGTGATGGTGAGGTCGTGAGACGGGGCAGGAGCGGCAGCCGGCTGCGCGGAGCGCACCGCGCTCCTTGGAAGTGCCGCCAGGTTCGGTTGGACGCGGCCCGGCTCGCCGCAGCGTCCGCAAACGAACGTACAGACAGTCCAGTTTCTGGGGGGAGCACCAAGCCAGCACGCCGCGGCGCCCCCGGCCATCCACAGTGTTTTCCATCTCGCCTGCCCAGCTTGTCGGATTGACCGGCCAGCGCCCCAGAAACTGGACGGTCTCGGTACGCATAAGAGTATAGAACAAGAACGAATAACCTGTTGGAAAACCTTCGCCTCGTGGTTTCTATACGAATCCCCTTTCCGACGGGGTTTTTCGTACAGAAATTCGACCCGTTTCTGGCTCTTCACGTCGAAGAGTGGCATTTATGGGGAATCATCTGTTTTCCGCCATCTCATTGATGCACACGCAGAATGTCCTTAGACGTGCCAGAAGACACATTCGTTCGGTCCGGCCAGGACGGCAAGACCAAGGTTATGACGCTGGAGGCCGACGAGTTCATCCGCCGCTTCCTGCAGTACACCGTGCCCGACGGCTTCCTCGCTAACTGCCATCGCACCGCCTGGCTCGCCTCCGCCGCGAACTGCTCGCCGTGCCGCCACCGCCGCCAGACGATCCATCCCCGCAGCGCTGGCAGGATCGCCTGCGCGACCTTACCGGTCAGGACGGCGAGCCCTGCCCCCCTGCTGCGGTGGCCGGATGGTGACCTGTGGTACGCCGCCGCCACGCCCTCCCATGTGGTGCGGCAGCTCATGACCCAGCCTTCGTCGCCACCTGTCCGCTCTGGCCTGCCAGGCACCGCCGACCACGGCGCCTCCCGGCGTGTTTTGGGCGGTGCCAGGTCGGTTGCCGGCACGTCAGCAGTTTCCGCAAACGGCGTCACGTCTCCGATGAACCGACCGCCAGCGTGCGTGCAGTCAATTGCACCCGCCACCGCGGCCGCACGAACCCGCCACACCAACTCGCAGCGCACCTCTTCAATCGGTGCCATGGATACAATCCCCATAGACGATTCCGGGCGGAGGTTGAGCCCAACACGTTTTTCGCTTACCGGCGCACCAGCCACCCGCGTGCGCTCATCCCCGGCGTCGTGTGGCGCGCCGCCAAGCGAAAAACGCACTTCGTCACCATGCGTGATATTCGGAGAAGGGTACGATGGAACTCGCCGAAAGTTTTCAGGTTATCTGACACGGCGGATCGCCGGCGGCGCTCTGTGTCGCACCCAGCGACGGCGCTAGCTGTCCTTCCGGGGACGCAACCGCGTCACTGAACCGGTGGGCTCTGGCAGCGGCTTCCAGCCGGCGATGGTCCGCGCGCACGCCCGTGCCTTCGCGTTGTCTGTGACCACTGGGAACCGTCGGCGAAGCTCGATCGCAGCCGACAGCTCGCCCTCCTGGTCAAAGGCAGCCCGAATCGCAGCAGCATCGGCCTCGGTGACGACGAACATCGTAAGAGGGTGGGGACGATGGCCACCGTCGGCAAGCCGCGATAACAGCCGTCTGCCCCTGACCGAACGCCGCCACAGAGGTTGAGCGCGTCACAATGTGAGGGATAAGTTCCATCCGCTTGATAGTGCGTTCTCGCCGGTGCCGTCCCATGTCGCGAACCCTGGTCGTTGTCGGGCTTGTCATCGTCGCGGTCGGCGTGCTGTGGCCGTTGCTCGACCGCCTCGGCCTCGGCCGACTTCCCGGCGACATCCTGATCCGGCGCAGCAGCTTCACCTTCTACGCGCCGATTACGACTGGGTTGCTCATCAGCGTCTCGCTCTCGCTGCTTCTCTGGCTGCTCAACCGATGAGCGCAGAGACCAGCAACGTCGGCCTTGCCCGCGCTGCCTGCTCGCTAGGCGGCAGACCCGAATGGCGGGTTCATCCGGACAATGGTGAGATTGAGAAAAGCCGCGAAGGCCACCCAAAGCAGGTATGGCAGAAGCAGCCAGATCGCCAGCGGCGCGATGGGTGCAAGAGCAACCATCAGCGCGACGACTGAAAGCCAGAGGAACGCCACCTCGATCAAAGCCCAGTCGGGGCGCCGGAGATTGAAAAACAGCGGGGTCCAGAGCAGGTGCAGGACAATGTTCACGCCGAACAAAACGCCGATGCGAAGCTGCGCTCCCGCATCGGGCGCTTGGGTCCAAGCCAGCACACCGGCCCACGCGGCGAGCCCGAGAATCACCGCCCAGGCTGGTCCGAACACCCATTCGGGCGGATTCCATACCGGCTTGCGCAGACTGCGATACCAAGCGCCGACCGTGGTGATCGTTGCGCCGATCCCAAGGACAAGAATGGTTATGCTCGCTGCGACGATGATGGTGAGCGTCATCTCGGATCCTCGACGTGCCGAGCAGCACCCTAGCTCAACGCGCGACCATTTCCCAGAAGGACGGCCCATCCTTCGCGCGGAGCGCCGCCAGATTGGCGGTTGCTCTAACGCGCTGGGGGCCGCCTCGGCGGCGAACCCACCCCCACAGATCGGCGCGTTTTAGACCTTACCTTTACCCGCATCTAGAAAGATACAATTTTATCATTATGTTAGCCTAGCAATCTGTGCGCCGTAGCTGAGGGAAGCCCCTTGGAACGCAGGTGCAGCATACGCCCGCTTTCGCAACGGGCATTTGGAAAATCTGCCATTTTCGGCGCTCGGCTGCGGATCGACATGATGTCGTTCTATAATAGCGCAGGGCTTTGCCACGATGCGGGTAAAGGTAAGCGTTTTAGACCCGCTTCCATGGCACTATTTGAGGAAAGACATTATCGGTTTTTGCTCATCACCGATCCCCTGAGCGTGCTTATACCAAAAATTGGTACTAGGCGGCGAGCGCTGTGGAAAGACCAGGGATCAGCCAGGGATCAGCAAGGGGGCCGGTGTCGCGAGCGCTGCACCAGGAGACGGCAGCCGCGCGCCGCGGCGGATGCATTGCGCTGCGGCCGGAGGCGCCCATGTCACGCGGGTCGGTAGGGCCGGAGCATGATATGATGATAACAAGCGAAACCGTAGGCCCGCTCGCGGCCGGCTGCGCGAGGCGCTGGACTATGTGCTGTGGGCCTACACCGCGTTCCGGCCGATGAGCGCGCGGGACACCTACGAGTTGGTCTTGACCAACGCCTGCACTGCGCGCGGGCTCTACTTGAACCTCGGCTACTGGAAGACGGCGCGCACCATCGACCAGGCTTGCGAGGCCCTCGCCGCGCTGGTCGGCAACACCGCGGCGATGGGAGGTGATGACGAGGTCGTCGATGTCGGCTTCGGTTTCGCCGACCAGGACGTGCTGTGGATGCAGCGTTTTGCCCCGCGGCGCATCACCGGCCTGAACGTGACTCCCTCGCCGGTCCGCCTCGCCACGCCCGTGTCGCCCAGCTCGGCCTGGCGGACCCGATCGAGCTGTTGGAAGGCTCGGCCACCGCGATGCCGCTTGCCGACGCCTCGTGCGACATCGTTACCGCGGTCGAATGCGCGTTTCATTTCGACACGCGCGAGCACTTCTTCGCCGAAGCGTTTCGGGTGTTGCGGCCGGGCGGGCACCTCGTGCTGGCCGACGTGATCCGCAATGCGCCCGAGCCGGGCGGCTTCCGCCGCCGGGTGCAGGAATTCACCTGGGCTGCCTTTGCGCGCACCTTCGCCGTCCCGCAAGCCAACGCCGACCGTCGCGAGGTCTATGCCGGCAAGCTGCGGGCGGACGGCTTCCCTACCAGCTGCTGCTGCGCCTGGACGCCGACACCGTCTACAGCGCCTTCGACTATGTGCTGGCCGCCGCACGCCCGCCCGCCTGACCGGCCCGGCCACGCCCCCCTGACGCGGAGACCCGAGCATGACCGGTTGGACGGAAGCCGATATCCCCTCGCAGCATGGACGGCTTGCCGTCGTCACCGGCGCCACCGGCGGGATCGGCTATGAGACGGCGTTCGCCCTGGCCAGGCACGGCGCCGAGGTCGTGCTGGCCAGCCGCAACGACCGCAAGGGGGCGGCCGCGCTGCAGCGAATCCGGGCGGCACATCCGGGCGCCGGTGTCAGCTTCGAGAGCCTCGACCTGGGGTCGCTGCGTTCGGTCGCTGCCTGCGCGGAGCGGCTGCTCGCCGCCGGACGCGGGATCGACGTGCTGGTCAACAACGCTGGTATCATGGCTCTGCCGCACCGGCAGGAAACCGAAGACGGCTTCGAGCGGCAGTTTGGCACCAACTACCTTGGCCATTTCGCCCTGACCGCGCGCCTGCTGCCGCTCCTGCGCGGCCGAAAGGCCCGCGTGGTCAACGTGAGCAGCCTGGCCAGCTGGCAGGGCGCCATTGGCCGCGACGGCATGCCGGAAGGCGGTGGCTACGCGCCGATGCGGGACTATGCGCACTCCAAGCTGGCGATGCTGATGTTCGCTCTGGAGTTGCAGCGGCGCAGCGACGCCGGCGGCTGGGGTCTGCTCGGCATCGCCGCCCATCCGGGGTGGGCGCGCACCGACATCATTGCCAACGGGCCGGCCGGGGACGGCCGCGTACGAGGTCTGTGGCGCGTCGCCGAACTGCTCGCGCCGGTCCTCGGCCAGTCGGCGTCCGCCGGCGCGCGGCCGATCCTGTTTGCCGCCACGGCGCCGGATGCGGCGGGCGGTGGGTATTACGGACCGTCCGGCATGTTCCTGAGCGGCCCGCCCGCCCCGACGCGACTGCCGCCGCAGGCCCGGGATGCGGCGACCGCCGCCAGCCTGTGGGACGCATCGCAACGCCTGACCGGGGTGGTCTTCGGCGACGGTGCCTGAGTGTCGTCGCCGTCAATGCACGGGTGGGATGTAGGAATAAAGCCAGTCCTCGAACGCGGTCTGATCCGCGTTGGCCTGTTCGAGCACCCCGCGGACGAATTTTTCGACATCGGGTTCGTAGTACCGGTTGCCCTGCAGGGCGCTGCGGGCATGAATGATCTGCGTGCGGTAGATGCGGCTGGTGTCGTAACGTGCGAGCGCCTCTTCAACGCCGGGTTGACGCGCCAGCAACTGCGCGAGTTCCCCGGCATCTTCGAAGGCGGTGTTCGCGCCCTGTCCGAGCGCCGGTACCATCGCATGGGCGGCATCGCCGAGCAGCGTGACCCGTCCGCGGCTCCAGCCTGTTAACGGCATCCTGTCGTAGATCGGCCGTTCGACGATGTTTGCGGCGTCGGTTGCTTCCAGGATCGTGTCGGCGGGCGAGGCCCATCCGGCAAAAACCTGCTGCACGCGGCGTTTCGCCTCGGCGGCGTTCCCGGAAACCGAATCATCGGATGACAGCGCGCCGGCGCTCCAGAAGATGTATCCGCCGCCGACATCGAAAATCGCGAAATTCTTGCCGTCCGGTCCGGCCATGAAGGTGACTTCATTGGGACGCAACAGCGCGTGCTCGTACCTGATGACGGCACGCCAGGACAGACGCCCGGCGTAGCGGGGAGGCCCGTCACCTGCGAGACTCTGCCGGACGGCTGAATTGATGCCGTCCGCCCCGATCAGGAGATCAGCCGTGACCTTTTCCCCGTTGTCGAACACGATTTCGACTTTATCCTTGTTTTGTTCAAAACCGGTCAACCGGCGATTGAGGTGTACGACCCCAGGTTCGAGAAAAGCCGCCAGGGTTTCCTGAAGGAACGACCAGCGTATGTTCAACATCGGTTGCCGGTATTTTGCCAGGAAGGTGATGCTGTTTTCTGCAATCAAATCTCCATTGCTTTTCCTCACCCGCGCGCTGCTCACCTCACTCCCCAACACCTTGAGCGAGCCGACAATCCCGGGAACGATTGCCTCCAGCGCCGTCAGCCCGTTCGGAGCCAGCGACAGACCCGCCCCGACGGGCCTCAGTTCTCGCGCCTTTTCGTAGATGCGGGCGTCGATGCCGTGCCGGCGGAGGGCGATCGCAGTGGCCAGTCCGCCCAATCCGGCGCCGGCGATGACGACGTTCTTGATCATCCGGTGGTCCCCCCGTTGGCAGGCCGCGTCGCGGAACAGGCGAGGAGAGTAGGCGCCGATGCGGGCGCGCGGCAACGCGGTGATCGCACGCTGGTGCGGACATCATCCGGGGTGCCCCGAAGATTCGGGCACGGATTCATCGCGAAGAAACTGCTTGCCGGCGGGGCGGGCCATACGTTCACTTTGAGGCCGTCGCATACCGTGGGGTACTCAGCAGCGGTGTCGATCTTCCTTCCGCGCTTCGTTGACGGTGATCTTCGCTTCCCGGCCTCCCTGGCCGACCCCGCCGCCCGGCTCGATGCCGTGGCCGAGATCAAGTGGGTCGTCAACGCCAAGCCTCCATTCGCTGGCCCCGAGCAGGTGCTCGGCTATCTCGGCCGCTACACCCACCGCGTCGCCATCGCCAACAGCCGTCTGGTCGGGTTCGAGGACGGCCAGGTCAGCTTCACCTGAAAAGACTATCGCCAGGACGGCAAGTCCAAGGTCATGACTCTGGAGGCCGACGAGTTCATCCGCCGCTTCCTGAAGCACGCCGTGCCCGGCGGCTTCCACCGGATCCGCCAAATCGGCTTCCTCGCTACCCTCTACCGCGCCGAGAAGCTCGCACGCTGCTGGGTAATCCCCAGGTATGCGACGGCCTCAGATCACAGGGTTGATGACCGCCACAGGGAATGTCGAATGGCGCCTCGGTCTGAGGCGCGGCCTGGGCATCTGGAACAATCTCCATCAGCTAGATACCGAATCTGCAGTCGCCGATTTGCCGATGGGCAGCAGCTCGCTCAGTAGCCGGTTGGGGAAACGCCGCTGCTGCACGATCGCATAAAAGGCTTACCTTTACCCGCATCGTGGCAAAGCCCTGCGCTACTATAGAACGACATCATGTCGATCCGCAGCCGAGCGCCGAAAATGGCAGATTTTCCAAATGCCCGTTGCGAAAGCGGGCGTATGCTGCACCTGCGTTCCAAGGGGCTTCCCTCAGCTACGGCGCACAGATGGCTAGGCTAACATAATGATAAAATTGCATCTTTCTAGATGCGGGTAAAGGTAAGGCATAAAAGGTCTCCGTCACCTCTGGAATCCGGCAATGTTCAACAAGAACGCCAGTTTCCAGCTCATCGCGCACGACGATCGGGGGCACGAGCGTAACGCCCTCCCGTTCGCGCGCGAGCAAACGTAGCATCGCCATGTCGTCGACCTCGGCCAGGATGATAGGTCTGATCGCCGCCAACTCAAGAACCCGGTCGAACGCGACGCGAATGTCACTGTCCAAACTCGGCAGAAGCACGGGCTCGGTCCGAAGATCGTCAGGAAACCTGAACTTCCCCTGGTTGGACCGACGGTGGCCGACGAGACTTACCGGTTGCTCATTGAGCAAGTGGCTACGCAAGGAAGAGCGGGCGTCGCGTGGCGCCGCGCTGTTGGCCAAAACGACGTCGATCGCATGGGCTTCGAGCTGCGCCAGCAAGTCCCGGATGTTACCGGAGCGAACGATCAGCTTGACATCGGAGCGTCCCACGAGGGGACGAAGGAATTCGAGCTGGAAGTTCCTTGAAAGCGTGGTCAGAGCGCCAACCCTGAAGACTTGCCGGCTGGCGAGCGGCCGTCCACGCAGGGTACTCATCAGTTCGTCGCCGGCCTTGAAAACAGTATCGGCGTAGTCGAGTGCAATCTGACCCGCTTCGGTAAGAACCAGCTTCTTGCCTGCGCGCTCAAACAGCTTGTGGCCCATCTGATGCTCTAGCTTCTGAATCTGCACTGACAGCGCTGACTGCGACAGGTTCATTTGCTCGGCCGCACGGGTCAGGCTCCGCGTGACGCGCCCGCGTTTGCGCCCATGCGGTTGAGATTTGCGCCTCGTAGCGGGCGAAGAGGGCCTCTTCCCAGGTGAGCCGGATCGCCAGCAGGTCCGTGATCGCCTCGTCGGTTCCGCCGCCGAGTTCCGCCTGCCAGAGCTTGTAGCGCGCGTACTGCGCCCAGCCGCCCAGCGTCATCAGCATTTGGTGGAAATAGGTTTCGAGTGCGGCCTCGCCGAGGCCGAGCCGATTGACGGCCCCCGCGATGGCCGAAGCAGCGTCGTTGGGGGCTTCGGACACGTGCAGGGCGAAGCCGCTCAGGCCGGCGATCTCAGGGGTCAGATCGTGCATAGCGGCCGCCCGCCATGCGGCAAAGGCGGTCTTTCCGCGAGGCGCGGCCCAGAGCGCCTGGCCTGCGTCGAAATAGCCTGCGGCCCAGGCGCCGAGCCGCTCGGCGATAAGACCCGGCCAGTCAACTCCGGAGACTCCGGCAGCGAGGTCGGCGACGGTCGGCAGCGCGCGGGGGTTTGGTGCATCCTGAGCAGCGGCGGCTTTCAGAGAAAGAATGTCGGTAGGCCGAAGCGCCTTGGGCGCTTTGGACCAGGCGTCCGAGAGATCCTCATCGGATATGACGCCAGCCAAGATCTTATCCCGATACCAGCCTCTGGGCATGGTGACGGGCGCGCCCGCCACCCTCGCCAGCCGCGCGCCGGCCTGGGCGAGACATTCCTCGGTCTGACCCAGAAAAGGGTTGACGGCGACACTGGACGCCAGAGGCCACAGCGGCGGAATAGCCCGAGCGGCGCGGTCCGCCTTGTCCTTCACGAGCTGGGAGCCGATCTCCGACGCCTGAAAAGCGTGTGACATTTACGAACCACCAGATGGATCAGGATGCGCTATGCGTGGACCAGCCGCCGATGAGCCGGTCGAACGCGGCGTCGGCGTAAAAGCCGTTCGAGAGATGCACCCTCAGACCGGCAGCTGCTGGGTGATAGGCCCAGAGTGGGAACATGGCCTGCACAACCGCGACGAGGCCGAAGCTGACCACGGTCAGCAGGATCAGCGCCCATTGCAATGGTCCGGGCGGTGGCGTGGGCGGCAGAATTCCGGTGGTGGCGGAGGTCGCCGCCATCTGGAGCGTGAAATAGCCGACCGACGCGGCGACGGCATAGACGGCAGTTCGCCGGGTGAGAGCCTTGGGCGCCGCGTCGGCGAAGCCCTGGGCCAGCATGTAGGCGACGCCAAAGATCAGGATGGCGCCGAGTGCGATGGCTTGGGGGGATTTGTGCTGGAACCCGAACCCGCAGCACACGTTGCAGGCCTTCCGCGAGGCCGAGGCCTATTGCGGGCCGTCGATTATCCTCGCCTACAGCCAATGCATCGCCCATGGCATCGACATGCGCCTGGGTATGAAGCAGCAGGACCTGGCCACCGCCAGCGGCTACTGGCCGCTGTTTCGCTTCAATCCTGAAATGCGGACGGTGCACGAAAACCCTTTCCGCCTCGACAGCCCGCGCCCGCACATTCCGTTGAAATCCTATGCTTACAACGAACTGCGGTATCGTTCCCTCGCTAGTACCCGGCCGGTCGACGCGGCGGAGCTGCTGGCCCACGCGCAGGCGGCGGTGTCGGCAAAATACCTCCAGTATGAAGAGCTTGCCGGCTTCAATGGCACAAGGTTCCACCCGGTTGTCGCGCGCCCCGTGGGGAGCGGGCCATGAGGCTTTCATTGGCGACCAAGTACCTCGGCCTGTCGCTCAAAAACCCGTTGGTGGCATCTGCCTCACCGCTGAACCGCGAAATCGGCAACCTCCGCCGGCTTGAGGACGCCGGCGCCGGCGCTGTTGTGTTGCCGTCGCTGTTCGAGGAGCAGATCGAGGCCGAGGCGGAGCTGCATGGCGGCCTGATGGATGCCTATGCGAACAGTTCGCCCGAGGCGCAGTCCTACTTCCCGCATGCTATCAGCGGTCCCTATGGCCTCGGCCCGGAGCGTTACCTTGAGCTGGTGCATCGCGCCCGGGCGGCGGTCGACATCCCCGTGATTGCCAGCCTCAACGGATCGTCGATGGCCGGCTGGGTCGAATATGCGACTTTGATCGAGCAGGCCGGCGCCGCGGCGCTGGAGCTGAACATGTATCGCGTGCCGACCGACCTTTCGGAATCCGGCCGCGACATCGAAGCCCGCTACACCGAGATCGTCGGTGCCATCTGCGGCTCGGTCAGACTGCCCGTCTCGATCAAGCTGACGCCCTTTCTTAGCTCTATCGGCCACTTCGCCAACACGCTGGTCGGGCTTGGCGCCTGCGGGCTCGTGTTGTTCAACCGATTGCTGCAGCCCGACGTCGACCTGGTGCGGCTGCGGCTGGCCGACACGCTGGAGCTCAGCACCCCTGGCGAGCTGCGTCTGCCGTTGCTGTGGACCGCCATCCTCTCCGGCCGGACGAGCCAGGCCAACCTCGCCACCTCCACCGGCGTCGCTACTGCCGCCGACGTCGTGAAGTGCATTCTGGCCGGCGCCGACGTGGTCATGACGACCTCCGCCATCCTGCATGGTGGCATTGAGGAGATGCGCAACCTGGTGAACGGCCTTCACCGGTGGATGGAGGAGCGCGAATTCACCGCGCTGGTTGAAATGCGTGGGATGTTGAGCTGGCAGCGCAGTAAGGATCGCGGCATTTATGACCGCGCCAGTTACCTCCGCATCCTCGAGAGGTATGTGGCACCTTGAACAATGGGGCGGCGCCAGTTCCCGACACGGGCACCGCCATTTCCATTCACGGTGCCGTCGTGGGCGTGCTGTTCTGCGCCGCTGCTCTGTCGCTTCCGGCCCTGCTGCCGGTTGGCCCGCGCTGGCAGCCGCCCGATCGGAGCGGGCTGACAGAGCCGATGTCGCTCCGGGCGTCTCTGCCACATGCGAGTCGTTCACGGATTTCGTATCAGATGCCCGTCGCCCCGTGCCCAGGCTGCCCAGGACGGCATAGACCGCCCCCGCTGTAGCGCGGCAGTCAGGGTGGTGACCATCCTGACTGCCGCGGTACACGGGCGCAACCAACGATGGGTGAGACCAGCTCAAACTCGAGGGCAATTGATGTAGGTAGTTTCCGTGCCTGCCATCGCAAGATCGCCGGCCGGTATTGTCGCTTCGGTGGTACGACGCGCAGGACCAACGCCCCCCGGCGGGTAAGTCCTTGGCGCGCATCCGAGTGCCAGCAGACGACATAAGAAATGCATAACCTGGCACTGGCGTGCTCCGTCGGCGCATTACGAAAGAAAATGACATGTCAGAATCTGATTCGGTCGTCACAATTTTTGCCGATCACAATGCAGCGGAAACAGCCGTGAAGAAACTGGCCGCGGCCGGATTCGCGATGAACAAGCTCAGTGTGGTCGGTAAAGGCTACCATACCGACGAGAAAGTTGTCGGGTTCTACAACATTGGCGACAGGGTCAAGTTTTGGGGCAGTCGTGGTGCCTATTGGGGTGGACTATGGGGCTTGTTTTTCGGTGGGATGTTTCTGGTCATCCCCGTCGTCGGGCATGTCGTCGTGCTGGGATACCTGGCTGCCACGCTGATTTCCGGCATCGAAAGTGCGATCGTGGTCGGCGGGCTCAGCGCGCTCGGGGCGGCGCTCTACAGTATCGGCATCCCGAAGGACAGCGTGATCGAATACGAAGCGGCGGTGAAGGCCGACGATTTCTTGGTGATCGCGCATGGCTCGGCGGAGGAAGTGGCCCGCGCCAAGGCGATCCTGGGCACAGAGCACCCGACACGACTCGATGTGCATGCTGGTGCGGCAGCGGCAGTGGTGCCGGCGGACCTGCTGCTCCCCGCTGCCGGTTGATGTGGCCAGCGTAGTTTGTCGCGGGATCGCCGCGGCTCCATTGCCGTCGACCGTGCACTGCGCCGCCCAGTCGGCGGGCGATGGGCCGATCATGCGATCATGAGACTTGGAGAACCATAATGACCCGTGCAGATTCTTCCGCCATGCCAGGCGCAAATGCCGATCTGATACCGCCCCGGGTGTATCTCGTCGGAAGTGGCATTGCCTCGCTGGCTGCCGCCGTCTTCATGATCCGCGACGGCGATATACCCGGCCATCGCATAACCATCTTCGAGGAACTCGAACAGATCGGCGGCAGCCTTGATGGCTCCGGGTCGGCCGAGTCCGGATACGTCCTGCGCGGCGGGCGGATGCTGGAAAGCAAATACGTCTGCACTTTCGAGCTGTTCGCATCCATCCCCACGTTGGATGGGAAATGGACAGTTACCCAGGAGACTTTCGCCTGGAACGAGACGATCCAGACGTCGTCGAAATCGCGCCTGGTGCGCGCCGGCCACCGGGAAGACGCGCCCGAGTTCGGCCTCAGCGAAAGCCACATTCTGACCATCGAACGCCTGGCGATCGAGCCGGAAGCGATGCTGGGAAGGACCCGGATTGCCGATCAGTTCGATGCGGCATTCTTCAAGACCAATTTCTGGCTCATGTGGTGTACTACCTTCGCCTTCCAGCCCTGGCACAGCGCGGTTGAGTTCAAGCGCTACCTGGTGCGGTTCGCCCACTTGGTCAAAGGCTTCAACCAGCTACATGGCATCATGCGAACCGTCTATAACCAGTACGACTCGATGGTGCGGCCGCTGCACAAATGGCTTGACGAGCGAGGCGTCCGGTTTGAACTGAACACCCGTGTCACCGATCTCGGCCTGCGCGAGCGGAATGGCGAAACGACCGTGACGCACATCGCCATCGAGCGAAACGGCACCGCAGGCGAGGTCGCAGTCGGTGCCGCCGATTATGTGCTCGTCACCCTGGGGTCGATGACCGAGGCGTCGAGCCTCGGCGACACAGACACCGCACCTGTGCTCAAGGGCCGTGGGGATGGCGGTGCCTGGACGCTCTGGGGAAAGATCGCTGGCGGAAGGCCCGGTTTTGGGCGCCCGGCGAATTTCGCAGACCACGTCGAGCAGTCCAAATGGGAGTCGTTCACCGCGACCTTGCGCGACCCGACCTTCCTGCACCTCGTTCGCGACTTTACCGGAAATGTGCCAGGCGAGGGCGGCCTGATCACCTTCCCGAATTCAAACTGGCTGGCCTCCATCGTCATTCCGTTCCAGCCGCACTTCATCGGCCAGCCCGCCGAGGTAAGCGTCCTCTGGGGCTACGGACTGGCTGTCGATGCACCCGGGAACTTTGTCGAAAAGCCGATGTCGGCCTGCAGCGGCCGTGAGATTATCGCCGAAGTGCTGGGTCATCTGCATGCCGGTGCCGATGCGTCGAGGATACTGGAAACCACCATTTGCATTCCCTGCATGATGCCTTTCATCACCAGTCAGTTCCTCCCGCGCGGGCCGGGCGACCGGGCGGATGTCATTCCACGCGGAACCCGCCATCTTGCTTTTACCGGCCAGTTCTGCGAACTGCCGGACGATGTGGTGTTTACCGTCGAATATTCGATACGCTCGGCTCAGGTCGCCGTGTATTCGCTGCTTGGGCTGGATCGCCAGCCGCCCGCCATCTACAAGGGGATTTTCGATCCTCGCGTTCTCTACAAGGCATTCAGGGCATTGCACGATATTCAAGGATGAGGGGAGGTAAACGGGGCGTCGCGAGGCAAGCGCAGGGGGCTTTCCAACAAGGATCGCCAATCGGGGTGATGAATATTAATTTTGGCAAATCAGCAAATAGACGAGGGGTAGATGGCGGATTTAACGACAGACGAACGGAACGGACTGGCCGATAAGGTCTTTGGTCTGCCGCGCAAGCGGGCCTATCCGATGCCTGATGCAAGCCATGCCCGCAATGCCAAGGCGCGCGCAGCCGAGGAATTCAAAAAGGGCAATCTGTCGAAGGCCGAAAGAGCCCATATTGACCGCATGGCGGACCAGATTATTGGCGAGACGCGATTCTTTACGAGCACCACGTAATCGATATTCCAGGAGCCATAACATGACGCGACCTTATCCAACCCGTTCTGCCCAGGCGCTGTTCGAACCCACCCAAGCGGGTGCCTTCAAGCTCGCCAATCGTATCGTCATGGCGCCGCTCACCCGAAACCGTGCCGGCCCAGGTCTGGTCCCGGGGTTGTTCGCTGTTGAATATTATGCCCAGCGCGCCTCGGCCGGCCTGATCATCGCCGAGGCCACACAGGTCTCGGCGCAAGCGCAAGGTTACGCCGATACGCCGGGCTGCTACACGGATGATCAGGTCCGGGGTTGGCAAAAGGTCACCGGCGCCGTGCATGCCAAGGGCGGAGCCATCGTCGTTCAGCTTTGGCATACGGGCCGTGTCTCGCACACCAGTTTCCAGAAGGACGGCCAGGCACCTGTCGGCCCTTCCGCCATTCGGGCGAACACCAAGACCTTCGTGGCCGGCCAGGGCTTCGTCGACGTATCGATGCCCCGCGCGCTCGAACTGGACGAGATCCCCGGCATTATCGAGGACTTCCGCCACGCCTGCACCCGCGCCATCAAGGCCGGATTCGACGGTGTGGAGTTGCACGGTGCCCATGGCTACCTGCTCGATGCCTTTCTGCGCGACGGCACCAACCATCGCATCGACGCCTACGGCGGCTCTATCGGGAACCGTGCGCGGCTGCTGTTCGAGGTCACCAAGGCTTGTGCTGAGGCCATCGGCGCCGATCGGCTGGGCGTTCGGATATCCCCGGTGTCCACCGCTGGCGATTCACACGACAGCCACCCGCAGGCGCTCTTCAATCATATCGTCGAAGGGCTCAGCCCCCTTGGTTTGGCCTATCTGCACGTGGTGGAAGGCGAGACTGGTGGCGCCAGGGACAGTATCGCGTTCGACTACGGCGCACTGCGCGACCGTTTTGACGGCGTCTGGATGGTCAACAACGGCTACGACCGCCAGATGGCGATCGACGCGGTGGCGACCGGCCGCGCCGATCTGGTGTCGTTTGGGCGCCTGTTCATCGCCAATCCGGATCTGGTGGAGCGTCTGACGGACAATGCCCCGCTCAACAAGCTGATGGGCCAGGAAACGTTCTATGGTGGCGGCGCTCACGGCTATACCGACTATCCCACTGCCAACCGCGGCCGCGCCGCGATTCCCGTGGGCGAGAAGGCCACGGCCTGAGCCGGCGGATCGCCGCTTTGACCCGCCGGTGATTCCGTGGGCGCGACTCGTCAGACAGCACTGTCAGCCAAGCTGGCGTGTAGGTATCTTCCGAAACTGATGAGCCAGTCGGCTAACCGAATGATTGGGTTTGAGATATCGATGGCGGCGGTAGCTCACCGCGACCTCAGGCGAACCGGCAGCGCTGTCGACCGGTCAGGAAAGCATCATGAAAACAGCCCACACCGACGATGACACCAGCACCGTGGCCGGAAATCTCTCATCCGTAACAGGCTCACACCGTCGCACGCTCGAAGCGATATTCCGTCATCCTTCGGCGCATAACCTCGAATGGAACGACGTCGTCGGACTAATCAGGGAAATTGGCGAAGCCCACGAGAAGGCCAACGGCGAGTTTGTGTTTGAGGTCGCCGGCAAACGCCACATCATGCGCAAACCCCACACCAAGGATCTTACGAGTTCCGCGGTGATCGATGTTCGGCATTTCCTTGTGCAAGCTGGATTCTCGCCCGGGCTTCCGTCGCAGCCTGCCGCCCATCCCAATCCGGCTGCGCCAAGTCTGCTGATCGTTGTGGATCATCACGGGGCGAAAATTTTTCATGTCGATGTCACGTCTGATGACGCTTCTGAGCATGTCATCAGACCCTACGATCCCCATCACTTTCTGCATCATCTTGTGCATAAGGACCAATCCCGGGAACGGGGCCAACGGGCGCCCGAAGAGCCGGCGTATTGCGAAAAGATCGCGGATGCCGTGGCCCTCGGCGGCAAAATCGTCGTGGTCGGCCATGGGGCAGGCAAGAGCAATGCCGCGCATCACCTGAGCGAATATCTGCATTCGCATCATCGCGAGACGTATCAACGTATTGTGCGCGAAACTGTCGCCGATCTATCCAGCATAACTACGGCTCAGCTCCTTGATGTGGCGCGAGAGGCGTTGCGCTCGTGATCTCTTGCCGGCTCTACGGGTGTAATACGCCTGCGGGTTTCTCCAGGTCCAGCGGCATACGAATGAAATGATGGAGCGATGCTGAATTTGGAAACAGCGTTGCTCGACGTCCGCGAGATGGGCGA
Organism: uncultured Acetobacteraceae bacterium; assembly: GCA_903918195.1. Lineage (GTDB taxonomy): Bacteria > Pseudomonadota > Alphaproteobacteria > Acetobacterales > Acetobacteraceae > Rhodovastum. The sequence goes on along the minus strand of CAIXDS010000083.1, from coordinate 7,039 downwards.
AGCCGATCGCCTGACGGTTGCCGCCGGGACACCGGGCACAGTCTTGATGGAAAATGCGGGCGCCTCGGTTGCGCGTGCGATCGCAAAGCGCTGGTCGCTGCGTCCCGTCACCATCCTGTGCGGACCCGGCAACAATGGCGGCGACGGCTTCGTGACCGCCCGACACCTTGTCGAAGCCGGTTGGACCGTGCGTCTGGCTCTGCTCGGGCCGCGCGACCGATTGAAGGGGGAAGCCCGCCATCATGCGGAGCGGTGGAGCGGCGCGGTCGAGCCGTTGACGCCAGCCGCGCTCGAAGAGGCCGAATTGGTAGTGGACGCGATCTTCGGGGCCGGACTCAGCCGTGCGCTTGTGGGCCCGGCCGCGGAAACGTTGGCCGCCGCGGCCCGGAAGGGATCGCAGATCGTCGCCATCGACGTACCGAGCGGTGTGATGGGCGATACCGGTGGAGTTTTGGGCGCCGTCCCGGCGGTACTCACCGTCACGTTCTTTCGCAAGAAGCCGGGTCATGTTTTGTTGCCCGGCCGGCTGCTGTGCGGCGAAGTTGTTGTTACCGACATCGGCACGCCGCCATCTGTTCTGCATACGATTGCGCCCAACACTTTTGAGAACGATCCGGCACTTTGGCTGGCGCAACTGCCGCATCCGGAGGAAGGCAGCAACAAATACACGCGCGGGCACGCGCTGATCTCCGGCGGCTACCCGATGACAGGCGCCGCCCGGATGGCGGCCCGTGCCGCGGCGCGTGCCGGCGCTGGGCTGACGACGATCGCGGTGTCCGAGATCGCCCTGCCGATCTACGCGGCCGCGCTGACCAGCATCATGGTTCGTCCCATCGCAGCACCGGATAATTTCGATCGCTTGCTCGCCGATCGTCGCATCTCGGCCTTCTTGATTGGACCGGGCGCGGGCGTGGGCGAAGAGACCCGAGTCCGGGCGCTCGCCATGCTGGGCACCGGTCGGGCGACGGTGCTCGACGCGGATGCGATCACGTCCTTTCAGGACGATCCTCCGGCACTTGATCGGGCCATCGTTGGCGCGTGTGTCATGACCCCCCACGAAGGCGAATTCAAGTGCGTGTTCGACGCGAGCGGCGACAAGCTCCTGCGCACACGCACCGCCGCCCGCCGCAGTGGTGCCGTCATTGTTCTGAAAGGCACGGACACGGTGATCGCTGCCACTGACGGCCGGGCGATCATCAACACGAATGGGCCGCCGACCTTGGCGACCGCGGGCTCGGGCGATGTCCTGAGCGGCATCGTGCTCGGTCTCCTCGCCCAAGGCATGGAGCCGTTCATCGCCGCAGCCGCGGCGGTATGGCTGCACGGCGCTGCAGCCACTGCGTTCGGACCCGGCCTACTGGCCGAGGATCTGCCGGATCTGCTGCCGGGCGTGTTTCAGCGCCTCTACGACTCACAATGAGAGCAGCACCGATGGCTCATATCCTGGTGACGGCATGCGAACCGAGGAAGCGAAGGAGACCGCCATGCAGGCAATGGTGCTGAATAAGCTCGGGGGTCCGCTCGAATGGACCGTACTGCCTGATCGACAACCCGGGCCCGGACAAATTCGTGTCAAGGTGACGGCGTGCGGCGTCTGCCGGACGGATTTGCATGTCGTCGATGGCGAACTTCCGGACGTGCAGGTGCCGATCATCCCCGGTCACGAGATCGTCGGCCGGATCGATGCTATCGGGCCCGGCGTAGAAGGGCTGGTGATGGGCGAGCGCGTCGGCATCCCGTGGCTCGGCCACACCTGCGGTGTTTGTCCTTATTGCCGCATGCACCGGGAAAATCTGTGCGATCATCCGACCTTCACGGGATATACGCGCGATGGGGGCTTTGCGACAGCGACGATCGCCGATGCGCGCTTTGCTTTCCCGCTCGGCGAAGCCGGTGACGACGTATCGCTGGCCCTCTTGTTGTGCGCCGGATTGATCGGCTGGCGGTCGCTTGCAATCGCCGGCGATGCCAAGAAGCTGGGCCTCTATGGCTTCGGCGCTGCAGCGCATATCGTGGCGCAAGTGGCGAGATGGCAAGGGCGAGCGGTATTTGGCTTTACCCGACCGGGAGACGTCGCCACCCAGGACTTCGCCCGGACCCTCGGGGCCACCTGGGCGGGCGGCTCCGACGAGATGCCGCCGGAGGACCTCGATGCTGCGATCATCTTCGCGACCGTTGGGGAGCTCGTCCCGTTGGCGCTGAAGGCGGTTCGCAAAGGCGGACGCGTAGTATGCGCCGGCATCCATATGAGCGATATCCGGAGCTTCCCCTATGCGCTGCTTTGGGGAGAGCGCCAGCTCCTGTCGGTTGCCAATCTCACGCGGCAAGACGGCATCGATTTCCTGCGCCAGGTGCCGGAGATGGGCATCGTCACGCACACCACAACCTATCCGCTCGAGAACGCGAACCAGGCCCTGGCCGATCTCCGCGCCGGCCAATTCGACGGCGCTGCCGTTCTTGTACCATGAACGGCGCTCCAAATCAGTTCATTTGACGCGCCCGAAGCCGGGAATGAAGCGGCAATTCGAAGCAGGAGTATAAACCAAAGTGTTTGGTTGGCCTGAGATTTTTCTTCTCACGATCGCAGCTGTTCTTTTTTTGTTTCGCGCGCTACCGTACTTTCGAGCCTATCGTCCGCTGTTCGGCGGCGGCGGTGTTCTGCTGCTTATTACTGCGTTATTTCCGCGGACCGGTAACCCTCTCGGACAATTTCTCTTCGGCACGACGGCGGGTGGGCCGCGCCTGCCCCGCGAATTGTTCGGGATCGTGTGGTGGATTCTGGGTGCCTGGCTGTTCAAGAGCCTACTTGATCTGGTGCTTCGCCGGACGTTGTTTCCTGATAATGATGAGCCTCATGCCCGGCGCCTGTTCGCGGATCTGGCATCTGGGCTCATCTATGTCCTTGCCTTCGTCGGCATCGTCGGCACCGTGTTCAAGGAACCGGTCTCAACCTTCCTGGCCACTTCCGGCGTCCTGGCAATAGTCCTCGGTCTGGCGCTCCAGAACACTCTTGGCGACGTAATTGCTGGCCTCGCGATCAACATCGGACGTCCATTCGGAGCCGGAGATTGGATTACCCTGGCTGATGAGGTCTCCGGCCAGGTCATGCAGGTCAATTGGCGGGATACCCGGCTCAGGACATGGTCGCATGACATGGTCGTCATACCGAACAGCCTCGTTTCGAAGGGCATCGTGACGAACCACAGCCGTCCAAAAGGTCCCCATCGCTGCGTTATTCGTCTAAGGGTTGATCTCGCAGTGGCGCCTTCGCGCGTAATCGAGGCATTGAAAGCGGCGGCCACCGGTAGCCCAGGCGTCGTCCATGGTACCATCGCGCAGGCCTACGCGTGCGCATTCTCGGACTCCCGCGTGGACTACGAGTTGGCTTTTGTAATCGACAGCTTTGCGCTGACCCCTGGCGCGAAATCGGAGATGCTGGGACGCATCGCGGACGCCTTTCGGGGGCTCGACATCCGTATTGGCGCACCAGCGATGGATGTCCGGATCATTCGGCGGGGCGATCTCGGTGTCACCACCGGCGCGCCGCAGAGCACGGGCCTGTTACAACCAAACGAAAGCTGATGAAAGCGATTGGCGAACATGGCGACGTCAGAAAGGTGGGTGGCCCTGGCGCTATCGGTATCGTAAACAGCCAACCAAGACCCGATGCGTTCCGGAAGCAGCCTGTGAACCGACTTCTTGTCTACTTCGGGTCATCACTTCGGTTGGGGTTCTTGCATTGGGAACGCGGCAGACTGGAATTGTCCAGTGGCTTCGGTGGCTCGCCGACCGACGCATACAGTTCTGCTACGCGCTGCGTCGCCACCTGGGCCTGTGCCGTCTTCGCCGGATTCTGCGCCGATAGGGCACGGATCGCGGCGTCTTCTCCATCGGGTGACCGGCGAAGGAGTAAGCGGCGCCGGACCACCACGTTGCGCTGCGCGGGGCGTTTCTGGCCAGATGTGGTCGGTGTCGGAGGGTGGCGTGATGGTGGACCGGTCTTTGGATGCAAGGGACGCTCCTACGACTGGTCATATGAGCGCTCGCAATCAGGACGCGGAGGTGGCCCCCTGCGGCAAGCGCCGTCGTCGCTGGACGGCCGAGCAGAAGCGCCAGATCGTGGCCGAAAGCCTGGAGCCGGGCGCGTCGGTGGCAACGGTGGCAGCCAGGCACGGCATCAGCAGCGGGCAGTTCTATGCCTGGCGGCAACAACTGCTGCTGCGTGGCGCAACCGGCGCCGGGTCCGACAGCACGTCGCGCTTGGTTGGTGGTGATGTGACGACGGCCGCCCCGCGCGGGGCGATCGCCATTCCCGCGCCGCTGGAGTCCGACATCGCCGCAACGCCGGTCGCGCCGACGCCGCCGGTTCAGCCGGACGCCGACATCATTCTGGCGGGTGGCGTGTTGGCACCGGCGAACCAAAGTTCCGGCATTGAGGACGCTCCCGCGACCAATCGTCGGAGCGTCCTCAACAGCCCGATCGCCGCACGAACGGACCGCGGTCAGGGCGACCAAGGCTGTAACGCCGTGCTGCATGGCGTGGTGAAGTCTGCGCTACGCCACTTCTGCCAATGGGATGGCACCGGGCGGTCGCCAGTTCCAGGGCAGCAACTGGTCGAGTTCGTGCTGCTTGGTGCGGCCGGAGACCAGACGCTCCAGCACGTCGGTGAGCCAGGCAAGCGGCTCGACGCCGTTCAACTTTGCTGTAGTGATCAGCGTCATGGCGATGGCCCAGTGCTCGGCACCGCCGTCGCTGCCAGCGAACAAAGCGTTCTTTCTTGTCAGAGTCACAGGCCGCATGCCGCGTTCCACCACGTTGGTATCCATCTCGATGCGGCCATCGTCGAGGAACAGTATCAGTCCGGACCAGTGACGCAGAGCATAGCGCATGGCGGCGGCCAGCGGCGAGGCGCCGGACAGGCGCGGCAGTTGCTCCTGCAGCCAGGCGTGCAGCGCCTCGACGATCGGACGGCTACGCTGCTGGCGGACGGTGCGGCGATGCTCGGCGGGATGGCCACGAATCTCCGCCTCGATTTCGTAGAGTTTGCTGATGCGCGACAGCGCGTCAGCGGCGAGCGGCGACTTCGTCGAGACGTGGAATTCGTAGAAAGGCCTCCTTGTGTGGGCCCAACAAAACGCGAGCTGGATCGAGGCGTCCCGTCGGCCTGTAACCAGGCTGGCGAACCCGCTGTAGCCGTCAACCTGCAACACGCCGCGGAAATTCGCCAGATGCGCGGTGGGATGGGTGGCCTTGCGGTCCTCGCTGTAAACGTAGGCGGCCGCCGGATGCGTCGGCCCTTTCCATGGCCGGTCATCGACGGCGTAGCACCAGAGCCGTCCCGTCTTGGTCTTGCCCTGACCGGGGTCGAGCACCGGCAGCGTGGTGTCGTCGGCGAACACCTTCGGCGCGGAGAGCACGGTCGAGACCACCAGGTCGTAAAGCGGGCGCAGCCACCAGCAGGTCCGTCCCACCCAGTCACTCAGCGTCGAGCGGTCGATCGTAATGCCCTCGCGCTTCAGCATCTCGGATTGCCGGTACAACGGCAGGTAATCGCAGAACTTGCTGATCAAAACTTGCACGAGCAGCGCCTCGGTGGCCATGCCGCCATCAATGGGCCGGTCCGGCACGGGGGCCTGCACCACCGCCTCGCCGCAGGCGCGACAGCCATAGCGCGGGCGCCGGGTCACTTTCACCCGAAGCTGCGCGGGAACACGGTCCAGCATTTCCGTGCGGGTTTCGTCGATAAGATGCAGCACGCCGCCGCAGCAGGGGCAGTCCTTACTGTCGACGTCAATCACAACCTCATAGCGCGGCAGATGGGTGGGCAGCGCGCCGAGATTGCGCCGCGGGCGGGCGGCGCGACGTTGCCGTCGCTTCTCCTCTGACTGCTCTGCGGCATCCTTCGCCGCCTCGCGCTCAGCAGCCTCCTGTTCAAGATCCTCCATGGCGAGGTTCAACTGGTCAGGCGACAGCTGCTCTGAGCGACGACCGAAGCGGTGGCGTAGCAGCTTCTGGATCAGGGCCTGTAGTTTCTCGATCTCTGCCGTCAGTGCGTCACGCTCGGTGAGCGCATCGCGAACCATGCTTTGCAGCACAGTGGTATCGTCGGGCAGCGCGGTCGGGTCGATCTGCATGTCGATATCTTGGACAAAGCCGCCGCGTCGCTGCCAGAACTATTTTCGTCGGCAGCGATTTTTTAACCTGCCAGTTCCGGTCTGCGACTTGCGACTGGCGCACGCCATTCGCAACCTTCCAGCAGCGTCGCCAACTGGGCCGCCGTCAGAGAGATCGCGCCCGTGCTCGTCATCGGCCAGATGAAGTGGCCCCGCTCCAAGCGCTTGGTCAGCAGGCAAGAACTCTGCCCTTGAGACCTCTATAAAGGAGGTAGATCCTGGGGAAGTCCGCGCGAGTGCCGAGGCGCTGTGGGCACTGGCGCGCTGGATGGCGAGGCGCCATGACACAAAGCTTGAGCGAGGCGGTCCCGCGCTGGTCCGATCTGAGCTTGGCCAAGCGCCGGCGGCTGGCGGTCTTGATCGGTCGGCTGGCACTGCGGCAACTGCCCTCGTCAACGACGAACCCGACGCCGCAAATGGAGGCGGCCGATGAGGGAATGTGCGGATCGCACGGCCAACCTGGTAATGCCAGGGAAAATTCAGCGTCGCCATCTTGACCGGACTGCGGTCGTCTATGTGCGTCAGTCAACGCTGCAGCAATTGGACCAACACCGGGAGTCCACTGCCCTGCAGTATGCGCTTGTCGAGCGGGCCTGCCAATTGGGCTGGCTACGGCAATGCACAAACGTTATTGACGATGATCTTGGCTGTTCTGGCGCCTCGGCCGAGGGGCGTCCGGGTTTTCAGCGGTTGGTCGCCGAGGTCGGCCTCGGTCACGTCGGCTTGGTGCTCGGGTTTGAGGTGTCGCGCCTGGCCCGCTCCTGCCGGGACTGGTATCAACTCCTCGAGATCTGCGCTTTGGCGGGGACGCTGATTGCCGACAGCGACGGGGTCTATGATCCTGCGCTTTACAATGACCGCCTCC
>CAIXDS010000082.1 GCA_903918195.1 uncultured Acetobacteraceae bacterium | reverse complement strand
CCACGTCGTCTACGACAGCTACGACGCCGTCGTCGCCGCATGCCGCAAGGCCTGGAAGCGACTCATCACAACTCCAGGTCGAATCCGATCCATCGCGACGCGCCGTTGGGCGCAGGTCAATGTCTAGGGCCGTTGGTATGAGACCGGATACGGCGAATCACATCCCGCGCCGGCGATAGCCCACCAGTCCCTGGTCGGCGTCGAATAGGTAATCGTACCCGTTCAGAAACCGCACGCTGGTGTTCACGAAGGCGGTTTCACGCGGCACCAACACGATTCGTGCCGGGGCGAGCGCCGCGCTCGTGTCGCCGGCCGTGAGCCTGAAGCTGGCCTTCGGCGCCGTTGCGTCGGGCAGGTCGAAGCGCAACCCGACACCCGGACGCAAGCCCGTGCCGCCCTCGGCCAGCGCCGACCCGGGCAGATTCGGTGGCGGCACCGCGAGGTACATCGTGGTCACGCCGGTATCCATCAGCGCCACCCCGCACGCCGGCGCGGTATTGTCCACCGTGATGCAGGCGGGCGCCTGCGCCCAGTCCGGAAACACCGGGCTGCGGGCCAGCTGGACCGTGGCAAAGCCGCGCCGCTCGGCGTCGCCCAGGCCGACATGCACGCCGCTGCGGGTTACCACGTAGCCGCGGCCGGCGCCGCCTGCGGCGAGGTTGAGGAACGGGTTGCGGTCGGGGGTGCTCTGCGCCTGATGGTCGCCCTGGCGGCCGAAGCCGATGCCCAGCATGGCGATATGCTGTGGCGCCGGGTTGGGCGTGCAATTTCGCGCGGTGCGCAGGCAGTCGAGCCGGGTCACCGCCAGCACCGGGATCGGCGCGGTGGTCACCGAGGCCCCGTTGGCGCCCTGCACGGTGGCGGTCGTGCGCACCCAGGTGCCGCGCATGATCCGGCCGGAACTGGAATAGGTCAGCGTGCCCGGCCCGAGGCTGGGCAGGGTCTCCACCCCGGGGATGGCGGCGGCCGAGACGACGATGCCGGTCGATCCGGTGTCCATCACCGCCGCCCGTGCCGGTTCGCTGTGTTCGGGGCCACCGTGTTCGGGGCCGCCGAAGGACAGGCGCAGCCGCGGCGGCTCGGCAATATCGGCGCCGTCCTGGGGGGCGTTCAGATAGGTCAGGAAAATCTGCGCCTGTGCCGCCCCGGCCGGCAGCGCCAGTGCCAGCAACGTCGCGCCGTACAGACCGGTCCGCCGCATGCTTGTCTTCCTTGCGTCCAGTGGGGGCAGGTGACCGCGCCTGCCGGCTGGCCGTTTACCGTCGGCACGAAAGCGCTCTAGAATCGCGGGCCGAAGGAGACTATGGATGCCAGCACCTGCCGATGAGTGAGGTGATCGCACTCAACCCCGCCCGTGACGACACCATGTGGGCGGTGGTGGCCAATATCGGCAAGACCAGTCGGGTCGCCGAGATCTTTCCCACTCGGGTGGCAGCCCTGGCCGATCGCGCCTGGCGCGAGCAGCAGGTGCGGGCCTACGCCGCCTTCCTGGAAAGCTGCCGGCAGGCGAGGCCGCGCTACAGTGTCGTGCCGATGCGGCGTGCGGACCTCCCGCGCAAATGGAAACCCCTGCCGGCGCTTGGTTTTCTGCGCGGGCAGTTCGTCTGAAACAGGCAAGTCTCGCTGGGAAGACCGCTGGCCAGAGCACCGCGGGCCAGCCTTCCGTTCCTCGCCTCCCGCCATGCTGATCCTGTTGCAGCCGGCGTTCGAAAAAAATTAGAAATAGTATCGCAAAGCGGCAGGTGGGAGGACTCGATGAAGTGGGCTCTGGTCATCGTGGCGATGGGTTTGGCGTTGTCATCTCCGGCGCGCGCGGCGCAACTGGAAGGGGTGACGCTGCCGGACACACAATTTGTTGACCGGACCGAACTGCGGCTCAATGGCATCGCGCTGCGGACCTACTCGATCTTCCAGATCCCGATCTATGTTGCCGGGCTCTATCTCGTGCGTCCGGACAGCGATCCCGACCATATCCTTCGCTCCGCCGACACGAAGCTGCTGGACATCCGCTTCATCCACGATGTCAGCGAGGACAGTGCCCGCACGGCTTGGCGCGAAGGCTTTGACCAGAACTGTGTTGCCCCCTGCCGGCTTCGCCCCGATGACCTCCAGCGGTTCCTCGCCGGCGTGCCCGCCATGCGCAAAGGCGACCGCTACAGCATCCTGTTTACCCGTGACGGCGCCGAGATTCAGGCCAACGGTCGTCACGTCGGCACCATCACCGATCGCGGTTTCGCCACCGCGATGCTGACCACGTTCATCGGCCCGGAGCCGCCAACCGCCCGCCTGAAGCGGGAGCTGCTCGGGGCGGCCGAGGAACGGCAACTGCACGCCTCCGGCACGGTGCCCCGCACCCATCGCTGACCCGGCCGACTTTCCATTTCACGGGGCAGGGGGTGGCGAAGCGGCGACCTGGGCGCGGCGCTCCCAGCCGCGCGCCGTCTGCTGCCAGTAGGCCAGCGCGTGGCCGGCCGCACGGGCGGCGGCCCAGCGTCCCCGCGCCGCTTCCTCATCGGCGCCATCGAACAGGTCGAACACGCGGTCGAACAGGTCGAGCCGGGCGCAGGCCGCGCCGTCGAGCAGGAACAGGAAGCGGGCGCCGTTGGGCGCGCCGGCCGCGCCCGGGTCGGCGGCGGCGAGCCAGATCGGCTGCAACTCAGCATTGCCTGATTCCGCCGTGCCGTGCGGCAGCCAGTCCGGGTCGGGACAGAGCCACAGTGCGGCATCCAGCGACGCCACCCGCTCGGGGCCGCCGCAGAGCACCAGCGCGCGCTGGCCGGCCGCCAGGGTGCGGCCGAGCAGTTGCGGCAGCGCCTGGTCGGCACCGGTGCGGGTCAGGTGGTAGAATCCAATCTCTGCCATCGAATCCCTGGAGCGAGGGCCGGTTGCCGGCCGGCCCGGGGTTGATCAACTTTCGTAGTACTCGGCCACCAGCCGGTCGAGCAGGCGCACGCCGAACGCGGTCGCGCCCTTCGGCACCACCGCATTGTCCTTGGTGGCCCAGGCGGTGCCGGCGATGTCGAGATGCGCCCAGGGCTTGCCGTTGACGAATCGCTGCAGGAACTGCGCCGCGGTGATGGCGCCGGCCGGCCGGCCGGCGACATTCTTCATGTCGGCGATGTCCGACTTGATCAGCTTGTCGTAGGACTCCGCCAGCGGCATGCGCCAGACCTTCTCGCCGGTGGCCTCGCCGGCGGCGTGCAGCCGCTGGGCGAGCTCGTCATCGTTGCTGAACACCCCCGCGTAGTCGTGGCCCAGGCTGATCACCATGGCACCGGTCAGGGTGGCGACGTCGATGATGCAGCGCGGGTCGAGCTTTTCCTGCGTGTACCAGAGCACGTCGGCGAGCACGAGGCGGCCCTCGGCGTCGGTGTTGATGACCTCGACGGTCTGGCCGGAATAGGTTTTCACCACATCGCCCGGGCGCTGGGCGGTGCCGCTCGGCATGTTCTCGACCAAGCCGACCAGGCCGATCGCATCGACGCGGGCCTGCCGTCCGGCCAGCGCCGCCATCAGCCCGATCACGGTGCCGGCGCCGGCCATGTCGAACTTCATGTCCTCCATGCCCTGGGCCGGCTTGATGGAAATGCCGCCGGTGTCGAAGGTGACGCCCTTGCCGACGAAGGCGAGCGGCCTGGTGGCGCGCGCCCGCTTGCCCCTGGCACTGGTGACGCCCCCACTGGTGACGCCGCCGGACGCGCCGTTCCAGTGCATGACCACCATGCGCGGCTCGTTGGCGCTGCCCTGGGAAACGCCCAGCAATGCCCCGAACCCGAGTTTGGCCAGTTCGCGCGGCCCTAGCACCTCGACCTTCAGACCAAGTGTTTCCAGGGCGCGGCAACGCTCGGCCAGTTCGGCCGGGTTGAGCACGTTGGCCGGCTCACTGACCAGGTCGCGCGCGAGGTGCACGCCCTCCACCACCGGCCGCAATGCGGCCCAGGCGTCGCGGATGCGGGTATGGTCGGGCGAGAGCACGATAAGCTTGGCGAGCTTCGGCCGGTCCTCGGGCTTCTCATTGGTGCGGTAGCGGTCGAAGCGGTAGCTGCGCAGCGCGGCCCCGGCGGCGAGCGCGGCAGCCAGCTCCGGGGTCAGTTGGGCGGCGGCCACCGCGGCGGCGGGCTCGCGCTGCAGCGCCGCCGCAATGGCGCCGCCGGCTTCCTCGGCGGTGCGCGGCTTCAGTTCGGCGCGCTTGCCGATGCCGACCACGACGATGCGCGACAGCCCCGCGCCGGGCGCAAGAATGGTGCAGCTCTTGCCCGGCCGGGGCTTGAACTCGGTGGTTTCCAGCGCGCGCGTCACCGCGCCGCCGGTCGCATGGTCCGCCGCCGCGCGAATCGCATCCGGCTCGCCTTCCTCCTCGGCCAGCAGCACCAGGGCGCCGGATTTCGGCAGGGCCGAGCGGGCGAAGGAGATGTCGAGCATGGGCGCGGGCTCCGTGGTTCAAGGCAAGGGGTGAGTACTGTAGCAGCGGCGCCACGCACCGCCACTGCCGAGGCTTTGCGCCCGCCACCGCTGGTCCCCCGCCATCGCTCGTCCTATGAGGGGCCATGGACGACATTTCCCTGCTGGCGCTGGCCTTCGACCTCGCCGCCCGCGCCGGCGAGACCATTCTGGCGGTGCGTGCGCACGGCTTCGACACGCGGCACAAGGCGGATTCCTCCCCGGTGACCGAGGCGGACCAGCAGGCCGAGCTGCTGATCGCGGCCGGGCTGCGCGCCGCCACGCCCGGGTTGCCGGTGGTGGCCGAGGAGGAGATCGCGGCCGGCTTCGTTCCCGCACAGGCCGCCAGCTTCTGGTGCGTCGATCCGCTGGACGGCACCCGCGAGTTCGCCGCCGGCAACGATGATTTCGCCGTGTGCATCGGCTTGGTGCGCGACGGCGCGCCGGTGCTGGGGGTGGTCGGGGCGCCCGCCCAGGGGGCGATTTATGGCGGCATCGTCGGACGCGGCGCGGTCAAGCGCTCGGTTGCCGGCGAGCAGCCCATCGCGGCGCGGTATCCGCCGGCGGAGGGCATCGCCGTGGTGGCCAGCCGGCACCACGGGAAGGACCCGCGCATGGCGCCGTTCCTGGCGCGGCGGCCGGTGGCCTCGACGCTCAACATCGGTTCGGCGCTGAAATTCTGCCTGCTCGCCGAGGGGAGGGCGGACCTGTATCCGCGCTTCGGCACCACCATGGAGTGGGACACCTGCGCATCACAGGCCGTGCTGGAGGCGGCCGGTGGGGCGGTACGGGTGGTCGAGACCGACGCGATTCTGCATTACGGCAAGCCGGGCTGGGTGAACCCGCATTTCTACGCGACCGGCCGGACGTGACCGAGTTGCTGCGCCCGGATGCGGCCGGTCTGGCCCGCGCCGCCGATCTGCTGGGTGGCGGCGGCCTGGTGGCCTTCGCCACCGAGACGGTTTACGGCCTGGGTGCCGACGCCGCCAACGGCCGCGCGGTGGCGGCCATCTTCGCCGCCAAGGGGCGGCCGCATTTCAACCCGCTGATCTGCCATTATGCTGATGCGCAGGCGGCGTTCGACGATGTCGAGGCGACCCCGGCGGCGCGTCGCCTGGCCGCAGCGTTCTGGCCGGGTCCGCTGTCGCTGGTGCTGCGGCGGCGCGTCGCCTGCCCGGTGGCGCTGCTGGCCGGTGCGGGGCTGGAAACGCTGGCGGTGCGGGTGCCGGCACATGCCGATGCGCTGGCGCTGTTGCGCGCGCTGGGGCGTCCGGTGGCGGCTCCCTCGGCCAACCGCTCGGGGCAGGTGAGCCCGACCAATGCGGCGCATGTGCTGGCCGGGCTGTCGGGCCGGATCGACGCCGTGCTGGACAGCGGGCCGTGCCAGGTGGGGGTGGAATCCACCGTGCTCGACGTCACCGGCGCACGCCCCGTTCTCCTCCGGCCCGGCGGGGTGACGCGCGAGGCGATTGTTGCTGTGGTCGGCGCGATCGACCGCGCTGCGCCGCCTGCGGTGGCGCTGGCCGGGGGCACGCTGCGCTCGCCGGGGCTGCTGGCGTCGCACTACGCGCCGGCGCTGCCGGTGCGGCTGCAGGCGCGCGAGGCCGCGGCCGACGAGGCGCTGCTCGCTTTCGGGCCGGCGCCGGAAGGGGCGGGGACGGTGTTCCAGCTGAGCGCGGCCTGCGATCTGGCGGAGGCGGCGGCCAACCTGTTCGCCGGGCTGCGGACGCTGGACGAGGCGGGCCGCCGGCTCGGCCTGCGCGGCATTGCCGTGATGCCGGTGCCGGAGGAGGGGCTGGGGCTGGCGATCAATGACCGCCTGCAGCGGGCGGCGGCGCCGCGGGGGTGAGTGTGTCAAGGCAAGGCCAGGGGCTCTGCCCCTGGACCCTGCCAAGGGCCGAGAGGCCCCTGGACCCCATCACTTAAGGGCTTTGGGAAGAGGGGGGTGAGGAGATGTTGCGGCCCCTCCTCACCCCCCTCTTCCCAAAGCCCTCAAAACGAATGGGGTCCAGGGGCCTCTCGGCCCTTGGCGGGTCCAGGGCAGAGCCCTGGCCTTGCTTCACCCCAACCCCCCAAGGCGCTAGACTCACCCCCGGAGGTCTCGCCATGCCCGACTCGCCGCCCCCGCGCTCCATCCCGGCCACCGACCGTGCGGGGCTGGTGGCGCGGCTTGCCGCGATGCTCGGCCCGCGCGGGTTGCTGACCGATCCTGCCGACATGGCGCCCTATGGCGAGGACTGGCGGCGGCTGTACCGCGGCCGGCCGCTGGCCGTGGCGCGGCCGGCGGATACGGCGGAGGTGGCGGCGGTGGTGCGTGCCTGCATGGCGGCCGGGGTTGCGGTGGTGCCGCAGGGCGGCAATACCTCCATGGTCGGCGGTGCCGTGCCGGCCGAGGACGGCAGCGAGGTGGTGCTGTCCCTCGCGCGGCTGAACCGTGTGCTCGCGCTGGATGCCCTGGACATGACGCTGACGGTGGAAGCCGGGGTCACGCTGAAGGCAGCCCAGGACGCGGCGGCGATCGAAAACTGTCTGTTGCCGCTGTCCATCGCCTCGGAGGGCACGGCGCAGATCGGCGGCATTCTGTCCACCAATGCCGGCGGCAACAACACCGTGCGCTACGGGAATGCGCGCGACCTGGTGCTGGGCCTGGAGGTGGTGCTGCCCGACGGCGAGGTCTGGGAAGGACTGCGCCGGCTGCGCAAGGACAATACCGGTTATTGCCTGCGCCAGTTGTTCGTCGGCGCCGAGGGCACGCTGGGCATCATCACCGCCGCGGTGCTGAAGCTGGAACCCCGGCCGCGCGAGGTTGAGGTGGCGTTGTGCGCGCTGCCGTCGTGCGACGCGGCGCTCGACCTGTTCCGCCGGTTCCGCTCGTACGACACCGCCGCCGTGCAGGCATTCGAATACATGTCCGGACTGGGGGTGGCCCTGGTGCTGCGGCACATCCCCGGGACGGCCCTGCCCCTGACCGCGCCGGCCGGGCATTTTGTCCTGGTGGAACTGGCGACGCCGCGGCCCGGCGCCGGGCTGCGGAGGGCGATGGAGGAGGTGCTGGAGGGGGCGCTGGAGGACGGCGTGGTAAGCGATGCCGTGATTGCCGAAAGCGTGGCCCAGCGCGCGGCGCTGTGGCGGCTGCGCGAGGAACATGCCGAAGCGCAGAAACGCGAAGGCGCAAACGTCAAGAACGATGTCTCGGTGCCGGTCTCGACCATGCCGGAGCTGATCGCGCGCGCCTCGGCGGCCTGCCGGGCGCTGCTGCCGGACATCCAGATCGCGCCGTTCGGCCATCTGGGCGACGGCAACATCCATTTTAATCTGGTGCAGCCGGACGGCATGGACCCGGCCGCCTTTCTGGCGCGTGACCACGACATCATGGACGCGGTGGGCGCGGTGGTGCGCGACCTCGGCGGCAGCTTCTCGGCCGAGCACGGGGTGGGCAAGCTGAAGCCCTACATGATGCCGGAATGGCGCGGCGGGGCGGAGCTGGCGGCGATGCGACGGATCAAGGCGGCCTTCGACCCGCTCGGGCTGATGAATCCGGGCAAGGTGTTGCCATGACCGGGTCGTTGCCGGCGTGTCGCGCTTTGCGGTTTGGCCGGGCATGAAGGGGCCGCTACAGTGCCGGCATGAGGATACTGCGCGCCCGCGTCGGCCTGTTCGTCAGCCAGATCGACCACTACGTGTTCCGCCAGCTGCTGGCGGCGCTGTTCGCCGTCACGGCTGGGCTGGTGGCGCTGATCTGGCTGACCCAGTCGCTGCGCTTCGTCGAGATGGTGGTCAACCGCGGGCTGTCGCTACGGGTGTTCCTGGAGCTGTCCAGCCTGCAGATTCCGTATTTCGTCTCGGTCATCCTGCCGATCACCACCTACGTGGTGGTGCAGTTCATCTACCAGCGTCTGGCCGGCGACCGGGAACTCACCGTCATGCGCGCGGCCGGATTGTCGCCGCTGGCGCTGGCGCGGCCGGCGCTGGCGGTGGCGGCGGTCGCCGTGGGGCTGGGCTACGCACTGAACCTGTGGGTAGTGCCGGCGGCATCCGGAGCGTTCCGCCAGTACCAGTTCGAAATCCGCAACCGGGTTGCCGCCTTCCTGTTGCAGGAGGGAGTGTTCACGCCGGTGTCGGAAGACCTGACGGTGTATATCCGGGCGCGCGACTCCGATGGGCTGCTGCGGGGTATTCTTATCGAGGATGCGCGCGACCGGAACAACCCGGCCACCATCCTGGCCGAGCGCGGCCGTCTGGTCGGGTCCGAGGGCACGCCGCGGGTGCTGCTGATGACGGGCAGCCGCCAGGAGATCGACCGCCAGACCGGGCGGCTGAACGTGTTGACCTTCGCCGAGAATGCGATCGATCTCGCCAGCAATTCGCGCGGCGAGGAGCAGCGCTTCCGCGACATGACCGAGATGTCGATCGCCGAGTTGTTCAACCCGCCGGCGGGCTCGGTGCAGGCGCGCGACCGCGCGAAGCTGCGGGTGGAGGCGCACCGGCGGATGTCGGCGCCGCTGACCGCGCTGTCGTTCACCATGGTGGCGCTGGTGGCGGTGCTGATGGGGACATTCCGCCGCCATGGCGGGCTGTTGCGGCCGATGATCGCCGTGCTGGCGGTGGTCGGATTGCTGGCGCTGCAGCTGATGCTGAACAACCTCGCGGCCAAGCAGTTGACCCTGATTCCGCTGATCTGGGTGAACACGCTGGCGCCGGGCGTGCTGTGCGGCTGGGCGCTGTTCGGGCCGCAGTTCCGGCTGATGCCGGCCACGCTGCAGCTGAAGCTGGGGGCAACCTGATCCGGTGCTGATCGCCCCCACCCTGTCGCTCTACGTCGCCCGCGTGTTCGTGCTGTCGGTCACCGGCATGCTGGCCGCCCTGACCGGGCTGATCTGGCTGTTCGACTTCATCGAATTGCTGCGCCGGTCGGCGACCAAGCCGGACGCTACCTTCGCCATCGTGGCCGAGATCGGCGCGCTGCGCCTGCCCTGGATCAGCATGCAGATTCTGCCCTTTGCGGTGCTGCTTGGCGGCATCCTGGCGTTCTGGCGGCTGACCCGCTCGTCCGAGCTGATCGTGGCGCGGGCCTCCGGCGTGTCGGCTTGGCAGTTCCTGGCCGCGCCGCTGATGTGCGCGGTGGCGCTGGGCGCCTTTGCCACCGCGGCCGTCAGCCCGATATCGGCGGTGATGCGGGGGCGGGCGGAGGCGATGGACAATGCCTATCTGCGCACCGGCGGAGGGCCGCTCGCGCTGAACGGCGGCCAGCTCTGGCTGCGCCAGTCCGATGCGGAACTGACGCCGCAGGGGGTGGCGATTTTGCACGCGCACGTGGTCAACCTGCGCGACGGCGCGCTGATCGCCAATGAGGTCAGTATCTTCCGCCTGGACGCCAACGACCACCTGCTGCAGCGGGTGGAGGCGAGCCAGGCACAGCTTGGCGACGGCGATTGGCAGCTCAGCAATGCGCGCACCATCCTGCCCGGCCATCTGCCCTCGCCGCCGCGCGCGCTGGCGCTGGCCACCAACATGACCGTGGCGCGCGTGCAGGAGAGCTTCGCGCCGCCGGACACGTTGTCGTTTTGGGCGCTGCCCGGTTTCATTGCCCTGCTGGAACACTCCGGCTTCTCGTCGATCCGCCACCGGCTGCAGTTTCAGACGCTGCTGGCGCTGCCGCTGCTGGCCGGCACCATGACGCTGCTGGCGGCGGGGTTCTCGATGCGGTCGTCGCGTCGCGGCGGGGTGGCGCAGATGATCGGCAGCGGGGTCGCCGCCGGGTTTGCGCTGTTCATGATATCGAAGGTGGCCGAGGAGTTCGGCCAGTCCGGCGCCCTGCCGCCTTCGCTGGCGGCCTGGGCCCCTGCCGCTTCTGGGCTGATGCTCAGCGTGGCGCTGCTGCTGCATCTGGAAGACGGCTGAGCATGGCGGAATTACGGGCGAGGCGGGCACGGCGACGCGGGCGGAAGCTGGGGGCGCCCCTGGCGGTCGTCGTGACGGTGCTGGGGGCGGTGCCGGCGGTAACGGCGCAGGCGCAGTTGCGCACCATGACGCATACGGAGCCGGTGTCGCGTGACCAACCGGTCTTCTATCAGGCCGACTCGGCCGATTACGACCGCGACGGCGCGCTGGTGACGCTGAACGGGCACGTGGAAATCTGGCAGGGCGATCGCATCCTGCGGGCCGATCGCGTCACCTACGACCGCAACACCGGCGTGGCGGCGGCGACCGGCAACGTGGTGCTGGTGGAGCCGGACGGGCAGGTGCTGTTCTCCGAGTATGCCGAGCTGAGCGAAGACATGAAAAACGGCGTGTTGCGCGACCTGCGCGCGCTGCTGCCGCAGAACGGGCGGCTGGCCGCCAACGGGGCGCGCCGCACCGACGCCAGCATTAACGAACTCAGCCGGGCCATCTACAGCACCTGCAACCTGTGCAAGGACGACCCTTCCTCGCCGCCGTTATGGGACATCCGCGCCCGTTCGGCGGTGCAGGATGTCGAGAACCAGAAGATCGAGTACACCGACGCGGTGGTGGACATCTACGGCGTGCCGGTCTTCTATTTGCCGTTCATGGCGCATCCCGACCCGTCGGTGCGGCGGGCCAGCGGCATCCTGGTGCCGAACATGGGCGTTTCCACCCATCTCGGCGCCTTCTTCGCGGTGCCGTACTACTGGGTGATCGGCAACCAGTCGGACGCGACGATCACGCCGATCGTTTCCGCCAAGCAGGGCGGCGGTGTGTTTGGCGAGTACCGGCAGGTATTCAACGACGGCAAGATCACGGTGCGCGGCTCGGTGGCCGGTGACGAAGGCGGCGTGGGCTGGCACCTGTTCACCCGCGGCGATTTCACCATCGACGATACCTGGCGCTGGGGCTTCGACATCAACCGGGCCAGCAGCACCAACTATTTGCGCGACTACATGGTGCCCAACGGCCTGGTGCCGGTGCTGGCCAGCTCGATCTGGCTGGAGGGGTTCGGGCAGGGCTCGTATTCGCGCCTGGACGCGCGCTCCTACCAGAGCATTCTCAATGGCACCATCGTCACCAGCCACCTGCCCTATGTATTGCCGCGCTACGAATACAGCTATTTCGGCGAGCCCGACCCGCTGGGCGGACGGCTGTCGGTGGACACCGGCTTCTTCAACGTGATGCGCCAGACCGGCACCTCCACCGAGCGCGCCCGGCTGAGCCTGGACTGGCAGCGGCCGTTCGTCGGGCAACTCGGCGACCTGTGGAAACTCACCTTTCACGTCGACAGCACCGCCTATGACGCCCATTACTTCAATGGCCTGCCGAATTTCGGCGACTCGGGCACGGTGCAGACGGCGCAGGCCATGCCGACGGCGGCCACCGAAGTGCGCCTGCCGCTGGTGCGCGATGCCGGCAGCTGGGGCACCCAGACCGTCGAGCCGATTGCCCAGCTGATCGTGGCGCCGAACGGGTCGAAATACGGCTTCACCACGCTCGCGAACGGCACCACGGTCTCCACCTCGCGGGTGCCGAACGAGGACAGCCTCGACCAGGAACTGACCGACGCCAACCTGTTCGCGCTGAACCGTTTCAGCGGGGTGGACAGGCTGGAGGGCGGCATCCGGATGAACGCGGGGCTGCGCGGGGCCTGGAACTTCCCCGGCGGGGCGTCTTTGGATGGGCTGGTCGGGGAAGGCTACCGGGTGCAGCAAAGCTCGCCCTGGCTGATCGGATCGGGGCTGGAGAACCAGCTGTCGGATGTGGTCAGCCGGGTGTCGTTCACGCCCGGGTCGTATTTCGACCTGACCGGGCGGGCGCGGTTCAACCCGCACGACCAGATGTCGGTGCCGTTCGCCGACATTCTGGCCAGCGCCGGGCCGCAGGCGCTGCGACTCTCAACGGGCTATATTTATAGCTCGGTCAATCCGTATACGTACTACGATTACCCGCCGACCGGGGAGTTCTGGGGCGCCACCGGGAAGGCCGGGACCAGCCCCACCGAGCCCTATCCGGCACCGCGCAACGAGATCTCGGTCGGGGCGAGTTCGCGGTTCGGGCCATGGAAGCTTGCGACGTCCGCGCGGGCCGACGTGCGCACCGACCAGATGGACCTGGTCGTGGTCACCGGCTCCTATGAGGACGAATGCTTCATCTTCGCGGTGAACGCTTACAAGCGCTATACGTCCATCGGCGGCGATCATGGCGACAGCGCGGTGATGTTCCAGATCACGTTCAAGACTGTCGGGCAGTTCGGCTTTCACCCGATGTGAGGCGGCACCGCAGCCGATACCCCAGGAGGTCTGACCGCCCATGAACCTGTGCCTTTCCTGCCCGCGCCTGCCGGGTCTGACGCTGCTCGCGGCTCTGGCCTGGCTGATGGCACCGGCGCCGGCGCCCGCCCAGCCGCGCGACGCCCCGCATGACGCCGCGCAGCCCCGGGGCGCACCGCTGACCGATGCCGCCGGCCCCAATGCCGCGCGGATCGTCGCGATCGTGAACGGCGACGTGATCAGCTACGCCGATGTGGAAAACCGGCGCCGGCTGTTCGCCCTGTCCACCGGCATGCCCGCAGCCCCGGACGTGCTGGACCGGCTGACGCCGCAGGTCACCCGGCAGCTGATCGACGAGCGGCTGCGGCTGCAGGAACTGCAGCGCCGGCACATCGTCGTGCAGGACGCCGAGATCGCGGGCGCCATTGGCGAGATCGAGCAGCGCAACAACATGCAGGAAGGTACGCTGCGCCGGCGCCTGTCGGCCGACGGGGTGGAGTTCCGCACCCTCATCGACCAGGTGCGGGTGCAGATCGGCTGGGGCCGGGTGCTGCGCCAGGTGCTGGGTCAGCAGACCGAGGTCAGCGAGGCCGACCTCCAGGAGCAGGCCAACCTGCTGCAGGCGCAGACCGGTCAGCAGGAGTTCCGCGTCGCCGAGATCTTCGTTCCGATCGCTGAACCGGCGCAGGCCGACGGGGCGCGGCGGTTTGCCGACACGATCATCCAGCAGCTCCGGCTCGGCGCGCCCTTCCCGGTGGTGGCGGCGCAGTTCAGCCAGAGCCAGACCGCGCTGCAAGGCGGCGAAGAGGGCTGGGTGCAGCCGAACCAGCTTGACCCGGCGGTGGTGCGGGTGCTGCAGGAGATGCCGCCGGGCGCGATCAGCAACCCGATCCAGGTGCCGGGCGGGCTGTCCATCGTGACGCTGCGCGCCAAGCGGGAGATCGGCCACGACCCGGCCACCATGGCGACGGTGCGCCAGGTTTTCCTGGCGTTCACCGCGCGGCTCGATCCGACCGCGCCGACGGCGCAGCAGCAGCAGGTGCTGGAGCAGGCGCGCCGGATTTCCGCTTCGGCCAAGAGCTGCGAGGAGATGGAGGCCGCCAACCAGGCCGCCGGCAGCGCCCGGCCGGCCGATCCGGGCGAGTTGCGCGTCGAGGGGGTCGGCGTGCCGGCGCTGCGCCAGCTCCTGACGACGTTGCCGCTGGGCAAGGCGAGCCAGCCCCTGGTGGCCGAGGACGGCGTGGCGGTGCTCATGGTGTGCACCCGTGAGGAGAAGAACCTGGGCGTGCCGAGCAAGAAGGAGCTGACCGAGCGCATCCTGAACGAGCGGGTGGAACTGGCCTCGCGCCAGCTCATGCGCGACCTGCAGCGGCGGGCGGTGATCGATCAGCGCTCCTGAACCACGCGTGGGCGGACCGGCGCCGCTGCCCCCGCTGCCTTCGCTGCGGGATGTCATCGCCCGGCACGGGCTGGATGCCCGCCGTTCACTTGGCCAGCATTTTCTCCTCGACGCCAACCTGACGGCGCGTATCGCCCGGCAGGCCGGGACGCTGGACGGGCGGCACGTGGTGGAGGTGGGGCCGGGGCCGGGCGGGCTGACCCGGGCGCTGCTGGCCACCGGGGCGGCCGATGTGACCGTGGTGGAGATCGATGCGCGCGCGGTCGGCGCCATGCAGGAATTGCAGGCCGAGGCCGGGGAACGGCTGCTTGTGGTGGCGGGCGACGCGATGGCGGTCGATCTCGCCGGCCTGGTGCCGGCGCCGCGGCAGATCGTGGCCAATCTGCCCTACAACCTGGCCTCGCCGTTGCTGGTGGGCTGGCTGCGCCAGGCCGGGTGCTGGGAGCGGCTGACCCTGATGTTCCAGCTGGAAGTGGCCGAGCGGATCTGCGCGGCACCGGCAACGCCGGCCCGCGGACGGCTTTCCGTGCTGGCGCAATGGTGCGGCACGGCGGAGATGCGTCTGCGCGTTCCGCCGGCCGCCTTCGTGCCGCCGCCGAAAGTGTGGTCGGCGGTGGTGGTGCTGACGCCGCATCCGGCGCAGCCCGAGCCGGCGCTGTTCGCGGCGATGGAGCGGCTGACCGCGGCGGCGTTCGGGCAGCGCCGCAAGATGCTGCGCGGCGCCTTGCGCGGGCTAGGTGGAGAGGCGCTGCTGGCGCGCGCCGGCATCGCGCCGGAACGGCGGGCGGAGACCCTGACCGTGGCTGAGTTCGACCGGCTGGTGCGCCTGCTGTGATGCCGGCGCCCGGTGCGCGGGCAGCGTGCCGGGTGCGTCCGACCTGACATCGTGCGTCTGTGATCACGTTCTGTGACGGGCTCTGCCCGGCGCGTTCACCGGGATATTCACGCCAGAATGATATGGTCTTGCAGAGGCAAGCCGTAGCCCGAAACCTGAGACTGCGTGCCGCGGTATTGTCCACGTAATACGGCTTGTGACCGAACCGATAACAGAAATTTTAACAGAATTTTCCCAGATAATGGTTAAAATATCTGTGAACGCTGCTCCTGTGGTTTCATGCAGCGGCTCATTGTTGCATTGCAGCACGATCTTCTGACACAAGATATTACAAAAACTCGGCGTTCAACAAGGAACGAAAAGCTTGCAACTTCCGTTTTGGATGGCAATATACAAACCTCACCAATGAAGGAGCCTGTATCATGGCTTGGCGTCTTTTCCCTTCCATGTGGCCGCTGTGCAACGACGACGTGACTCAGTCTGGCGAACGGCGCAGCGAGGCCCCGAACTCCGACGCGTCGCAAGACCAGGCCCGTGCTGACACGCGTACCGGAGCAGAGCAGCATCGGTCTCGCCCGGCGTAACTGACGTGATCTCTTCCGCCGACCCTGCGGGGGCCCCTGGCTGATCTGTCAGCCCAATCTGCCGGGGCCCCCGTGCCACCGGATGCCCCCTGGCCCCGACCCTTTACGCTTCCTGGCCTCGCGTCACCGCGGCGCATCCGGCAGGAACCCCGCTTCCGGCAGAAACAGCGTCACCACCGTTCCCATCCCGGGCGTGCTCTGCAGCGTCGCATGGCCGCCGGCACTGCGGGCGAATGAAAACACCTGCGCCAGACCGAGTCCGCTGCCCTTGCCCGGCGGCTTGGTGGTGAAGAACGGTTCGACGGCGCGTGCCCGCACCTCCTCCGTCATGCCCGAGCCGGTGTCGGCCACCGATACGGCCACGAACCCGCCCGGCCGGCCCTCGGCCTCCGTTTCGGCCAGGGTCGTCGCCAGCGTCACCATGCCGCCGCCAGGGCTCGCGTCGCGGGCGTTGATCACCAGGTTCAGCACCGCCGACTGGAACTGCGCCGCCTCGACCGCGCAGCCCGGCAGGTTGGCCGCCAGCCGCGTCTCCAGCCGGCAGGGCGCCGCGGCCCGGCGCAGCAGCGGCAGGAAATCCTTCAGCAGGGCGTTTATCTGCACGGTTTCAGTCGCGGCGTCGGCCGGGCGGGCGAAGCCGAGCAGCGAGGCCACCAGCTTCGCCCCGCGATCCACCGCTCGCTCGCCTGCTTCCGCGTGACGGCGGATCGGCCCGTCCGCACTGGCGAGGTCGCGGATGAGCTGCAGGTTGCCGCTGATCGCCGCCAGCATGTTGTTGAAGTCGTGCGCAATGCCGCTGGTGAGCTGGCCGATCGCCTCCATCTTCTGCACATGGCGCAGCGCCGCTTCGGTGGCCTGGTGCTCGGCGATTTCGGCCCGCAGCTGCGCCTCGGCGGCGTCCAGCGAGGCGGTTCGGCGGGCCAGCTCCGCCTGCAGCCGGAACAGCGCGCCGAAGCTGCGGTGCGAGATCCAGCCGATCCGCAGCATGCCGCCGGCGAACAGCACCACCATGATTGCGGAAACGGTCCCCAGCTTCTGGCTCTCCAACAGGAAGCGCACCGCCAGTGGCAGGCTCGCGGGCAGCACGAACGCCGCGGCGGCGGGAAAATGGGCGCCATAGGCCGCGACCGAACCGGCGCACATGCCGCCGACCACGAAGGCCACGAAGAGCTGATAGGTCTCGGCGGACGGGTAGGTGAGCAGGCACAGCGCCCCCCACAGCACACCGCCGCATGCGCTGCCGCCGATGGCCAGCAGCCACTGGTGGCGCTCGTCCGTGCTGCGCCGCAGCGCCCACCAGCCCAGGCCGCGCGCCAGCGACACTGCCAGCATCATTCCCAGCCAGAACCAAGCCTGCGCTTCGCCTGCCGACGCCGCCAACACCGCGGCGGCCAGCACCGCGTTGAACATCGTGGTGCCGAGCACCAACGGAGTCTGGCCCAGCACCGAGCGCAGCCGCTCGGACCGGATCAGCTTCCTTGTATCCAGGTCCTGGTCGGGCGCTTGCGTCGCTGGTCGGCCCTCCGTTGTTGACCCGGAACAGTCCCGCCGACCCGAGGGCGCCGGCGTAAATTCACGTCATCTTGCACAACCCACGCGCGATTTCCATGTATCAAAAAACAGTATACCTCGGGCTCGTTCGCCGACCGCGACGAGATCCGTGGGTTACCGGGCCGCCGGACGCTGCACCTCCGGCACGAACGTTTAGCCTTCCGATGCCTTCGCGACATGGCCGCAGGTGGGAAAATCCAGCTGCATGCTGGTGTTGCCGTGCTGCATTCTTGTTTTCCCTGTGTGCCTTCGCACGCGCGATCTGCGCCGTCAGGGCTCGCCGGGCAACCCGTCCTTGCCGGGCGGGATCGACAGCAGCGCGCCTGACAGGCGCGGCGGCAGCAGCCCGACCAGCCGGGCCGCGACCCCCATCCACCACGGGAACACCACCCGCCGGCGCCCCGCCGCGATGCCGCGCAGCATGATCCGCGCCGCGCGGTCGGCCTCCATCAGCCCGGGCATCGGGAAGCGATTGCGCGCCGTCATCGCCGTGCGCACGTAGCCCGGGCAGAGGCTGGTCATGACGATCCCGTCGCGCCGCGCCGTCTGCGCCGCCGCCACCGTCCAGGAATCCGCGGCCGCCTTGCTGGCGCAATAAGCCGGCGCGCCGGGCGCCGGCACGAAGCCGGCGATCGACGCCACCACGGCGATCCGCCCGCGCACCCCGTCCGGCCCCGGCGCCTGGGCCCGCATCGCCGTCAGCGCCGGCAGCGCCGTGTTCAGCATGCCATCCAGGTTGGCCGCGAACACCGCCCGCGTCTGCGCCGCACTCTCCGCCCGGCCGCGCCCGGTGCCGGCCGAGATGCCCGCATTCGCCACCACCAGATCAAGCCGGCCGGCGCCCGTGATCCAGGCCGCCATCGCCGCTTCGTCGCACACGTCCAGCACCCGCGTCTGCACCGCCGCCCCACGCGCCCGGCACGCCGCCGCCGTTGCCTCCAGCCGCGCCACATCGCGCCCGGACAGGTGCAACCCGCCCCCGGGGGCGGCGCATTCCACCGCCAGGGCGCGCCCGAGCCCGCTGGAGGCGCCGGTAATCAGAACTGAACGATAATAGGCAACCATGTTCCGAGACTACCCCGGCGCTGCTAGAACGTCGCGCGTGTTGAAGGACCCGCATGCATGACCGCCCCGCCTGCCGCCGCTGATATCGCCTCGATGACCGGATTCGCCCGCACCGAGGGAGTCGCCGAGGGGCTCGCCTGGGCCTGGGAACTGCGCAGCGTCAACGGCCGTGGCCTGGAACTGCGCTTCCGCCTGCCGCCCGGGCTCGATGCCCTGGAGCCTGCCCTGCGCGAACTCGCGGCAAAACAGCTGAGGCGCGGCAACGTCAACGCCGGCCTCACGGTCAAGCGCGACGACCAGCCCCGCCTTGCCCCCGACCCGGCGGCGCTGGAGCAGGTGCTGCTGCTGGCCACCGACCTCGCCGCCCGCATCCCCGGCGCGCCGCCGCCGCGTGCCGAAGCCCTGCTGGCACTGCCCGGCGTGCTGCGCCCGGCCGCCACCAGCGAGGACGACACCATCGCCGTCACCCGCGAGGCCGCCTTCCGCGACGGATTCGCTACCGCTCTGGCGGCCCTGGTCGCCGCCCGCCGCGGCGAAGGCGCCCGCCTCGCCCTCACGCTGCGCCGCCTGCTGGACGAAATCGCCGCCCTGCGCGCCACCGCCGGCATCCAGGCCGCCGACCAGCCGGCCGCCCAGCGCGCCCGCATGCTGGACTCGGTGCAGGCCCTGCTCGGCGAGGTGCCCGCGCTGCCCGAGGAACGCATCGCCCAGGAAGTCGCCCTGCTGGCGTCCCGCTCGGACGTGCGCGAGGAACTCGACCGGCTGGATGCCCATCTGCATGCCGCCGATGCGCTGCTGACCGAGGCAACCGCCATCGGCCGGCGGTTCGATTTTCTGGTCCAGGAGTTCAACCGCGAGGCCAACACGCTGTGCAGCAAGTCGGCCTCGGCGGCGCTCACCAGCACCGGGCTGCGGCTGAAGGCCGCTATCGAGCAGTTGCGTGAGCAGGTGCAGAATATCGAATGATACGTGATCCGGCTCAGGAAGGGAGCAGCCGGGGCGCTGCCCCGGACCCCGGCCAAGCGCGCAGCGCGCCTTCGCGCGGTGGCTTTGCCCCTGCACCCCACCAGGGGCCTTTGGCCCCTGGACCCCTTTTTCGGCGTGGCGTTTGCCTGGTGATCTCTGCCCCGTCGGGGGCCGGGAAAAGCTCGTTAACCCGGGCGCTGCTGGCGACTGAATCGAACCTTGCTCTGTCCGTCAGCGTTACCACCCGCGCGCCCCGTGCCCACGAGGAGGAGGGGGCCCACTACTTCTTCCGCACCGAGGCCCAGTTCGAGGCGCTGGTGGCGTCCGGCGAGCTGCTGGAATGGGCGCGCGTCTATGGCCGCGGCTACGGCACCCCGCGCGCCCCGGTGGAAGCCGCCCTGGCCGCCGGCCGCGACGTGGTGTTCGACATCGATTGGCAGGGCCATCGCCAGTTGCGCGCCGCCCTGCCCGCGGACGTGGTCGGCCTGTTCGTGCTGCCGCCCTCGCTGGCGGTGCTGGAAGCGCGGCTGCGCGGCCGCGGCACCGACGACGCGGCGGAAATCACCCGGCGCATGCAAACCGCCCGCGCCGAGATCGCCCACGCCCCCGAGTTCGACCACGTGCTGGTCAACGCCGCCTTCGACACCGCGCTGGCCGGCTGCCGCGCCGTGCTGCATGCTGCCCGGCTGGCCACCAGCCGGCTCAGCGGATTGCCCGGCTTCATTGCGGAGTTCGGTGCATGACCGACCTCGCCGCCCTGCGCCGTGACTACGCCGCCCGCATGATGCGCATCGCCGGCATCGAGGACGCCGCGGTGGAGCGTGTGCTGGCCACCGTCCCGCGCGAGGATTTCCTCGGCCCCGGCCCGTGGACCCTCCTCGACCCTTCGGTCGGCGCGATCGAGCTGGCCGGCGACGACCCGCGACCGCTGTATGAGGACGTGCTGGTCGTGCTCGACCGTGCGCGCGGCCTGAACAACGGCAGCCCTTCGCTGCATGCGCTTATGCTGCACCATCTCGGCGTGCGGCCGGGCGACCGGGTGCTGCATGTCGGCGCCGGGGCCGGCTATTACACCGCCCTGCTGGCCGAACTGGCCGGCCCGCAGGGCCGCGTCATCGCCATCGAATACGAGCCGCATCTGGCCGAGGCTGCCCGCGCCAATCTGCGTCCCTGGCCCAATGTGACGGCGCTGGAAGGCGATGGCGCCCAGTGGCCGGACGGACCGGTGGACCGCATCTACGTCAATTTCGCCGTCGCCGACCCCGCCCGGCGCTGGATCGACAATCTGCCCGACGGTGGCACGCTGGTGTTTCCGCTCGGCGTTCCGGCGACCCGCGCCCGTGGCGAGGCGCGGCGCCATTCCGGCCACGGCGCGGTGCTCGCCTGCATGCGCACCGCCGCCGGCATTGCGGTGCGCCACCTCACGCCGTGCGCCTTCGTCTGCGCCGAGGGCACCCTGGCCGGCACGCCCGCGCTGCGCGAAGGGCTCGACCGTGCCTTCATCCGCGGCGGCATCGAGTTCGTCCACAGCTATCGCCGCCCGCCGCCGCCCACCCCCGAGCGCTGCTGGTTCTGGTCACCCGACTGGGCCCTCTCGTACGGCGAACCCGACGCCGCGTGAGCGTTCTGTTCGGGATTGTCGCCCCGGTTTTTGCCCTCATCGGCATGGGCGCGCTGGCCATCCGGTTGCGGCTGATGGAGCCCGCCGCGGTGCGCGGCATGACCGATTTCGTGTTCTACACCGCCATTCCGGCGCTGCTGTTCGCCTCGGTCGCCGAGGCCCCGCCGCTGCGCCTGCTCGATGTGGCCGGATCGTTCCTTGCCGGCGCGCTTATCCTGTTCGTGCTCGCGCTGCTGCTGGCGCGCGCGCTGCTGGGCGCCAAGCTCGCCAGCGCCGCGTTGTTCGGGCTGAACTGCGTCTACGGCAACACCGTCCTGCTCGGCGTCCCGGTTATTGATGCGGCATACGGATCGGAGGGCGTTGCCACCCTGCTGGCGGTGGTCGCGTTCCACACCTCCGTGCTGCTGCCGCTCGCCACCGTGCTCGTTGAGGCCGGTGGCGGGCACAGCCCGCTCGGGGTGCTGCGCGCGGCGCTGTTGGGATTGCTGCGCAATCCGGTGGTGGTATCGATCCTGCTCGCCTTTGCCTGGCGGGCCACCGGATTCGCCATGCCCGTTCCGTTGCACCGTTTCCTCGCCCTGATCGGCGCCGCCGGGCCGCCACTCGCGCTGTTCTGCCTCGGCGCCACGCTGCCGCGCCCGGCCGGCTGGTCGGGCCTGCCTGAGGTTGCCCTGGCGGCGCTGTTCAAGCTGGTGGCCATGCCGGCGCTGGTGGCGCTGCTCGCCTATGGTGTCGGGGTGCGCGGGCTGGCCTTCTCGGTGGTGGTGCTGGCCTCGGGGCTGCCCACCGGCGCCAACGCCTTTCTGCTCGCCCGCCGCTACGAGACGATGATGGAGGCATCCGCCAGCACGGTGGTGGTCAGCACCGCTCTGGCGATGCTGACGCTCACCCTGCTGCTGGGCTGGCTGCCGCGCTGACCGCGCTCAGGGCGCCAGCCAGCCGGCCAGCGCGCCCCGGATGCGGTCCAGCGGCGGCCCCGGGGGAGGTGCCACAAAATCCTGGCCGGTGAGGGTCTCGAACGCGCGGATATAGACCGAAGCCGTGTGCAGCACGATGTCCGGCGGGATCGGCGGGATGGGGTCGCGGTACGGGTCGCAGCGCGCCGCCACCCAGGCGCGCACCACGTCCTTGTCGAAGCTTTCCGGCGGCTCGCCGCGGGCGAAGCGGTCGGGGTAGCTCCGGGCGAACCAGAAGCGGCTGCTGTCCGGGGTGTGGATTTCGTCGGCCAGCACGATGCGGCCCGCTGCATCGGTGCCGAACTCGTATTTGGTGTCGGCGAGGATCAGGCCGCGCGCCGCCGCCATGGTCTGGCCGCGGGCGAACAGGGCCAGGGCATAATCCTGCACCTCCCGCCATTGGGCTGCGGTCAGCAGACCGCGCCGCAGGATGTCGTCCGGTGTCAGCGGCTCGTCGTGCCCGCCGGCGTCGGCCTTGGTGGTCGGCGTGATGATCGGCTGCGGCAGGCGTTCGTTGGCGTACATGCCGTCGGGCAACCGCACGCCGTACATCTCGCGCTGACCCGTGCGGTACATGGTGAGGATGGAGGTGCCGGTGGTGCCGGCGAGATAGCCGCGCACCACCATTTCCACCGGCAGGATGTCGAGCCGTTTGCCCACCACGACATTCGGGTCCGGATAGCCGAGCACGTGGTTGGGGCAGATATCGCCGGTGGCCTCGAACCAGAACCGGGCGGTCTGGGTGAGCACCTGGCCTTTGAACGGGATGACGGCGAGGATGCGATCAAACGCGCTGAGCCGGTCGGTGGCGATCAGGATACGCCGCCCGTCCGGCAGGTCGTAATTGTCGCGCACTTTGCCGGCATGGTGGTTGGGCAGTTCGGCCAGGGTGGCGTCGGCGAGCACATCCCCGGCGCGGGCGGCGATGTCATCTTCGGTCATGCGGTGTCCTCGCTTCTGGGGCGCAGCGATAGCAGGCCGGGGGGTGGGGCGCACCTGGAGCGTCATGCGGCGCGTGGGCTCAGCCCCGCGGCAAATTGGCGAGAAAAGCTTCCATGTCCTGCAGGGCCACCGCACCCCGCACCCGGATATCCGCCAGCACTGCCGCAAGATCGGTGAGCGCAAGGTCCGTGCGGGTCATGGCGTCGCGGCAGGCCTCCTCCAGCGCCGTCGCTTCCACCGCGCCGGCCGCGCCGGCCAGGGCATGGCAGGTGCGGCGAAAGCCGTCCACGTCCGCGTCAGCGAAATTGCCGCCCAGCACACGGGTCAGCCGGGCGACATCCTGGCCGAACACGCCGAGCACCATGCGCAAATCCTCAGGGTCCAGATCCTGCGCCAACTGGGCGGCAAAACCGCTTGCCGTCATGTGACCCGTGCTCCGCGCGTTACATCAGTATGTTTACACTGTCCCCTACGGCAGATCGCGTTGCGAGAGGGTAAATGAGGTCCCTGCACCCCATTCCGTCAGGAAACCGGCGCCGCGGTCTCCAGCGCGGCCACCCGCGGCAGCGCGTCCTCGATGACCTTGAGCGCCGCCTCGGCGGTTACCAGCCCGCCCAGGCCGCCCAGCACATGGCCGAACAGACCGCGCTCGTAGCCGGCCTCGGCCGAGAAGGTGACCGCGGTGCCGGCCTTGTCGAATTCGCCGAACACCCGGTACTGGCCGAGCGCCCCGGCGTCGCACAGGCCCGACAACGCCTCGTAATGCTCCCGCGCCGACCCGTCCGGACCCGCGCCGGCACCGATCAGCGCCGGGTCGAAGCCGCGCGCTGCCCCGGCACCGGCCAGGCCATCAACCGGGCTGGCAAACCCGCGCTCCGTCACCAGGGCATCGATGCCGGCGAGGTCGCCCTCGCCCGCCAGCCGCTGCAGGCGTTGGACGGAATCCTGCAGCACCGCCGCCGCTTCCAGCAACGCCCGTGCGGCCAGCGCCGCCCCCAGCACGTTGCGGGCGTTCCAGTTGGCGGCAGCACCGGCGGCCAGGGCGACGAGGCGGTACAGCGCGGCCTGGCGGAACACCGCGACCTTCCAGGCGGTCCGGGTTCGCAGCGCGCCTTCCCGCGCTACAAGCGGCTGGCGCAGCGCCTGCAAACCGGCCAGCACGGCGTTCAGCCGCGCCGCCGCCTCCCAGTCGCCGCTCACCGCGGTCACGGCCCGGCGGTCGAAGCCGCCGCCGGCCGGCACGGCCGTGGCGCTGCGGGTCGCCGGCGCCGTGGTCTGCGGGTCCGGCCGCATGTCGGCCGAGGGCAGCGGCGTCACTTTGTGGGCGCCAAGCACCCGCGCGATGGAGGAGAAGATGAACGGATTCAGCAGCCGCCAGCCGACGTAGCCGACGGCGATCACCCCCAGGTAGATGCCGATCTTCTCGAAATCGAGTGCCATGACGAGCCGCTCCGAATGGTCTGCAACGGCTTTATTCTGCGCCCGGTCCGGGCACGACGAAAGCCCCGCCGGCCCGCGGGCGGCGAGGGGCAGAGCCGCAACGGCGGTCCGTCCTCAGCGCGCCGAGGGATGCGCCGCGGCCAGCGCCAGCAGCATCGCCTGCAGGCGCGCCGCGACGGCATCCCAATTGTCCCGCCGCAGCCAGTCCTGCGCCGCGCGCTGCACCTGCTCGCGCGCAGCCCGGTCGCGCAGCAGCGCGGCGAGGCCCTCGGCCACCCCGGCAGGCGTGACCGAGGGCAGGCGCGATACCGCGTCCCCCGCGTCCTCGAACAGCCGCAGCCCGGTGACCGCCACCGGCACGCCGGATGCCACCGCCATGCGCAGCGCGCCGGAGGCCGATTCGCGGCTCGACTGGTAGGGCAGGGCGATGACGTCGCTGGCCTCCAGCAGGTCGAGCACGCGCGCCGGCGACAGGAACTCGGTGTGCCACTCGATCGCATCGGCGATGCCGAGGCGGTCGGCCAGGGCGCGGCATTCCTCCAGCTCGGCCTTGGAGATATCGGCCGGGAACAACGCCGTCACCATGCGCAGCCGCAGCCCCGGCCAACTCGCGCGCAACCGCGCCGCCGCCTCGATCAGCACCGTCATGCCCTTGCCCGGCAACACGAAGCCGTGGCAGCCGATCACCGGCGCCGCGTCGGACGGCAAGTCGCGCGTCGGCCGCGGCGGGCGCGGCGACGGCAGCCCGTGCGGCAGCAGCGTGGCCCGTTCGAGCAGGCCGAGATCCTGCAGCGTGTCGAGGTCGCTGCGCGTGTGCACCAGCACCCGCGCGGCGCGGTGCAGCGCCGCGACTACCCGCGTGCGCTGGTCGGTTGGCGCCGCTTGCAGCTCCTCGGTGGAATGCAGCATCACCACCACGACGCGCCGCCGCAGGGCCGGATGCTCCAACAAATCGGCGAGCGCCGGGAAGGGGATCAGGCCGGGCTGGTGCTGCACCACCAGGATGTCGGGGTCTTCGGCGGCAACCGCCAGCGCCAGCCCGGCGCCGCCGGCCGCGTCGCCCACCTTCCAGGACGCCGTACCACGGATGGCAAGCTCGTCGTTGGCCGTCCAGGTGCGGGTATCGCACAGCACCACCGGGTGGCGGGCGGCGAAGCCGGGATGGTCAGCAAAGGCGCCAAGCAGGGCGCGCGAGTAGGTCGCGATGCCGCAGGCGACACGCCACGACGATACCCAGGCGAGCCGCCGTGGCCGTGCGGGCGGGGCCAGCAGCAGATCGATGGCAAGGCTGCGCAGCCCCTGCAGCCATAGGGTGGGGTCGAACCGCGCCAGCACCGCGTCGCGGGCCGCCCGGCGCGTCGCCATGGCTTGCGGATCGGCTATGTCCGCCGGCAAGGCGCGCAGCGCCGCCACCAGGTCCTCCACATCCGGCTCGGCCCAGAGCGCGCCGGACGCGGCGAGGTGACTCGCCGATGGGCGCAGCCGGAAGTGCAGCAGCCGCGCTGCCCCCGGGATGTCGCAAAACGCCATCTGCCCGCCGAAGCCGGTGACCACCAGTGCCAGCCCGGCGGCAATCGCCTCGGCGGCGGGCATGTTGAACCCCTCGCCGCGGCTGGGCAGCACCATGGCATCGGCGTCGCGATACAGCGCCAGCAGCGCATCCGGGTCGAGATCGCGATCGATCAGCTCGATCGGCGCGAGGTCCGGATGGCGGGCGCGCAAGGTGGCGATCTGTGCCGCGGCGTCGTTGTGCGGATTGGGAAAACTCTTGATGACCAGCCGCACATTGTCGGTGGCGCGGAAGGCCGCAGCCCAGGCCGCCAGCAGCACGTCAAGACCCTTGCGCGGAAAGCAGGAGGAAACGTGCAGGATCGTGGTGGGCCGGCCGGCGGCCCGCGGCGCCCGGCGCTCGGCCAGGGCCGCGAAGCGGGTGAGGTCAGGCGCAAATCCGCACACCGCCACCGGCACCGTAACGCCGGAATCGAGCAGTGCGCGGGCCACCGACGGCGTCTCCGCCAGCACCCCGCGAAAGGCTGCGAGCGCCCGGATCATGTCGGCCGGCACGGCGGTTTCCTCCCAGACCACCAGCGCGAGCGGCAGGTCGCCGCGGT
This sequence comes from uncultured Acetobacteraceae bacterium, assembly GCA_903918195.1. Taxonomy (GTDB): domain Bacteria; phylum Pseudomonadota; class Alphaproteobacteria; order Acetobacterales; family Acetobacteraceae; genus Rhodovastum. The sequence goes on along the minus strand of CAIXDS010000082.1, from coordinate 11,536 downwards.
GCGGCGGCGGCAGCACCGGCCAATGCTGGCTGAGCACCACGTCCGGCCCGGTCGGCGGGGCCGGGCGGGCGGCGAGCGCGCGCAATGTCGCGATCTCATCGGCCGGTGCCTCGTCCATGCTGGCCGGCCGGCCTTCCTCGACGGGCAGCAGCCGGACCTGGCCGGGGCGTTCCGCCTCGGCCAGCAGGGCGATGCGGCGGTTCACCGCGGCCAAGCTGTAGGAGCCGTTGACGTGCCCGGTGACGGTGAGGTGCAGATTGGCGTCCAGCGCTTCCCGCAGTCCCGCGGGCAGCGGTGGTGCCGCGCCGGCAAACGACAGCGCGGCCTGCAGGACCGGCCGCACCCGGTCGAGCGCGAACGCGTCGAGCCGGCGGCGTCCGGCCTCGGCAAGCGCGGCGCGGCGCGCGGGATCGCGGGCCAGTGCCAGCATCGCTTCGGCCACCGCCGGTGGCGCGCGGTCGTGCAGCAATACGCCGGCGTTGCCCAGCGTGAACGGCACCGCGCCGGCGGGCCACGCCAGCACCGGCACGCCGTGCGCCATCGCCTCCACCAGCGGCACCCCGAACCCCTCGTGGTGGCTGAGCGAAACGTAAAGGTCAGCGGCGGCGAAGGCGGCGTGCAGCGCGTCGTCGGAGACCACGCCGGGCAGTTCGACCGCGGCACCCAGGCCGTGCCGGTCGGCGCGGGCGCGCAGCGCGGCGACCGCCGGCGGGCTGCCGCGGCCGATCAGTACCAGCCGGCAGGGCTGGCCGAAACCGGCCCGGAAGGCGGCGAAGGCGTCGATCAGCTCGTCCTGGGCCTTGGAGTCCACGATCCGGCCGACGAAAAGCACGGTGAAGGGCGGCGTGGCGGCGCGGGTGGGCGCGGCACCGGCGGCAACCCGGGCGCGCAGCGCATCAACGTCAAGCAGCAGCGGACATTCCAGCACAACATCGTAGCCGAGCCCGTGCAGCTCGAGGGCGTTGAAGGCGGAATCCGCCACGGCGGCAACCACATGGCGCCGCCAGGCGGCGAGCTGGCGCCGTCCCTCGGCTGCGGCTGCCGCCATCTCCGGGGCGCCGGCGAGCAACGCCGGCGGGGTGATGTTGTGATAGAACAACAGCTTGGGCGCGGGAAGCGCGGCAATGCGATCGAACACGCCATGCCCCATCGAGTGGTGCACGATCAGCACGTAGTCGCCGTGCCGCGGTATCGCTTCCAGGGGGAACAGATCGTCCGCCAGCGCCGGGTCGAGGTGCTCGACGAAAATCTCGCTGTCGTACCCGGCCGCGCGCAACAAGCTGCGCAGCAGCAGCATGGCGTTGGTGACGGCATCCGCGGTGGCGGAGCCGGAATGGAACTGGTGCACCCGCCGCAGCGCCGCCCCGCCGGCGGCGCGCAGGGCAGCCGCGGCCGGGCGGCCCGACTCGGTGCGCGCGGCCAGGCCGCCGGTGGCGGCAATGCCGGCGACCGTGCGCAGCGTCTCGGCGTGCTCGGAGCGCAACCCCTGGATTTCGCGCTGCAGCGGGGCGGTCATGAAGGTACGCAGGCGCCACAGCAGCGGCCGCACCACCGGCCGCACCAGCTTCCAGCCGGCAAGGCCTGCCTGCCTGGCCCGGCCCTTCAGGTGTCCGACCTGTGCCGAGGTGTCGGGCCGCCACGGCACCTGGAAGCGCGCCATCGGGGCCGGGGCGGCATCGGCCGGGGCAGCAGCGGCCGGGGCAGCATGGGGCGAAGGGGAAGCGACCGGTTGGTCCGGTGGCGGCGGTTGGTCGTCCTCGTGCGAGATGAGGGAGGATTCGCCATCCAACCTGAGGGGAATCACGAAATGCGGCACCAGTTCCTCCAGATGCTCCTCGGCCAGATAGAAGCGGTTGAGTCCGTCGAACCATACGAAGTGGTAGCCGGCCGTCAGCAGGATCGGCTCCCAGGCGGCGTGGCTGGGCTCGCCGGTATCGGGACGGATCGCCTCGACCAGCACGATCCAGGGCCGGCAGACAGTGAAATCGGCGCCCAGCAGCACTTCGCGCTCGGCGCCCTCGACGTCGATCTTGAGGAAATGCACCTGGCCGCTGACGTGGCGGCGGCAGATTTCGGCCAGCGTGGTGACGTCGACATTCTCGGTTTCCACCTCCCAGCCGTTGCGGGCATGGGCGGCGGCGATGTCGGCATCCAGGGTGGACAGGCCGGTCGTGCCGATGCGGTGGAAGCTCAGCCGCCCCGGCGCCGCGGCGGCGGCGAGGTTGAGGTTGAGGTCGCGCGGGCGGGCGGCCTGCAGCCGGGCGAAATGGGTCTGCACCGGTTCCAGGTTGACGCCGCGCCATCCCCGCTCCGAGAAGGCGCGGGTGATCGAGTGTTTGTCCGGGTCGTGCGCGCCCACATCGATCCAGAACCCCTCGCGCACCCGCCCGAGCGCACGCCAGAGCATGACATCTTCGAAGTTCTGCGCGTAGGAGACGATTCCCACCTGTCGATCCTCGTGTTGCATCACCGCGGGCATGGATGGACGCCGCGGCACGATTCGTCTACATGGCACTTCCTCGCGGCTGCAGGCGATGCACCGCGGCGAGCGCATTTCCATACCTGGCCGTAAACGGTCGGCGCGCTCCAGCTCTTTGTTTTGGCGAGCAACATATCGGCAAGATGGCGCCGATGGTGCTCTGGTTCGCGGAGGCGGTTACCGGTACGATGCCCACGGCCCTCATCACCGGGATTACCGGCCAGGACGGCGCCTACCTTTCACAATTCCTGCTGGAGCGCGGCTATGCCGTGCACGGGCTGCTGCGGCGTTCGGCCTCGGCGGATGTCATCCTCGAGCGGCTGCGCTGGCTCGGCCTTGTCGATCGCGTGACCCTGCACGACGGCGACCTGACCGACCTGTCGGCCATGCTGCGCATCGTGCAGGCGGTGCAGCCCGACGAGGTTTACAACCTCGCGGCGCAGAGCTTTGTTCATGCGTCCTGGCAGCAGCCGCTGCTGACCGGGACGGTGACCGGGCTTGGCGCCGTGACGATGCTCGAGGCGGTGCGCATCGCCCGGCCGCAGGCGCGCTTCTATCAGGCATCGTCGTCGGAGATGTTCGGCAAGATCCAGCAGGAGCGGCAGACCGAGCGGACCCCGTTCTACCCGCGCAGCCCCTATGCCGCGGCCAAGCTGTACGCGCACTGGATGACGGTGAACTACCGCGAGAGCTTCGGCATGCATGCCTCCTCGGGCATCCTGTTCAACCATGAGAGCCCGCTGCGCGGCATCGAGTTCGTTACCCGCAAGATCACCGACGGGGTGGCGCGCATCAGGCTGGGGCTGGCGCGCGAGCTGAAGCTGGGCAACCTGGAGGCCAAGCGCGACTGGGGCCATGCGCAGGACTTCGTGCGGGCGATGTGGCTGATGCTGCAGCAGGAAGTGCCCGACGACTACGTGATCGCCACCGGCCGCACCACGAGCATCGCCGATTTCTGCGCTCTGGCGTTCGGCTATGCCGGACTGAACTGGCAGGAATTCGTCCGCACCGATGCGAGCCTGCTGCGTCCGGCCGAGGTGGATGTGTTGCACGGCGACCCGTCGAAGGCCCGCGACCGGCTGGGCTGGGCGCCGTCGGCGACACTGGAGGAACTGGCGGCGGAGATGGTGGAGGCTGATCTCGCCCGCCATCGTGCCCGTTCCAGCCTGGTGATGCCCACCGCGGAAAGCATGCGCGCGGCGCGGGCCTGATCACCACGCGATGCCCCCGAACCGCATCCTGGTGACGGGAGCGAGCGGGTTCGTCGCCGGGCACCTGCTGCCGCGACTGCGCGCCGCTTTTCCCGACACGGTGCTGACCCTGTGCGGCGGCGGCCCCGGCATGGTGGCGCTGGACGTGACCGACACCGCTGCGGTGGACGCGCTGGTTGCTTCGGTGCGGCCCGATGCCTGCGTGCATCTGGCGGCCGTCTCGGCCATTCCGGCGGCGCAGGGCGACCCGGACCTGGCGTGGCGGGTGAACCTGCACGGCACGCTGGCGCTGGCCCGTGCGCTGTTGCGTCACGCACCGGCCTGCGCTTTCCTGTTCGTCTCCTCGGCCGACATCTATGGACGAGCGTTCCGTTCCGGCATCGCGCTGGACGAGCGCGCCGCGCCGGCGCCGACCAACACCTATGGCGCGACCAAGGCGGCGGCGGACCTGGCCGTCGGCGCGTTGGCGGCGGAGGGGCTGCGCGCGGTGCGGCTGCGGCCGTTCAACCACACCGGACCCGGCCAGTCCGATTCGTTCGTGGTGGCGGCCTTCGCCCGCCAGGTAGCGCGCGTGGCGGCCGGTCTGCAGCCTCCGGTGCTGCAGGTTGGCGCACTTGATCCGTTCCGTGACTTCCTGGATGTGCGCGACGTGTGCGATGCCTACGTCGCCTGCCTGCAGCGGTGCGATGCGCTGGAGCCCGGCGCGATCCTGAACATCGCCTCCGGTGTGCCGCGGCGGATCGGTGACGTGCTGGATGCGTTGCAGCGCCTGGCGGGCGTGCAGGCCCGGCTGGAGACCGGCACGGCGCTGCTGCGGCCCGCCGACATCCCGATCGCCTGCGGCGATGCCACGCTGGCGCGGCACCTGCTGGGCTGGGCGCCGCGCATCGCCTGGGAGGACACGTTGCGCGACGTGCTGGCCGACTGGCGGACGCGGGTACAGTGACGCGCTGATCAGGGCCGCACGCCGGCTCCCGTGCAAAGCGTCAGCGGCCAGAACATGTGCGACATCCGGGCGATGCCGTCCTCGGCGTGCAGGTGGGTGCCGTGGAACAGGATGGCCATGGCCAGCGCCGCCGCCACCGGCAGCACGCGGCGCACTCTGACCGGGCGGTCGCCGGCCAGGCTGGCCAGCAGGACCGCTCCGGCGATGCCGAGCATGCCCCCGGCCAGCACGTCGGCGATGCTGTGCGCCCTGAGTTCGACCCGCGATGTACCGATCAGCGCGGCGGTGGCCACGGCGCCGATGGCCGCGAGCAGCGGGGCCCGCCAGCCCCGCGGCGCCAGCAGCGCCAGCAGCCCGCCATACGCTGCCGCGGCGGCGGCGGTATGGCCGCTCGGGCTCTGCAGGCCGATCAGCGGGAGCGGGTCGCACGCATGCACCACCAGCTTGCCGAGCAGCGCCGCCATCAGGGTGGCGGCGACGCCGGCCAGCCAGGCGGCAGCGCCGCGCCACCAGCCGCCCAGCGCCAGCGCCAGGCCGACCGCAAGCGTGAGCGGCAGGATGACCGCCTGGTCGCCAAAATCGGTGAGGAAGTGCATGGCTGCAGCAATGCCACGCCGCTCCGTACTGTTGAAGCGCAACCTTGCGCGTGATGGAACCGCAACGCCGGTGTCATCGGTCCGTCCCGCTGCGAGGCTAGAATCACCCGGCAGCCGATGAGGATCGATTCGCCATGACCGAGCACACCCTCACCCGCCGCCAGGCAATCGCCGCCGGCGCCGCCGCCGGGTTGGCCGGCATGGCCGCACCGGCTTTCGCCCAGACCGCCGCGCCCCAGGCCACGGCAACCGCGCGTGGCACGGTGTTCGAGGACACCGATGGCAGCTTCCTGCGCGGCCCGGCCAGCCGCGGCGTCCCGGGGGTGATGGTCTCGAACGGGCACGACGTGGTGCTGACCGACGCCGAGGGGCGCTGGAGCCTGCCGGCGGCCGAGGGCGACTCCGTCTTCGTCATCAAGCCGACCGGCTGGGCGCTGCCGGTCGATCCCTCGACGCAATTGCCGCGCTTTGCCTATGTGTACGCCCCGACCGGCACACCGGCCTCGCTCGAGCTGCGCTTTTCCGGCCTCGCCCCGACCGGCCCGCTGCCCGAGAGCATCGATTTCCCGCTGCGCCGGCAGGACGAGCCGGCCCGTTTCGAGGCGCTGCTGTTCACCGATCCGCAACCCGAGAGCCTGGCCGAAATTGGCTATATCCGCGACGCCGTGGTGGCCCAGACCGCCGGCCCCGCGGCGGTCTTCGGCATCACCCATGGCGATGTGATGTTCGACGATCTGTCCTTTTACGAACGCTACAACCGCATCGTCGGCACGATCGGCCTGCCCTGGCACAATTGCTGCGGCAACCACGACATGAATTACGAGGCGCCGGACAACGCCTTTTCGCGCGAGACGTTCAAGCGGGTGTTCGGCGCCCGCCATTACGCCTTCCAGCACGGCGGCGCGACCTTCCTGGTGCTCGACAATGTCGACTACCTCGGCACCGATCCGGGCCGTGAAAACGGCGCCGGGAAATACCGCGGCTTGTTTGGCGAGCGGCAGCTGCAATTCGTCCGCAACGTGCTGGCGCATGTGCCGGGCGACAGCCTGGTGGTGCTGTCCTTCCACATCCCGCTGCGCACGCTGCAGGGCAGCGAGCCCGGCACCGTCAACCAGGACACGCGGGCGTTCCTGGAGGCAATCTCGACGCACCCGCACAGCGTGAGCTTCAGCGGCCATACCCATACCAACGAGCACTGGTATTTCGGCGCCGCCGACGGTTTCGCCGGTGGGACGCATCATCACCACGTGCTGGCGGCGGTTTCCGGCAGCTGGTGGAGCGGGCCGTTCGACGAGCGCGGCATTCCGATCGCGCTGGCGAGCGATGGCAGCCCGAACGGGTTCCACGTGCTGAGCGTGGACGGCACCGGCTACACCACCACGCTGGTGCTGGCCCGCGACCCCAACCGCAGCCAGCTGCGTCTGGTGCTGGAAAGCCAGCTGCACGCCAATGGCCGCGAGGTATTGCGCGAATACCAACCCGGCGCGCTGCTGGCCGGCCCGCTGGCGCGCACTGCCTTGCCGTCGTCACGTCTGGTGGTGAATTTCTTCGATGGCGGTCCGCGTTCGACGGTCGAGCTGTCGATCGGTGCGGACGGCGCATGGCAGAAGCTTCGCCGCGTCGAGCGCACCGATCCGTTCGTGGTCGAGGTCTATACCCGCAACGCCGGCACCAAGAAGCCGTGGGTGGAGCCGGCGCGTTCGACGCATCTGTGGCAGGCGGCGCTGCCGGCCGACCTGCCGGCCGGGACGCATCGTGTTTCGGTGCGGGCGAGCGACGAGTACGGGCGCCAGCATGCGGCGTTCTTGGTACTCGAAGTTATTTAAAGGAAGGCCAGGGCTCTGCCCTGGACCCGGCAAGGGCCGAGAGGCCCCTGCACCCCCACTCCGGGTTCCAAGGGCCAATGGCCCTTGGTGGGTCCAGGGCAAAGCCCTGGTGGGGTCCGGGGCACCGCCCCGGCACGCGGTTCAGACGTCCACCTCCACCACCGTCCGCGCATGTTCCTGAATGAAGGCGAAGCGCAGTTCCGGCCGCCGCCCCATCAGGCTCTCGACCAGTTCGTTGGTTTTGGCACGGTCCTCGGGCGGCGCCACCACCTTCAGCAGGGTGCGCCGTGCCGGGTCCATCGTGGTTTCCTTCAGCGCCGCCGGCGGCATTTCGCCGAGGCCCTTGAACCGGCTGACCTCCACCTTCGCATTCGCCTTGAACTGCTTGAGCTTGCGCTCGCGGTCGGCGTCGTCCATGGCGTAGACCGATTTCGCGCCCTGGGTCAGGCGGTAGAGCGGCGGCTGGGCCAGGTAGACATGGCCATGACGCACCAGTTCCGGCAGTTCGCGGTAGAAGAACGTCATGAGCAGCGAGGCGATGTGGGCGCCGTCCACATCGGCGTCGGTCATGATGACGATGCGGCCGTAGCGCAGCCGGGTGCGGTCGAAGCGCTCGCCCACCCCACAGCCCAGCGCCTCGATGAGGTCCTTCAGTTCCTGGTTCTGCCGCAGCTTGTCGGCCGAGGCACTCGCGACATTGAGGATTTTGCCGCGCAGCGGCAGCACCGCCTGGGTGGCACGGTCGCGCGCCTGCTTGGCCGAGCCGCCGGCGCTGTCGCCCTCGACCAGGAATATCTCGGTGCGCGCGGCGTCCTCCACCGTGCAGTCGGTCAGCTTGCCGGGCAGGCGCAGCCGCCGCGTGGCCGATTTGCGAGGCGTATCTTTCAGCTCGCGGCGGCGCAGGCGCTCCTCGGCGCGCTCAATGACGTAGGTCAGCAGATTATCGGCGGTGGTCGGGTCGCCGGCGAGGAAATGGTCGAAGCGGTCACGCAGCGCGGTTTCCACCAGGCGGGCGGCTTCCGGGCTGGTGAGTTTCTCCTTGGTCTGGCCCTGGAATTGCGGGTCGCGGATGAACGCCGACAGCTTCGCCGCCATGCCGCCGGTGAGGTCCTCGGTGGTGATGGCGGCGGCGCGGCGGTTGTTGCGCTGCTCGCCCCAGGCGCGCAGGCCCTTCAGCAGCGCGGAGCGGAAGCCGGCCTCGTGCGTGCCGCCCTGCGCGGTGGGCACGGTGTTGCAGTAGGAATGCAGGAATCCCTCGCCCTCCTCCAGCCAGGCCACTGCCCACTCCACCCGGCCGGCCTTCTGCCCGTCGGCGGCGGCGGGCAGATCGGCCTCGCCGGCCCAGGGCGGTGCCACGCGTGGTGCGGCGCCGATATCCGCCTCCAGGCTGTCGCGCAGCCCGCCCGGGAAATGCAGCACCGCCTCGGCCGGCGTATCGTCGCGGCCGCCCAGCAGCGACTTGTCGCAGGCCCAGCGGATCTCGACGCCGCGGAACAGATAGGCCTTGGAGCGGCAGAGCCGGTACAGCCGCGCCGGCTGAAACTGCAGCGCGCCGAAGATCTGCGGATCGGGGTGGAAGCGGAGCATGGTGCCGCGCCGGTTGTTGATCGGCCCGGCATTGACCAGTTTCGTCACCGGCTTGCCGCGGGCATAGTCCTGCTTCCACAGGGTGCGGTCGCGGGCGACCTCCACTTGCAGCACGTCCGACAGCGCATTGACCACCGACGCGCCGACACCGTGCAGGCCGCCGGAGGTATTGTAGACCTTGCCGCCGAACTTGCCGCCGGAATGCAGGGTGGTGAGAATCACCTCCAGCGCCGAGAGGTGCCTGAACTTCGGGTGCGGATCGACCGGAACGCCGCGGCCATTGTCGCGCACGGTCAGGAAATTGCCGTGCTCCAGCCGCATCTCGATGCGGTCGGCATGGCCGGCGACCGCCTCATCCATGGCGTTGTCGAGGATCTCGGCGGCGAGGTGGTGCAGCGCGGCCTCGTCGGTGCCGCCGATATACATGCCCGGACGGCGCCGGACGGGCTCCAGCCCCTCCAGTACTTCGATGTCCTTGGCGGAATAGTCCGCCGGGTCGCGGGGACCGTTCTTTTTCGGCGCGCCGAACAGGTCGTCGTTCATGCTGTGTTCCCGTGCTGGGGGCGCACTCTACCGAGTGCTGCCGAATCGCTGCAAGCGCGGGAGGTGCGGATGTTCCCGCACCGGCAGCGGCAGCATCGCCCGCAACGGCCGGCACGGGATTGCGCGATGCCGGCTTGTTGAGCCGACCGGCCTTGATCGGAGCGGCGCGCCTGATTAAGGCATTGGCGCCGGATCGCTGCAGAAAAAGGACGGAATGCCATGAGCCTGAAGGGCAAAGTTGCGCTGGTCACGGGATCGACCAGCGGCATCGGCCTCGGAATTGCCCGCGCGCTGGCCGCCGAGGGGGCTGACATTCTGTTGAACGGGTTCGGCGATCCGGCCCAGATCGAATCGCTGCGCGAAGGAATTGTATCCTCGTTCGGGGTGCGGGCGGCGTATTCCGGGGCGGATATCAGCCACCCGGCCGAAATCGCTGCCATGGTGCGCCAGGCCGCCGATGAGCTGGGCGGCCCCGACATTCTGGTCAACAATGCCGGCGTCCAGTTCGTTGCCGACATTGCCGACTTTCCCGACGAGCAATGGGACCGGGTGATCGCAATCAACCTGTCGGGCGCCTTCCACGCCATGAAGGCGGCGATTCCGGGCATGAAGGCGCGCGGCTGGGGGCGTATCATCAACATCGCCTCGGCGCACGGGCTGGTCGCGAGCGCACAGAAATCGGCCTATGTGTCGGCCAAGCACGGCCTCATTGGCCTGACCAAAGTGGCGGCGCTCGAGCTGGCCAATGATGGCATTACCGTCAACGCCATCTGCCCGGGCTGGGTGCTGACACCGCTGGTGCAGAAGCAGCTTGACGACCGGGTGGCCCGCGAGGGGCGGTCGCTGGAGGAAATCACGCAGGCCCTGCTGAGCGAAAAGCAGCCGATGACGAAATTCACGACGCCCGAATCGCTCGGCGCGTTGGCGGTGTTCCTGTGCTCGGACGCGGCGGCGACGATGACCGGCGCGCCGATTTCGATGGATAGCGGCTGGGTGGCCCAGTAGCGCGGGGGGGGCCGGTGAGCATCCTGCTCACCGGCGCCGCGGGCTTTATCGGACACCATGTCGCCCGGGCGCTGCTGGATCGCGGCGAGCGGGTGGTGGGCGTCGATAACCTCAACGACTACTACGATGTGCGCCTCAAGCGGGCGCGGGTCGGTCGTTTGGCCACGCGGCCGGGCTTTTGCTTCCACCAGATCGACATCTCCGACCGCGCGGCGATGGAGGGTTTGGCCGTGGCCGAGCCGGGCATCACCGCCATCGTGCATCTCGCCGCCCAGGCCGGGGTGCGGTACTCCATGGTGGCGCCCTACGCCTATGCCGCATCGAACCTGATGGGGCACCTGGTGGTGCTGGAGACGGCGCGGCATCTGCGCGGGCTGCGCCACCTGGTCTATGCCAGCTCGTCGTCGGTCTATGGGGCGAACCGGACGCTGCCCTTCGCCGAGGCCGACCGGGTGGACACGCCGCTGTCGCTCTACGCCGCGACCAAACGGGCGGACGAGCTGATGAGCCACGCCTATGGCCATCTGTACGGCCTGCCCCAGACCGGGCTGCGGTTCTTCACGGTCTATGGACCCTGGGGAAGGCCCGACATGGCGTATTTCAGTTTCGCCGAGGCGATTCTGCGGGGTGAGCCGATCACGGTTTACGACGAGGGCCGTCCGAAGCGCGACTTCACCTATATCGACGACGTGGTGGCGGGCGTGGTGGGCTGCCTGGACCGGCCGCCGGCCGGGGAGGGCGGCGCGCCGCCGGTGCGCCTGCTGAACATCGGCAACCACCGGGCGGAAACCGTGGCGACGCTGATCGCCTTGCTGGAGCAGGCGCTGGGGCGGCGGGCGGTGCAGCGACTCGTGCCGCGTCCGGCGGCGGATGTGGCGGAGACCTGCGCCGCGGTGGATGCGATCGGCGGGCTGACCGGATTCGCGCCGCGCACGCCGTTATCGGTCGGGATTCCGCGGTTCGCAGCGTGGCTTCTGGACTGGCGGGCGGGCCTGGCGGGCGCGGCGTGCACGACGATGTGACAAGACCGCGAATAAGGGGGTTGACCGGTTCCGGCTCCTCCCTTAAAAGCCCGCTCACCGCAGCAAACGGTGCCTTGCATCGGCGGCGCGGTTCCGGTAGAACTCTCGGCTCTTCGCTGAGAGACTCGAGTCGGGGCGAACCGGTCAGCTTCCGTGCAACGGGGCTGGCCCGGTCGGTTTTGTTCATTGACAAGTAAATCTGGATTGGAAGGGATACGTTGGCGGCGTCCTTTAGCCTGAGCACGAGAGTGTGAGGGTGTGGGCATTTGGTGGATGTGGTTCTGCATGGAACTATGTTTATCTGGATGCTTGAGGATGTTT
>CAIXDS010000081.1 GCA_903918195.1 uncultured Acetobacteraceae bacterium | reverse complement strand
GGCGGCGCACCGCGCGACACCACCGCGGCGACGGCCGGCGTTGCCCGGAAGGCGGACGCCTTCGCCGCCGACGTCGGTCCGATGGCAACCGACATGCGCCGGCGCGGACTGTCGCTGCGCCAGGTCGCCGCCGAGATGACCAGGCGCGGCATCAAGACACCCCGGGGCGGCGCCTGGACGGCAACCACGGTGCGCAACGTGCTGGCGCGTGTCCCGGCCTGACCTCTTCGCTGCGGATGGCGAGCGGCATGCCAGTCCACCGTGTTGGCGTAAAGACAATGTCGTCTACACGTGATGATGGAAGCTCAGCATCTCCGCGGAGGAGGTGCGGCGCTGCGCAGCCCTGAGATTGCTCGCGAAGACCGCGGGCTCCTGGGAGCATGAACCAACCATTGAAACCGCTGGGCCAAAGGCCCAGTATAAATGCATGTGGGACGTCGCAGACATCTCGTTCGAAATCATCAACGACATGACCGACGACCCCGTGGTGACGGTGCTGGTTCAGACCCCGATCGGCCAGCTCACGTTCACGGCAGAGCCTGTCGAAGACGGGAACGTGCTGGTGGCCAGAGGCACCCACGTTCAGGACGCCAGTGCCAATGCGGTTGGGGCTGCGAACCTGATGGTGATCGCGCAGGCCGTGATGAAGGAGATGGGTTACGATGGAATCGTCATTGAGGGAGCGCTTCGCACGACTGGGGCCAATCCGGGGCGTCGACCGCGTACAATCCGGTTCACCCGCCACATTCGTCCTGCGCCTGCCTACAGACCGTAGGGTTCCTAAGACGATCGACGGCATGTTTGTGCTGGCGCGTCGCGGGCTGAGCATGCTGCGGGCGAAGCGGACGATCGAAGCGCTGCTCGAGGATGGCCGGGTCTTTGTGGAACTGCCGACGGTTGAGGACCCGAAGGCGGTCACGGACGACCTCGCAAGGGCTGGCATTGCGGCGGCCCCCGTGGAGCCGCCGCGGTTGCCGGACGTGAGGCAACTGCGCGAGCGGCTGCGTCTCACGCGCGAACAGTTTGCTGTGCGCTACGGCCTTGAAGTCGAGACGATCAGGAACTGGGAAACTGGCAAGCGCGATCCGGACACGACGGCTCGCAGCTACCTGCGCGTGATTGCCAACGACCCCCAGCACGTCGAAGAGGCATACGCGCCAACGCCATCGATTTAGCTGCTTCGCTGCTTCTCGCTAAAACGTTGTTCATGCAGCCTAATCGCCTCCCGCGCCGGTCTTCCTTTCCGATCGGGACACTACAGCGTGGGGCGCCCGTCAGAATCCCTTCGATGCTAAGAAATCGTCGAGCAGCCCGCACAGAAGGTCCTGCCGCAATGCACGGCGGTGGTACGTATAGGCCCGCAGCCGCTCGTCGAGCTCAATGGGCGCCCGGAAGCTGATCGTCGTCGTGGGCGATGTGGCCTTGGGTTCTGCCTCCCAGCGCTCACGCTTGTCCGTTGGTGGGCTTGTGGGCTGGCCCGCTGGTCCACGAGCTGGCCGGCGGGTTGCACGAACAGCGGGCTGGTTATCAGACCTGTTGGTGGATGGGATGGTCGGCGCGTCAACCAGCGGGCTTATCGGCGGGGCGGCGGGTCCACCTTCCGGCTGGACCGCCGCATGAACAGCTACCTGTTCAGGTATCACGGCGGTCGTCTTGTCGGCCACGAGGCTGGCCATGCTAACCCTCTTATGCTGGGACATTTGTAATTTCCTCTAACCTCTTCGCGACGTAACCCCACAGCTCCCGCATTTCCTGTTCGGCCTGTGTGCAGCCAATCTCAGGTGCCGTGAGGCCGTTGGTTTTGGCCGCAGCGTAGTCGACGCGGTCGCCGATCTGCACGCTGGCCACCGTGCCGCTCTGCGAAAGCACGATGGCAGCTTCCCCGGTGAGCCTCGACCTGGGCTTCACACGATTGATGATGAAGACCAGCGGCTTCCGGTACGCACGAACGGCTTCCACGGTGCGTCCGACTGCCCGCAGGTCGTCCGGAGACGGCTGCACGGGCACGAGGACCAGATCGGATGCCCGGACCGCAGCCTG
>CAIXDS010000080.1 GCA_903918195.1 uncultured Acetobacteraceae bacterium | reverse complement strand
TGGGATGAACTCATGCAAACACTGGCCTTCGTCAGACCACCCCCGCAGCCGCCCTGAGCCCCTCTCGACCCTCCGCTTCGTCCCACCGCCCGCCAAGGAGCCTCGACAAACAGCACAAAAGGTCAAAATGAGAATCGCTGCAAGGCAGGGGCGCGCGTGGGGACCATTCCTACCCCCCCAGCAGCGGGTCCAGCTTGCCTGACCGTTCCAGCGCCAGCAGGTCGTCGCAGCCGCCGATGGAGGCGCCGTCGATGAAGACCTGCGGCACCGTGAAGCGGCCGGACCGGCGGATTGCCTCCTCGCGCGCCGGCGTGCCCTGCGGCGCCTCGATTTCGCGGAATGTGACCCCCTTGCGGGTCAACAGGGCCATTGCGCGCGCGCAGTATCCGCACCGGGGCTGGGTGTAGATCTCGACGTCCGTCATTCTGGTCTCCTCGCGGCCGGGCAGATGGTTGCGCCGGCACTTTACTGCAATCTTGGGTCGGGCACACGGGCCGCCACCAGCACGTCCACGCTGCTGGCCCCGGCTTGCAGCAGCACCCGGGTACAGGCGCCGCAGGTGGCGCCCGAGGTCATCACGTCGTCCACCAGCAGCACCCGCCGCCCGGCGATGCGGCCGACCCGGCCGGGGCGGATCGCGAACACGTTCTTCACCACCTCGGCGCGCGCCGCGGCGCCGAGGTCGCTCAGCGACATCGTGGCGCGTGTGCGCTGCAGGGCGTCCGGGACCGCCGGCACGCCCGACAGGCGCGCAAGCGCCCAGGCCAGCAGCGCGGCCTGGTTGTAGCGCCGCGCGATCAGGCGGCTTCGGTGCAGCGGTACCGGCACGATCACTTCGGCCTCGCGCAGCAGCGCCGCTCCGGCGCGCGCCATCAGCGGCGCCAGTGCTGTGGCGTATTCGGTGCGGTCGCCGTGCTTGAACGGCAGCACGATGCGCCGGGACTGGACATCGTAGCGGAGCGCTCCGCGGGCGCGGTCCCAGGGCGGCTTGTGGGCGGTGCAGGCCGGGCAAAGCTGGTCCCGTCCACCCTGGCCGACATGCGAGAACGGCACGCCGCAGCGTGCGCAGCAGGGCTCGGTGATGAAGCCGGCCTGGCGGAAGCAGTCCGGACAGAACCGGCCGGGGGCGTCCACTGGCGCGTCGCAGGTCAGGCAGTGCGGCGGGAGCAGCAGATCGAGGGTGGTGCGGGCGGCGGCGGCAATGAACGACCGTACGGCGCGACCCGTTCTGCCGGCCGCCGCCATCACCCTGCCCCCGGCACCCCGAACGCCACCGTCCCGTCGCGCGCGATCTCGTCCAGCAGGCCGGTCTCCCAGGACAGATAGGCCTGCATGGCGTCCTCGATACCGGAATTGCGGTCGTATGGCCGCAGGTGGACGTCGATGCAGGAATCGTCCGGCGGATGGGTGCGGTGGTGCTCCAGCCTATGGGCGGCGCGGACCCAGGCAGCGGTGCCGCCCTCCAGCACCCGCACCGGCATGTGGGTCAGTGCCTTCACCTCCGCCACCGCCAGCCGGGCCAGCACCCCGTCGGGCGAGGTCAGCACCACCAGCCGTGCCACCGCCAGCCGGTCGCGCAACGCATCCAGCCGGGTCCGCACCCCCCATACCGCGCCGGGGATATGTCCGTCGCGGAACTCGATGCTGCGGGCCAGGTCCACCACTGTGGCATCCGACGCTGCCGCCAGGGTATCGGCACCGATGGTCTCCGCCGTGGTGGTGGGTTCCGGCACGTCCACCGGCACGTCCACCGGCGCGGCCCCGGGAATGGTCGCGTCTTGCAGCCCGCCATCCACCACGAACACGTCGCGATGTCCCATCTGGCGCAACCAGGCGGCCGTCATGCGCGCCCGCACGCCGTCGTCGTCCAGCAGGGCGATGCGGGCGTTGCGCACGCCGATCCAGCCATCGGTGGCCTGCACCAACTGCCCGCCGGGGGCCGAGACGCTGCCGGGCCGGTGACCGGCGGCGAATTCCGCCGGGTCGCGCACGTCGAGCACGTAACAGGTCCTGTCCGGGTCATTTTCGAACCAGGTCAGTTCGTGCGGCCCGATCGTGGAAACGCCGCAGGACTCGGCGAAGGGGTGCGCCCGTTGCAATGCCAGCTCCGCACTGGCCGGGCGACCCGGACGAAAACGCTCGGTGCGGTCGTGCTCGGGCGTGAGGCCGGCCAGCTCCCATCCCATAGTGCCGTTGCGCAGGGCCACCACCGGGTTGGGGATTCCGGCACGGCGCAGGCTCTCGGCGCCGAGGATGGACCGGGTGCGGCCGGCGCAGTTCACCACGATCAGCGTGTGCGGGTCGGGCACCAAGTCGGCGATGCGGTAGACCAACTCCCCGCCCGGCACGCTGATGGCGGTCGGGATCGACATGCGGCGAAACTCGTCATAGGTGCGGCTGTCCAGCACCACCAGGTCGCGGCCGGCGTCGAGCCAGGATTTCAGCTCCGGCGCGTACACGCTCTCGGTGCCGTAATGATGTTCCACCCATTCGCCGAACGCTTTCGATGGCACGTTGACGCCGGAGAACAGCACATAACCCGCTGCCGCCCAGGCCGGCGTGCCGCCGGTGAGGACCGATACGTCGGTGGCGCCGATGCCCTCCAGCCAGGACGCCAGCTTCTCCGCCAGCCCCCGCCCGTCATCGACACAGACGATGCGCGTGGTCATGCGTGGCAGCAGCGCGCGGGCGCGGAGTTCGCGGCGCGATAGCGGGCAGGGCACCGCCCAGAACAGATGGGCAGCGCCGAATTCCCCTTCCTCGCGGGCGTCCAGCAGGGCCAGCTCGTGCCCGTCGGTGATCCAGCCGCGCAAAGTGGCGGAATCGATATGTTGCACCGCTCAACCCCGCGCGGTGGTGCCCGGATGCATGAATCTGGGGTCGAAGGGAATCACCGCGCCGGCGATCTTCAGGCCGGGAGCGTTCATGGGGCTCTCCTTGCGTCTTCGGACAGAATACGCCCGGCCGCGTCTTGGCGGCAACGCCCGCCGGGGGCAAATGCAGGCGCATGAGCATGTATGTGTTCGACCGCGCCGCCGTGCGCCGCCACCGCGACCGGGCCGTGGCCACGGTAGGGGCGGTGGCCGACATCCTGGACGATGCGGCGGAGCGTCTGCTCGACCGGCTGGACGATACGACGCGCCGATTCGCGCGCGCGCTCGATGTCGGCGGGCGCGGCGTGGTGGCGCCGCGGCTGCGCGCGCGCGGGATCGAGACGGTCAGTTGCGACCTTTCGCCGCGCATGGCCGCGCGCGCCGGTGCCCTGGCGGTCGCCGCCGACGAGGAATTCCTGCCCTTTGCGCCCGCCAGCTTCGATCTGATCGTCGCCAGCCTGTCGCTGCATTGGGTGAACGACCTGCCCGGCGCGCTGATCCAGTTGCGCCAGAGTTTGCGGCCGGACGGGCTGCTGCTGGCGAGCCTGCCGGCGCTGGGCTCCTTCGCCGAGTTGCGCACCGCGTTGACCGAGGCCGAATCCGCGCTGACCGGCGGCGCCGCGCCGCGGGTCTCGCCGTTCCCCGACCTGCGCGACTGCGCCACCCTGCTGCAGCGCGCCGGCTTTGCGCTTCCGGTCGCCGATGTCGAGGATATCCGCCTGCTCTATGCCAACCCATTTTCCCTCCTGCGCGACCTGCGCGCTGCCGGCGAGGCCAATGCGATCCTGGATCGCGACCGGCGCATCCCGCCGCGCGCGCTGTTTCCGGCCGCGCTGGCGGCGCTGCCGGAGACGGAGGGACGCGTACGCGTGACCCTTCGGCTGGCGGTGTTGACGGGGTGGGCAGGCACGTGAAGGAAGGCCAGGGCTCTGCCCCATAGGCACTAGGTTAAGCTATCTGATTGATTTAATTGGCAAAATAAAAGGGCCAGAGCTGTGTGGGAAGCGGCGCCTTCCACGAAGGCTCCTCACCACTGGGATGCCGGACGCGATC
>CAIXDS010000079.1 GCA_903918195.1 uncultured Acetobacteraceae bacterium | reverse complement strand
GTGCGCCATCTTCGGCACAATCGTCCTCGATGCCCTCCTGCACGCCGGCCCCAACGTGCATCGCCGCCTCGCCCACTCCAAACGAAAACGAAAAACCCACATCCAATACCCGCTGAGGAGCTAATTTAACGCCTATGGGGCAGAGCCCCTGGCCTTGCTTTACGCGACGGCCATCAGCTTGCCCGGCCGGCCGAACAGCCACCCCTGCCCGAACTCCACCTGAAGCTCGCTCATCAGGGTCGCCTGCGCCTCGGTCTCGATCATTTCGGCCACCACGCGCGCGGCGACCGAGCGCGCCAGTTGCACCATCGCGGCGACGAAGCCGCGCTCCTGGGCGCTGTGCATGGCGCCATGCACGTAGCTGCCGTCGATCTTCACGAAATCCACCGTGAAGTCGCGCAGGTAGCGGAAGGCCGCGTTGCCGGCGCCGAAATCATCGATGCAGACGGGAACACCGGCCTCGCGCAACTGGCGGATGGTGGCCGCCGCGCCGGCGACATCCTCGATTTCCGCGGTTTCGGTCAGCTCGACGATCAGGCGCGGCCGGCCGCTTTTTCCGGCCAGCCCACGCTCGGCGGTGATGCGCTCCAGCATGCGGGTGCGAAACGCCGGGCTCTGCATCGACAACCCCGACACGTTCACCGCAACCGAGGTGCCCCGCGTGCGGTCGAGCGCCAGCAGCGACTGCTCCAGCACGGCGAAATCGAGTTCTTCCGACAGCCCCACCGCCTCGGCAAAGATGACGAATTCCTGCGGCGTGTGCGCGGGGGCGGCGCCGCCCCGGCCGGGACGCAGCAGCGCTTCATGGTGATGCACGGCGCGGTCCGCGAGGCCGACGACCGGCTGGAAGCCGAGGCTGAACTGGCGCTCGCGGATGGCGGTGCGCATGCCGCGTGCCTGCGCGTGGGCATGCGCGATCACGCCGGCGAGGCCCTGGCCCGCGCCTTCCGCCAGCACCGCCCCGGTTCCTTCCTGGGCGAACCGGCCGAGCGCGAAGCGGGCGGCGCGGACGGCCTGGAATGGGGTAAGCCCATGGCCGCCCAGCGCCAGCACCAGCCCGGGAACATCGTCTGCCGTCCTGGCCGGGCTGTCGGGCAGCAGCGCCATCACCTCGCCGGCCACCGCCGCCATGTCCAGCCGGCCGGCGCTGAGCACGCCGAAGCGGCCGTCGGCCAGTTCGCCGGCCAACGCTCCCGGCTGCGCGTTGGCCAACGCCGCGCCGATCCGTGCCCGCAGCCCGTCGAACTCGGGCTCGGACATGGTCTCCCGGGCCGTGTTCCAGCCTTGCACTTCGACCAATCCCAGCGAGCCGCTGACGCCGCCGCGCAGCCACGCCTCGGCCTCGCGGCCGAACGGCCCCGATCCGCCCAGCCGCGCCGGTTCGGGCGCCGGGCGCGATGGCACCGCGGCCGCCACCGGACCGAAGGTGAGGCAGAGCCGCTGACGCGGCCCGGGCACCAGCATCGCCGCCACAGCACAGGGCGTGCGGGCGGCATCGTTCAGATGCAGCACAACCGGGCTGGTGCGCCCATGCAGCGCCGCCATGCCAAGCATGACGCCGAAACTCGACTGGTCCGGCGCCGCGATCAGGGCGGTCGCACGCTGGCCAACGAAGCTTTCGGGTTCGGCGCCAAAGCGCAACCGGAACGGACCGGCGGCGAAGCAGATCACCCCATCGGGAGTGGCTTCGACCAGCAGATCCGCGCCGGTGAAGGCGAACGCCACCCAGCGTTCCCGCTGCTGCGCCGTTGCGTCCGCCGCCAACGTCGTGCCGAGCATGACCGGTCCTGTCCGAAATTCCCTGTTTCCGTCCGAGAAGTCCCCCAGTTTCGTCCGCCCGGGTTAAGGACTTACTGAGGGCGGCGGAGACGAGGACGGCTCAGGCCGGGGCGGCACGCAGCCCGTCGATCGCCACCAGCGCGCCGTCATGCTCGAGGTGCCAGAACGTCCAGCCATTGCACGACGGCGCGTTCTGCACCGCGGCGCCGACCTGGTGGATCGAGCCCTGAATCCCGCCGCAGCGCAGTGTTCCGTCGGCCACCACCACCGCCTGCACCCGGCGCATGCGGTCGGTCAGCACCGTGCCGGCTGGAACCAGCCCGCGCTCCACCAGCGAGCCGAACGGCACCCGCACCGCCTCGCGCTTGGTCGCCGTGGCGGTCAGCGCCTCGGCGGACGCGGGACGGACCCGGCGCACCCGGCCGAGCGCCGCCTCGACATAGGCGGGATGGCGCTCGATGCCGATGAAATGGCGCGACAGCCGGCGAGCAACCGCAGCGGTGGTGCCGGTGCCCAGGAACGGGTCCAGCACGATATCGCCGGGGCTGGTGCAGGACAGCAGCACCCGGTGCAGCAGGGCCTCGGGCTTCTGGGTCGGGTGCAGTTTCAGCCCGTGTTCATTGCGCAGCCGCTCGGGGCCGGTGCAGAGCGGGAAATACCAGTCGCTGCGCATCTGCACATCGTCGTTCAGCGCCTTCATGGCCTGGTAGTTGAACCGGTAGCGCGCATCCCGCCCCGGCGCCGCCCAGATCAGGGTCTCGTGCGCGTTGGTGAAGCGGCGGCCGCGGAAATTGGGCATCGGGTTGGCCTTGCGCCACACCACGTCGTTCAGGATCCAGAACCCCAGCTCCTGCAGGATGGCGCCGATCCGGAAAATGTTATGGTATGTACCTATCACCCAGAGCGTGCCATCCTTGCGCAGCAGCCGCCGGCACTCGCCGAGCCATTCCCGGGTGAAGGCATCGTAGGCGGCGAAATCGGTGAATCGGTCCCAGTCGTCGTCCACGCCATCGACCAGGCTGTCGTCGGGCCGGCGCAACTCGCCGCGCAACTGCAAGTTGTAGGGCGGGTCGGCGAAGACGCAATGCACCGACGCCGGCGGCAGCATGCGCATAATGCGCACGGCATCGCCGAGGATTACCTGGTCCAGGGGCAGGTCGCGGACA
Organism: uncultured Acetobacteraceae bacterium; assembly: GCA_903918195.1. Lineage (GTDB taxonomy): Bacteria > Pseudomonadota > Alphaproteobacteria > Acetobacterales > Acetobacteraceae > Rhodovastum. The sequence goes on along the minus strand of CAIXDS010000079.1, from coordinate 39,340 downwards.
ACTTCCACGGGCAGAGACATCTCCGCTGCTGGGTCGGGCAATGGTGACGGAACCCGACCGGCCGCGACAACTTCAATCCTGTCCGCCGTGACCGCGTCAATCGGCGATTCTACGCAGGGCGGCTGCCACCATGGCGGACGTCCGGGAAATTTCGCGCCGTCGCCCCTTTCCCCGCGCCGCGGATGCGCTACATCGCGGCCTCGTGTACGCAGCGGACAGGAGACGGCATGGAAGCCTCGGAGTTGGCCAAGGATCAGTTGGAGCAGGTGGATGAGGCGCAGCACCACGGCGGCGAGCACCGCCATGGCGACCGCGTCGCCCGCCGCGTCGCCGTGCTCATCGCCATTCTGGCGGCGACGCTGGCGGTGTCCGAGATGGGCGAGAAATCGTCGCAGAACGCCTACCTGACCCACCACATCCAGGCCTCCGACAACTGGGCGTTCTTCCAGGCAAAGAACATCCGCGCGACGATGCAGCGCACCGCCGCCGAGGTGATGGAAAGCCTGCCCACCAGCGCCGACCCGGACGTGCGCAAGCGCATCGACGCCGCCCGCGCCGAAGCCAACCGCCTGCGCGACGACCCGGTGGCGGGCGACGGCAGCAAGCAGGTCGCCGAGAAGGCCCACGCTGAGGAGAACCTGCGTGAGGTCGCCTTCCACCGTTATCACCAGTTCGAGACCGCCGTCGGCGCGCTGCAGATCGCCATCGTGCTGGCATCGGTGTCGGTGGTCACGCGGGTGCTATGGCTGGCCTATGGCGCGGCGATGATCGGCCTAGCGGCGGGCGCGTTCAGTCTCGCCATTGCGACGGGGCTGGTGGAACGGGTGGTGCACGTTCTTTCCGCCTCCGCCGAACTCCATTGAGTCGGGTTCCAAGAACATCCCATCCTTGAGGACGTCCGGGGCCGCGCCCCGGACGCGCCTTCTTGCTGACGGCGATCCGACGCCCGGAACCTGCAGCGATCTGCCGGAACATTCTGCAAAGAAATTGACCTGGCAGGTCGGGTGGCGTTTGGAGTACCTATGTGATCGGTTCACATCAGGGCAGGGTGCGATAATGGGATCACGTGTACGCGGCAGCGTCCGACGATGCTGCCTTTCCCTGATCGGCCTGCTGCCGGTCCTCGCCGCGCCGGTGGCCTGGGCGGATATCATGTGGACGCTGACCGACACGACCTTCGTTGGCGGCGGAACGGCTTCGGGCACGTTCGCTATCAACCAATACAGCCAGCTCGGCGCCTACAACATCAACGTGACAAGTGGTGCGGACAATATAAGTTCATATGACTATCTCTCTACCGCTGTACACGTCGCCGCCACCATCTCAAGCGACAAAACCCAGGTCACCTTCTACCGCACCGGCTACCCAGACTACTTTCAGCTGACGTTCAAATTTGCCTTGAATACCGTACCAACTGGTAGCAACGACGAAATTGTTCAGGCCACGTCGTACGAGTGCCTCGGCTATTGCTCCCAGCAGCGCTTCGTCAGTACGGGCTCCGTCGAGGCCCCCGAGCCAGCCTCCCTGCCCCTAATCGCCACCGCGTTTGCTGGCCTGATCGTCCTGCGCCGCCGCCCGGCCTGACAGGCACCGCCCCGGGCGGCCTTGCCGGCCCGGGATGGGTGCCCGATAACCCGGACCTGCGCGGTGGAACCTTCGCCGCTCGCGAAGCCCGTGGAGGAGCGACACGCATGTCCACCGACCTCGAAATCGCCCGCGCGGCGACACTCCGCCCGATCGCCGACATCGCCGCCCGTGCCGGCATTCCCGCCGACGCGCTGGAGCCGTACGGCCGCTTCAAAGGGAAGGTCAACTTCGAGTTCATCCGTTCGGTGCAGGACCGCCCCGACGGCGCGCTCGTGCTGGTCACCGGCATCAGCCCCACCCCGGCCGGCGAGGGCAAAACCACCACCACCATCGGCCTCGGCGACGCGCTGAACGCCATCGGCCGGCGCGCCATGATCTGCCTGCGCGAGCCCAGCCTCGGCCCCTGCTTCGGGGTCAAGGGCGGCGCCACCGGCGGAGGACGGGCCCAGGTGGCGCCGATGGAGGAGATCAACCTCCACTTCACCGGCGATTTCCACGCCATCACCGCGGCCAACAACCTGCTGGCGGCGATGGTGGACAACCACATCTTTTGGGGTAACGCGCTCGGCATCGACCCGCGCCGCGTGTCGTGGCGGCGGGCACTCGACACCAACGACCGGGCCCTGCGCAGCATCGCCGCCGGGCTCGGCGAGGGCGCCAACGGGGCAGCCCGCGAGGACGGGTTCGATATCACCGTCGCCTCCGAGGTGATGGCCGTGTTCTGCCTCTCGCGCGACCTCGACGACCTGCAGGACCGGCTCGGGCGCATCGTCGTCGCCACCCGTCGGGACGGCAGCATGATCACGGCGCGCGACCTCAAGGCGCACGGCGCCATGGCCGCGCTGCTGCGCGACGCGCTGCAGCCCAATCTGGTGCAGACGCTGGAAGGCTCGCCCGCGCTGGTGCATGGCGGGCCGTTCGCCAATATCGCGCATGGCTGCAACTCGCTGCAGGCGACGCGGCTGGGCCGCAAGCTCGCCGACATCGTGGTGACCGAGGCCGGCTTCGGCGCCGATCTGGGCGGCGAAAAGTTCCTCGACATCAAGTGCCGGGTGGAGGGCATCGCGCCGTCCTGCGCGGTCGTGGTGGCCACCATGCGGGCGCTGAAAATGCATGGCGGCCTGGCCCGCTCGGAGCTTGGCCACGAGAACGTGGCAGCAGTGCAACGCGGCGTCGCCAACCTCGTCCGCCATGTCGAGAACATGGACAAGTTCGGCTTGCCGGTGCTGGTGGCGCTGAACCGCTTCCTGTCCGACACCGATGCCGAGATCGAAGCCGTGCAGGCGGCGCTGGAGCGGCTGGGCACGCGCGCCTACCTGTGCACGCATTGGGGCAACGGCGCGGCCGGAGCGATCGGCCTCGCCCGGGCGGTGGCCGAGCAGGTCGATGCCGGCACGGCGCGGTTCCGTATGCTGTATCCGGACGACATGAAGCTGGCGGACAAGCTGCGCACGATCGCCCGCGAAATCTACCGTGCCGCTGACATCGCCCTGCCGACTGCCGTGGCGAAGAAGCTGGCGGGGTGGGAGCGCGCCGGGTTCGGCCACGTGCCGGTGTGCGTGGCCAAAACACAGTACAGCTTTTCCGCCGACCCCACCCTGCTCGGGGCACCGGAAGGCCATGTGCTGCCCGTGCGCGACGTGCGCCTGTCGGCCGGGGCGGGATTCGTGGTGGCGATCTGCGGCGATATCATGACCATGCCCGGGCTGCCGCGGGTGCCGGCGGCTGAGAATATCGGGCTGGGCGCCGACGGGTTAATCGACGGGCTGTTCTAAATGGATAGGTAAAGTAAGGCCAGGGCTCTGCCCTGGACCCGGCTGGGGCCGAGAGGCCCCGGCACCCCACTCCGTCAGATGCGCGCCAGGCCGGCCGCACGCAGCACGGTCTGCGCCAGCGCCTGCCCCAGGCAGGCATTCAGCCGCTCGGTCATCTTCGGCCGATCCGGCTTGGGAACACTTTCCAGGTCGAGTTGCCCCGCTTCCACCCATTGCCGGATCAGGTCGAAGCGGCGGAACAGCACGGCCGCATGGCGCTGCGCGACCTGCCGCATGGTCTCGCGGTAGGGAGCCAGCGTGGTATGGGACTGCAGCATGCGGCTGTACTGGGGGTCCACCAGCAGCAAATCGGCGCCGGCGGCCCGCGCCGCCTCGGCACCCGCATCGAGCGTGCGGGCAAACTCCTCGGGCGGCAGCTCACGCACCGCTTCCACCGTGCCGGTCTGCCACACCACCAGACCGATTCCCTTGCCATCGAGGCCCTTGTGCAAGGCGGCGAGCATGGCCGCGGCGGTCATGCCGCGCTCCCCCTGCACGGTCAGGCGGATCTCGGCGCCCGGTGAGGCCATGCGTAGCTCCTGCACCATGCGGTCGGGAAACGAGCCTTCGGCGCGCCCGCGCGCGCCCAGCACGGTGCCCGAGCCGATGGCCAGCACGTCCAGCCGGCCGGCCTTCAGCGCCGCCGCGACCCGCGGCATCGCAGCCGGCGGCATTTCCGCCGTCACCATTTCGGGCGCGGCGGGACAGCCCGGCACGGTGCTTGCTACGGGCACGGCACACAGCAGCCCCAGCGAAACCAGGGCAGCGAGGAAAGTGTGTCGGATCATGGTTGCATGCCGTATCAGCCGCCGCCGTCGCGGGCAAGCGCCAGCTATGCGCCCATGAGGCCGGCGGCGATTGCCTCGATATCAGCAGCCGCCGGTGCGGTCGGATGGCGGGTCAGGAACAGCGTCTGCCGCCGGATCGCGTCGGGCACCCGTTCGTCGCGGCGCACCACCCCGGCCAGCGCCGGCGCGCGGCCCAGGAAGGCGCGGCAGGCGCGCGCGAGCGTCGCGTAGGTGCGCTCGCCGGCGGCCCGGCTGCCGGCCTGGTTCACCACCACCCGCGCCTCGCCCGCGGGCACATCGGCGGCGTGCAGCTTCAGGGCGGCATAGGCATCGGTCAGGCTGGTCGGTTCCTCGGTGGCCACAACCAGCAGCGTGTCGGCAAACCCCGCCATGCGGCGCACGCTGCGGTCGAGCCCGGAGCCGAGGTCCAGTACCACGCGATCGAGTCGGGTGGATTCCCGGCGCAACGCCGCCAGCAGAGCCTCAAGCGCCGCCGGCTCAAGCTGCGACAACGAGCCCGACCCGGAACGCCCGGCCAGGATGGCGAAGCCGCCTTCGTGAAGCTGCGCCGCCTCGGCCAACCCGATCCGCCCCTCCACCACCGAGGTGAGGTCGTGCGCCGGCATCACGCCGAGCTGGATATCGACATTGGCGAGACCGAGGTCGCCGTCGAACAGCAGCACCCGTTCGCCAGCCCGCGCCAGGGCATGCGCCAGCGTGATGGCGAACCAGGTTTTTCCCACCCCGCCCTTGCCGGAGGCGACCGCCAGGATGCGGCCGGCCCGGCCAGGGACGGTTGTGGGCGGGGCAGTTGTGGTGGGGGCGGTGGCAGTTGCGGCGGTCATATCGGGCGCGCTCCGGTGCGGGCGGCGGGAAGCTGGGGCACGCGCATCAGCCGTGTGGCCAGCAGGTCGGGGGTCATCGGCACAAGGCCGTCGGCGGCACCGGGACCGATCCCGGCCTCGGCCAGCGCCAGGCCGGCGCCACCGGCGGCCAGCACCGCGCCGATGCGTCGCGCCAGGTCCAGCCGGGTCGCCGCCAGCAGCCGGGCGCCGCAGGCGGCGTAGGCGCCGGCCAGGTCGGTGGCCTCGCCCACATCCAGCCCGGCCGGCAGCACCACCGCGAGTTTGGCGCCGGCGCTGCCGGCCAGGGCGGCGATCTCGTCACGCTGGGCCGGGTCGAACGGGTCGGTTCCGGGGCTGTCGATCAGCACCGGCGCCCCCCCTTCGCGTCGCGCCAGCGCACGCGCCAGCGACGCCGGGGTGCTCGCCACCAGCAGTTGCAGGTCGAGCAGGCGGGTGAAGGCGGCCAGTTGCTCGGGCGCCCCGGCGCGCTGGCCATCGGCAGTGATGACCAACGGCGCGGCCCCGGCCATCACCAGCCGGGCGGCGAGCCGCGCGACCGTGAGCGTTTTGCCCGCGCCGGGCGGGCCAATCACCAGCAGCGGCGGGGCCGAATCGCGCAGCGCCAGCTTTTCGAAGCGCAGCGTCGCCGACAGGGCAAAGGGCAGTGGCCCCGCCTCCAGCCGCCGCACCAGTCCGGCCGGCACGCCGTGCCAGGCGAAGGCGGCCATGCGGTGCGGGTCGGGCGCCGGCGGCGCGACCGGATCGTCGTCCGGTTCCAGCGCGGCGGTCACTTCCACGCCGCCCTGAACGCGGCGGGAGGACAGAATCAACGCGTCGGCGCCGAGTTCGGCGCGCACCTGCGCCATCGCCTCGGCGGTGTCAGCCGCACGATAGAGCTTCAGGCGCATGGCGCTGGCCCTGGCGTTGTCCTTGAAGAATGGGGTCCAGGGCGGAGCCCTGGCCTTGCTTGTTCCGGCAAGCTCATATCGTCCCCACCGTCCGGATGCGCACCCGCGGGAAGATTTCCGCCTGTGCCAGCACCGGCGTCGCCGGCCGGATGCGCTCGACGATCGCGCGCACGTGGAAGCGGATGCCGCCGCTGGTCAGCAGCACCGGCGCTTCGCCCGCCTGGGTGGCGCGATCGAACACCGCCCGCAGCGCATTCATGAATTCGCCGAGCCGGGAGGGCGCCATCGCCAGTTGCCGGTCTTCCGGCGGGCCGACCAGCGATTCGGCGAACGCCGTCTCCCAGTCCGGGCTGAGGGTCACCAGCGGGATGTAACCGGCGCCGCCGACATGCGCATCGCTGATCTGCCGGGCCAGGCGGGCCCGGACATGGCCGACAATGCCAGGGATGGCGCGCCCGCCGCCGGCGCAGGCCTCCTGGATGCCTTCCAGGATGGTTGGCAGGTCGCGGATGGAGATGCGCTCGGCCAGCAGCATCTGCAGCACCCGCTGCACGCCGCCCACGGTGATCTGCGCCGGAATCAGCTCGGCCACCAGCTTCTGCTGCTCGCGCGGCAGGTCGTCGAGCAGTTTCTGCGTCTCGGAGAAGGAGAGCAGCTCGGCCATGGTCTGGCGCACGATTTCGGTGAGGTGGGTCGCCAGCACGCTGGGCGGATCGACCACGGTGCAGCCGCGGAACACCGCTTCCTCACGCAGGGACGGATCGATCCACAGCGCCGGCAGGCCGAAGGCGGGCTCGATGGTGCGCTCCCCGGCCAGGGCCGGCATGCCGCCGCCCGGGTCCATCGCCAGCAGCAGGCCGGCGCGGATTTCACCTTGTCCGGCCTCGATCTCCTTGATGCGGACCGAGTAGCCGTCCTGCTTCAGCTGCATGTTGTCCTGAATGCGCACCGGCGGCAGCACGAAGCCCATCTCGCTGGCAATGGTGCGGCGCAACGCCTTGATCTGCTCGGTCAGCCGCGGTTGCTCACCGCCGGCCAGGCCGAGCAATCCGAGCCCGAGTTCCAGCCGGATCATGTCCATGCGCAGCGCTTCGCTGATCGGCGGCTCGGCGGGCGGGGCGGGTGGCAGCGGGGCTGCGGCCGGCTCGCCGGGCGGGTGGCGGTGGCGCAGATACGCCGCCGTGCCGGCCAGCCCGCCCAGCACCAGGAAGGGCAGCGCCGGCAGCCCCGGCATCAGCGCCAGCACCACCGCGGCACCGCCGGCGAGCGCCAGCGGCTTGGGGTTGCCGCCCAGCTGGCGCATCAGCGCCGCATCCGCGGAACCCTCGGTGCCGCCTTTGGTCACCACGATGCCGGCGGCGGTGGAGACCAGCAAAGCGGGGATCTGCGACACCAGCCCGTCGCCGACGGTGAGCGTGGTGTAAGTGGCAGCGGCATCGGCGAACGGCATGCCGTGGCGCACCAGCCCGATCGCCAGCCCGCCGAGGATGTTGATGAAGGTGATCAGCAAGGCCGCGATGGCATCGCCGCGGACGAATTTCGCCGCACCATCCATGGCGCCGTAGAAGCCGCTTTCCTCCTGCAGCTCGCGCCGCCTGTGCCGCGCGGTGATCTCATCGATCGCGCCGGAGGACAGTTCGGCGTCGATCGCCATCTGCTTGCCCGGCATGGCATCGAGGCTGAACCGCGCCGCCACCTCGGCGATGCGCCCGGAGCCCTTGGTGATGACCATGAAGTTCACCACCAGCAGGATGGCGAACAGGATCAGGCCGATCACCACGTCGCCGCCCATCAGGAAGCCGCCGAAAGCCTGCACCACATGGCCCGCCGCCGCCGTTCCCTCGTTGCCGCGCGACAGGATCAGCCGTGTGGTGGCGACGTTGAGCGACAGCCGCAGCAGCGTGGTCAGCAGCAGCAGCGTGGGGAAGCTGGTGAAGTCGAGCGGCCGCTGCAGGAACAGCGCCACCATCAGCACCAGCACCGACGAGGTGATGGACATCGCCAGCCCCAGATCGAGCACCAGCGTGGGCAGCGGCAGGATCAGCACCGACAACAGCGCCACCACGCCGACCGCCAGCCACACATCGGTGCCCGGCGCCTGCAGGCGCAGCCGTGTCATCAGCCCGGTCAGGGCGATGGGCGCGGTGCCCGACACGGCAGCTCAGGCCGTGAGGGCGGTGAGCGGCACGGCGATGCCGGCCGGCGGCGGCGGCACCGGGATACCCCGCGCCGCATAGTCGCGCAGCTTGTTGCGCAGGGCGCGGATGGAAATGCCCAGGATGGTGGCGGCGTGGGTGCGGTTGCCCAGAGTGTGCGTCAGCGTCTCCAGGATCAGGTCGCGCTCGACATCGTCCATGCGGCGCCCGACCAGCCCCGCCACCCCCTCCCCGGATGGTCCGGCAGGCCGCGCCGCGGCCGGTCCGCCCGGCGCGAGCTCGATGGCATCGACGTCGATCGTGTCGCCGCCGGCCAGCAGCACGGCGCGATGAATTGTGTTCTCCAGCTCGCGCACATTGCCGCGCCAGCCATGCGCCGTCAGAAGGCGCAGCGCGCCGGCGGTCAGCGGACGCGGCGGCAGGCCGTTCACCTCAGCATAGCGGCGGGCGAAATGCTCGGCCAGTGGGACGATGTCCCCCGGCCGCTCGCGCAGCGCCGGAATGCGCAGCGACACCACGTTCAGACGAAAATACAGGTCTTCGCGAAAGGTGCCGCGGGTCACCTCGGCCGGCAGGTCGCGGTTGCTGGTGGCCAGGATGCGCACGTTCACGCGCACCGGCGCGCTGCCGCCCACCCGGTCGATCTCGCGCTCCTGCAGCGCGCGCAGCAGCTTGGCCTGCAGGCGCACCTCCATCTCGCTGACCTCGTCCAGCAGCAGCGTGCCGCCGTCCGCCGCCTCGAATTTTCCCACCCGCCGCGCCAGGGCCCCGGAAAACGCGCCCTTCTCGTGGCCAAACAGTTCTGATTCGAGCAGGTTTTCCGGAATCGCGGCGCAGTTCAGCGCCACGAACGGACCGCCGGCGCGGCGGCTGCGGCGATGGATGTGTCGCGCCAGCACCTCCTTGCCGGTGCCGCTCTCGCCGGTGATCAGCACCGAGGCCTCCGCCGCGGCCACCTGCTCGGCGCGGCGGAGAGCGGCCAGCATGACCGGGTCGCGCGCCACCACCGCATGGCTCTCGCCGCTGGCGGCCTGCAGGATGGCGGCGATCAGGTCGGGGTCAGGCGGCAGCGGCAGGAACTCGCGCGCGCCGGCACGGATCGCCCGCACCGCGGCTTCGGGGTCGGGGTTCACCCCGCAGGCGACCACCGGAACCGCCATGCGCTCGGCCGCGAGCGCCGCCACCAGCCCGCCGACATCGTGCGCCAGGTCGCACAGCACGAGATCGAACCGCGCATCGACGCGCAGTTTTGCCAGGGCTGCCTCGACGTCGTCGGCCTGATCCAGCTTTGCGCCCCGCGCCATGGCCATGCGCGCGGCCTGGCCGAGTTCCGCGGCGAGGGATCCGATGATGAGGACACGCATGCCTTGGTTCTTCCCTGGGCGTCAGGACCGCTGGTCGCTTTTGACGATCTCGGTCATGGTCACGCCGAGCCGGTTGTCATCGACCATCACCACCTCACCGCGCGCCACCAGGCGGTTGTTGACGTAGATGTCGATCGCTTCACCAAGCTTGCGGTCGAGCTCGACCACCGCGCCGCGGCCAAGCTTGAGGAGCTGGCTAACCTGCATGGTCGCCTTGCCCAGCACGGCGCTGACCGTCACCGGAATGTCGTACACCGCCTCCAGGTCCCGCGCGGTGCGCGGGCCGATCTGTTCCGGGGGGGTGGCGCCGGCTTCGCCGAGTTCGGTGAGGTCCATGTGGTCGGACATTGTCTTTTTTTCCTTGAACTCAGGCGGCCGCAGCGCCGAACGGCGTCAGCGCATAGGGCTGCAAATTGGGCGGCTGCTGAGCGGCCGGTTGCAGATCGGCCGGTTGCAGATCGGCGGGTGGCAGCAGGTCGAACGGCGCCAGCGCCGCGGCGACCTCACGCCACAGTGACGCGGCATCGCGCACCGCCGCGCCGTCCTGCCAGGCGATGCGCACATCACCCGGTGCCACCGCATCGGTCGGCACCAGCGACACGCGGCCGTGCAGCTCGGGATCAAGCCGGGCCAGCTCCTGTTCGACCGCCGACACGACGTGCGGGCTGATGCGGATGGTCACGCGCGGTTCGCGCACCAGCGCCGGCAGCACGGCACGGGTCAATGACGTCACCTCGGCGGCGCCATGGCGGGCGCACAGCGCCGGCAGCATGGTCGCCAGCGTGCCCATCAGCAGCCGCGCCACCGCGTCGGCATGTTGCTCGGCGACCTGCGACGCTTCGGCGCGGGCGCCGTGCAGCCGCTCGGCGATCACGCCCAGCATCTGCCGTGTCACCTCGGCCCGGTCGGCCGCGGCCTGGGCGAGCCCGTTGCGGTGGCCCTCGGCATAGGCGTCGGCCCGCGCGGCAATCACGTCCGCCTCGGTGATCGCCGGCGGCGGCGGCGGCAGCTCCGGCTCGTCCGGCGGATCGTCGAGCACGGTGATGTCGGGCGGGGCGTCGAAATCCTCGGCGAACAGAATGGCCGGGCGGCGGGCGCGTCCGGCCGGCGCGGGCGGCGGGCGGACGTGCCGTTGGAACGCGGCGTCCTTGGCGGGAGCGTTCATGCTAGAATACCAACTCCTCGTCCTTGTTCTCGGCGATCTCGATCTGCCCCTGCGCCGCCAGGTCCTTGGCCAGCGCCACAATCCCGGCCTGTGCCTCGTCAACCTCGCGCAGCTTCACCGGGCCCAGCGCATCGATCTCCTCGCGCAGCATCTTGCCGGCGCGTTCGGAGAGATTGGCGAAGAATAGGTCGCGCAGCTTTTCCGACGCGCCCTTCAGCGCCAGCGGCAGCTTGTCCTTCTCAACCGAGCGCAGCAGCGTCTGCATCGCCGGTCCGGCCAGACGCTGCAGGTCGTCGAAGGTGAACATCAACGACTTGATATGCTCCGCCGCCTCGCGGTTGCGCTCCTCCAGCGCCGCCAGGAACCGCGTCTCGGCCTGGCGGTCGAGATTGTTGAATATCTCGGCCATCATCTCGTGCGCATCACGCCGCGTGCTGCGCGCGAGGTTCGACATGAACTCGGCCCTGAGGGTGCGCTCGACGCCGTCGAGCACGTCCTTCTGCACGCTCTCCATGCGCAGCATGCGCATCACCACTTCCATGGCGAAGCTGTCGGGCAGCAGCGCCAGCACGCGCGCGGCGTGGTCGGACTTCACCTTCGACAGCACCACGGCCACGGTCTGCGGGTATTCGTTCTTCAGGTAGTTCGCCAGCACCGCCTCGTGCACGTTGCCGAGCTTGTCCCACATGGTCCGCCCGGCCGGGCCGCGGATTTCCTCCATGATCTGGGCGACCCGCTCGCGCGGCAGGGTCTTCAGCAGCAGCCTTTCGGTGTTCTCGTAGCTGCCCACCAGGTTGCCGGCGCCGCCCAGGTTCTCGGCAAACTCGGCGCAGAGCCGCTCGACCATCTCGGAGCGCACCGGGCCGAGCTGCGCCATGGCGGACGAGATCTCCTTGATCTCGTCCTCGTGCATCATGCCGAACAGGCGTGCACACTGGTCCTCGCCGAGGGCAAGCATCAGCACCGCGGCCTTTTGCGAGCCGCTCAGGGCGCGGTAGTCGTCGGGGGCACGGGGCATTATCGCCGCTCCTGCTGCATCCAGGCCCGCACGATCGACAGGCTTTCGTCGGGATGCTTGTCGACCAGCTCCGACAACCGGCGAATCGAGGAAGCACGCAGCTGGCCTTCAATGTTGGCGACCCGCACCATGCTTTCGTCTTCCAGCGCGCCGGCCGCGCCGGCCAGGAAGGACATCTCGCCGGTGATCGGATCGGGCGCGCCGAGCAGGGCGCCGGCCTCCGCGCCGCCAAGTGGCAGGGCGCCGCCGCCGGCCAGCCCAGCCGCGCCGGCCGCCCCCGCCGGACCGGACAGTGCCGCGACGCCGCCGACCGGCGCGGTCAGGCGCATGACCATCGGCCGCAGCACCAGCAGCAGGGCGGCCACCGCCACCAGACCGAGCAGTGCGGTCTGCGCCAGGTGCATCAGGTCGGCGCGCTCGAGCGGCAGCCCGAGCAGGCCATGCGCTTCCGTGCCGGCGCTGTCCGGATCGGCGGCGAAGCGCATGTTCACCACCTCGACATGGTCGCCGCGCTTCTCGTCGAAGCCGATGGCGGTGCGCACCAGGCGGGCGATGCGCTCCAGCTCCTCGGCCGAACGCGGCCGCCACGCCAGCACGCCATCCGCCCCCTTATCCTCGGCGCCATCGACCAGCACGGCGAGGTTCAGCCGGTGGATCTGCGGCTGTTCGCGCACGAGGATGCGCACCGTTTTGCTGATCTCGTAGTTGGTGGTCTCCTCCTGCTTCTGCTCCTGGCTGCCGGCGCCCTCGTGCGCGGCGTCGGCGTTCGGCAGGTTGTTCTGCACCGTGACGGTGGGGGCGGTCTCGGTGCTGCGGCTGCTGCCGTTCACCGTCTGGGTGCTGCGCACCACCTGGCCGTCGGGATCGAACCGTTCCTGCGTCTCGTGCACCTGGTCGAAATCCATCTCGACCGTCGCCTCGGCCCGCACCCGGCCGGGACCGAGGCTGCGCTCCAGCATCTCCTCGACCGCACGGGCGATGCGCAGCTCGGTGGCACGGCGCACTTCCTCGCTGGATTGCGCGGCGGCGGCGGGACCGGTCGGGCTGCCGGCGCGGGCGAGCACGTTGCCCCGGCTGTCGATGATGGCGATGTTCTGCGGCCGCAGGCCCGGCACCGCCGAGGACACCAGGTTCAGGATCGCCTGCACGCCCTCGTTGTCCATCCGCACATTGCCGGCCATGGTCAGCAGCACCGAGGCCTGGGCTTCCTGCCGCTCGCGGGCGAACGGCTCGCGCCGCGGCAGCACCAGGTGCACGCGCACGGCGCGCACGCCGGAAATACCGCGGATGGTGCGGGCCAGTTCGCCTTCCAGCGCGCGCGACTGGTTGAGTTCCTGCTGGAACTGATTGGCGGTGAGGCCGTCGCCGCGGTCGAAGATTTCGTAGCCGATGGAGCCGCCGGTCGGCAGTCCCTCCTTGGCCAGCATCAGGCGCAGCCGTGGCACCTGGTCGGCCGCGACCATGATCTGGCTGCCGCCGCCGGCGAGCTGGTGCGGCACGTGCTGGCGCTCCAGCAACTCGACCACCTGCCCGGCCTCGCGCGGGTCGAGGTCGGCGTACAGCAGCGCCATGTGGTCGGACGGTGTGTGCAGCATGAGCAGCGCCAGCAGCCCGAGCATGGCGGCGGCGACCGCACCCATGGCGGCGAGCCGCCCCGGACCGAGCGCCTTCAGCCCTTCCAGCAGCCCGTTCACCTCCGGACTCCAAACGGCAGGCCCGCGCAACGCGGGCAGATGTCAGGCGCGGCGAGATGGGAGGTTCCCATGATGACCCGGCTCGTGCTGGCCCAGCCTTCTGCCGGGTGGTGCACCCTCGCGCCGCCTGGTTACGCCCAGGTTAACCGGCCGGCACTTCTTGCCGCCCCCCGCCCCCGACCGAGACCCCGGTCATGCCGCGCCCGACGGCTGTTGCCAGCGAGCGGCGCGCCGCTGCGACCGCAAGGCGGAATTGTCAATGCGGAGGGTCAAAAAGCGCGCCTGGGACGGTGTCATTTTGCAACGCGGGGATGCTATGGTGCCGCCGTGGCCACGGCCAGCAGGACCACAAAGGGGGCTGGGGATGACGTCGATGCGCGCCCGTCCGTCGTTTGCGCCGCGCGGCGCGGAGTCCTGTACGTCCTGCGGGGCGCGCAGGGCCAGCGTCTGCATCGCCATCGAGGAGAAGGACCTGGAGCGCCTGGCCGCTCTCGCAGTGCCGCTGCCGGTGCCGGCCGGCCGCACCTTCATCACCGAGGGCGACCCGGCCGAGCACTTCTTCAATGTCACCCACGGCACGGCGAAACTGTTCAAGCTACTGCCTGACGGGCGGCGGCAAGTCACCGGCTTCGCCTCCGCCGGCACCTTTCTCGGCCTCGCCGTATCGTCCAGCTATGCGTTCAGCGCCGAGGCGGTCGAGCCCGCCCAGGTCTGCCGCTTCTCGCGCACCCGCCTGCGCCACCTGCTTGATGATTTCCCCGCCATGGAGCGGCGCCTGCTGGACGTCGCCTCGAACGAACTGGTGGCGGCGCAGGAGCAGATGTTGCTGCTCGGCCGCAAGACCGCGCGCGAGCGCGTCGCCTCCTTCCTGCTGGCCCGGGAGGCCTGCGCCGCCGTCGGCCCCGTGCCGTCGGCCCGTGGGCACATCTCGTTGCCGATGGCCCGCACCGACATCGCCGATTACCTCGGCCTTACCGTCGAAACCGTCAGCCGCACCATGACGCGCCTGCGCATCGAACGGCTGATCGACATGCCCTCGCCCACCGAGATCATCCTGCGCAACCATGACGCGCTGACCGCGCTGGCGGCCGGCCTGTCCTGAGGCAGCGAATCGTGGGAGACTGGCCCGTCTGGGGCGACATGCGCACCGCAACTCGCTGGCTGGCCGACCCTGCGGAGACCGACCGCCATGAGGCGCTCAACACCTGTCCGTCTGCTCGCTGCCGGCCTGCTGCTCGGCCTGTCCGGCTGCGTGGTTCCGACGGATAACGGCTATTCGGGATATGCCAGTCCGGGTCCCCAGTATGCGCCGCAACCGTACTATGAGTCGGCCCCGCTCTATATCCCAGGGCCTGGGCCCGGGTATGGCGGTGGCGGCGGCGGTGGCTATTACCCGCCAAGGGAAGACCGGGACCGCAATTATCGCCCCCCCGATGACCACCGCTATAATGGAAGCGGCCCGGATGGGCATCGCCCCGATGACAGCCATCCCGAGTCGCGCCCGCGTGAGCAGCCCCGGCCGGCGCAATACGGCGCCCCGCCGCCGCAGGCCCGGCCCGCATCGCCACAGGCCCGGCCCGGGCCGACACCGCAGTCGCGCCCGCCCGAGTCATCGCACCGGCACGACAACGACAACGGCCACTGACCGCCACCGCAGCCCTCGCCCGGAAACGCGACGACGCGGGACGCAAGGACCTCACCGGATGCCGCTCTGCCCCGTTTCGTCTCCCGGTGCCATGCCGGCGCGCCGCATGTGCCGCAGCCATTGCGTTGACCGCCAAGCCACGCCGGCGCACCTAACCTTGGGCGAAACCGTTCGGGAGAACCATGGATGACGTCGGGCGCTGTGGCAGACGCGGCATTGGCGCGGGATTTCGACCTGCGGTCCTTGTCCGCCGCCTTCCTCGACAACCCCTATCCCACCTACCACGCGCTGCGCACCCACGACCCGGTGCGCCGCATGCCGGACGGCTCGCTGTTTCTCACCCGCTACGACGACATCATGGCGGTCTATCGGAACACTAGGCTGTTCAGCAGCGACAAGAAGGCCGAGTTCGGCCCGAAATTCGGCCCGGGCACGCCGCTGTATCGCCACCACACCACCAGCGTGGTCTTTACCGATCCGCCCCGGCACACCCGCGTACGCCGCCTGCTCACCGGCGCGCTGTCGCAGCGCGCGCTGGCCGATACCGAACCGGCGCTGATCGCCCTGGTCGAGGGGCTGCTCGACCGCGCCGCCGGCCTCGGCCGCTTCGACCTGATCGAGGATTACGCGGCGCTGATCCCGATCGAGGTCATCGGCAACCTGCTCGGCATTCCGGCTGACCGCCGCGCGCCGCTGCGCGCCTGGTCGCTCGCCGTCCTGAACGCGCTGGAGCCGGTGCTGACGCCCGAGCAGGCGCAGCGCGCCAACGAGGCGCTGCTGGCGTTCCGCCCGTTCCTGCAGGAGATCATCGAGGAGCGCCGGCGCACCCCCGGCGATCCCTGGCGGGACGTGCTGACAAGGCTGATCCAGGGCGAGGGCGTCGATCGGCTGACCGAGGACGAACTCATGGAGAACTGCGTGTTTCTCCTCAACGCCGGCTACGAAACCACCAGCAGCTTCATCGGCAACGCACTGGCCACCCTGCTCGACTGGCCCGACCAGCGCGCCCGGCTGCTGGAGGACCACTCGGTCATCCGCATGGGCCTGGAGGAGTTCCTGCGCTTCGAAAGCAGCAGCCAGCTCGGCAACCGCATCAGCACCGGCGCCGGCGCCATCGGCGGGGTCGCCTTCGGCCCGGGCCAGCTGATAACGCTGTGCATCGGCGCCGCCAACCGCGACCCGGCCGCCTTCGAGGACCCCGACCGGCTGGATCTCAGCCGCTGGCCGAACCGCCACATGGCGTTCGGCTATGGCGTGCATCTGTGCGCCGGGCTGTCGCTGGCACGGCTGGAGGGGCGGGTGGCGATCGGCCGGTTTCTCGAGCGCTTTCCGCGCTACCGCGCCGACGGCCCGGCGGTGCGCAGCGGCCGGGCGCGGGTACGCGGCCACCTGTCGGTGCCGGTGGCGGTGGAGTGAATTTCGCGGTAAATCTTGGATACAAATACGGTCAACCCTGGGAAGCGGAGGAAACACGATGGACGCCTGCGCCGCCGCCTCTCTTGCCACGTTGTCGGGGGCCATGCTGTCAGGATTCGGCAACGAGTTCGCCACCGAAGCGGTTCCCGGCGCCCTGCCGGTCGGCCGCAACTCGCCGCAGCGCCCGCCGCTCGGCCTGTATGCCGAACAAATTTCCGGCACCCCGTTCACCGTGCCGCGGCGCGAGAGCCGGCGAACCTGGCTGTACCGCATCCGTCCTTCGGCCGATCACCCGCCCTATCGTCGCATCGCCGCCGCCCCTGCCCTCGCCCCCGCCTCGCCGAACCGGCTGCGCTGGGACCCGATTCCCATCCCCGACGCGCCGGCGGATTTTCTCGACGGGCTGCTGACCATGCTCGCCACCGCGGCGGGCGCTTACGAGTCCGGGGTCACGGTGCATGTGTACGCTGCCAACCGGCCGATGCGGCGGGTCTTCTGCAACGCCGACGGCGAGTTGCTGCTGGTTCCGCAGCTTGGCCGGTTGCTGCTGGTCACCGAATGCGGGCGGCTGGAGATTGCCCCGGGCGAGATCGCCGTGCTGCCGCGCGGCCTGCGATTCCGGGTCGGGCTTCCCGATGGCGAGGCGCGCGGCTATGTGGCGGAAAACCATGGCGCGCCGCTGCGCCTTCCCGAGCTCGGCCCGATCGGCGCCAACGGGCTCGCCAACCCGCGCGACTTCCTGGTGCCGGCCGCCTGGTTCGAGGACCGCGACGAGCCCACCGAACTGGTGCAGAAATACCTCGGCGAATACTGGTCCACCACGCTCGGCCATTCGCCGCTGGATGTGGTGGCCTGGCATGGCACTCTTGCGCCGTACAAGTACGACCTGGCCCGCTTCAACACCATCGGCACGGTCAGCTTCGACCATCCCGACCCCTCGATCTTCACCGTGCTGACCGCGCCCACCGACACGCCGGGCCGCGCCAACATGGATTTCGTTATCTTCCCGCCGCGCTGGATGGTGGGGGAGGACACGTTCCGCCCGCCCTGGTTTCACCGCAACGTGATGACCGAATGCATGGGTCTGGTGCGCGGCGTCTACGACGCCAAGACGGCGGGCTTCCTGCCCGGCGGGATCAGCCTGCACGGGCTGATGAGCGCGCACGGCCCGGACGCCGCCACCACCGAACGCGCCATGGCGGCCGAGCTTGCCCCCCACAAGATCGACGATACGCTGGCCTTCATGGTGGAGACCAGCCGGGTGCTGCACCCGACCGCGTTCGCCATGACCTGCACGCAGTTGCAGGCCGGTTATGATTCCTGCTGGAACGGACTGCGAAAGCATTTTCATCCATGACCGACCATACCCATGACGCACGGCGACAGAGCTGGGTCGCGTCCGCCAACCACCATGCCGATTTTCCGGTGCAGAACCTGCCCTTCGGCGTGTTCGCCCCGCCGGGCGAAGCGCCGCGCGGGGGGGTCGCGATCGGCGATGCCATCCTGGACATCCCGGCCGGGCTGGCCGCCGGCCTGTTCGACGGCGCCGTGCAGGACGCGGCCGAGGCCGCCGCACGGCCCACGCTCAACCGTTTTCTCGACCTCGGCGCCGGTCCGCGCGCGGCGTTGCGCGAGCGCCTGTTCGAAATCCTATGCGATGAGGCCACCGACGCGGTGCGCGCGCTGGCGCCGCGCCTGCTGCACCGCGCCGCCGACTGCACCCTGCACGTGCCGGCCACCATCGGCGACTACACCGATTTCTACGCCGGCATCCAGCACGCGACCAATGTCGGCCAGCTGACGCGGCCGGACACTCCGCTGATGCCGAACTACAAATATGTGCCGATTGCCTATCATGGCCGGGCCTCCTCGGTGCGGCCGTCGGGGATTGCGGTGCACCGGCCGAACGGCCAGCGCAAGCCGACCGGTGAAACCGTGCCGGATTTCGGCCCGACGCGCAGCCTCGACTACGAAATGGAACTCGGCATCTGGATCGGTCCGGGCAACGCGCTCGGCGAGCCGATCCCGATCGCCGCGGCGCACGCGCATGTCGCCGGATTCTGTCTGCTGAACGACTGGTCGGCGCGCGATATCCAGGGCTGGGAGTACCAGCCTCTGGGTCCCTTCCTGGGGAAGAATTTTCTGACCTCCATTTCCCCCTGGATCATCACCACCGATGCGCTGCGGCCGTTCCGGGTGCCGCAGCCGCCGCGTCCCGAGGGCGACCCGGCGCCGTTGCATCATCTGTGGTGCGAGTTCGACCAGACCCATGGCGCGCTGGCCGTGGACCTGGAAGTGCTGCTGACCACCAAAGTGACACGTGCCCGCGGCATGCAGCCGCAGCGCCTGTCGCTCGCCAGCACGCGCCATCTCTACTGGACCTTCGCCCAGATGGTGGCGCACCACACCAGCAACGGCTGCAACCTCGCCGCCGGCGACCTGTTCGGCTCGGGCACCATTTCCGCCCCCGAATCCGCCGGCTGGGGCAGCCTGCTGGAGTTGAGCCAGGGCGGCCGGACACCGCTGCATCTCGCTTCCGGCGAAACCAGGCGGTTTCTGGAGGACGGCGACGAGGTGATATTCCGCGCCCGCGCCGTGCGCGACGGGTTCGCGCCGATCGGCTTCGGCGAGTGTCGCGGCATGGTGGTGGCAGCGCTCTGACGGGGCCGGCCGGGATGCCAGGCGCGCGGCTCGGGCGCCGCGCGCTGCTGGCCGGGGCGGTGGGTTGCAGCGCCCGGAGCAGCCGTGCCGCCGCCGCCGATGCGGTGACGATCGGCGTGCTGACCGACGAGACCGGGCCGTATGCCGACAGCGGCGGCCCGGGCTCGATCCGGGCGGCCGAAATGGCGGTGGCGGATTTCGGCGCCAGCGTGCTGGGCCGCCCGATCCGGGTCGTGCACGCCGATCACCAGAACAAGCCCGATGTCGCTGCCACCATCGCACGGCGCTGGTACGACAGGGATGGGGTGGACGCCATCGTGGACCTGCCGGTGACCGCCATCGGGCTGGCGGTGCAGCAGGTCGCCCGCGAGCGTGGCCGCACGGTGATGATAACCGCCGCCGCCACGGCGGACTTCACCGGCAAATTCTGTTGTCCCACCAGCACCCATTGGGCCGACGACACCCATGCGCTGACCGCCGGCACGGCGCGCGCGGTGATCGAGGGCGGCGGCACCTCATGGTTTTTCATCACCGTCGATCACGCGTTCGGCCGCGCCCTGCAGGACGCGACCACCGCGGTGGTCGAACAGGCCGGCGGGCGGGTATTGGGGGCCGCGCGCCATCCGATCGGCGAGACCGATTTTTCCGCGCTGCTGCTGCAGGCGCAATATTCGGGCGCGAAAGTGGTCGGATTCGCCTCGGTCGGCGGCGACCTGATCAACGCCATCAAGCAGGCGCACGAATTCGGCCTGACCGGCAGGACCGGCCAGATTCTGGCCACGTTCCTGACCTATATTACCGATATCCACGCGCTTGGCCTGCCAGTGGCGCAAGGCCTGACCTTCGCCGAAAGTTTCTACTGGGACCAGAACGACGCGGCCCGCGCCTGGTCGCGCCGGTTCTTCGCCGACCGGGGCGCCATGCCCACCAAGAACCATGCTCTGATCTATACCAGCACGCTGCATTTCCTGAAGGGTATGCGGGCGGCCGGCAGCGCCGATCCGCTGGCGGTGAACCGGGCGATGAAGACGCTGCCGGTCGCCTATTTCGGCCGCCCGGCGAGCATCCGCAGTGACGGGCGGGTGTTGTTCGATCTGACGCTGTGGCGGGTGAAGGCGCCGGCGGAAAGTTTTTTCCCGTGGGACTATCTTGCGCCGGTGCGTGTCATCCCGCAGGCGGAAGCTTTTTCGCCGGTGAATGCGGCGCTGTGCGGGGGCGCGTAGCGGACGGCGGCACGCCCAACAGCATGTTGGGGACTCAGGCCATAGCGTATGCTTCTTGCAGGAGTTCGATAATCTTCGAGTTACCGAGCATGTTCGGCATCAGACTGAATGCGATAGGGTTGGCGCCGGCATTGTATTTGAAACTCCATGACGGTTCAACACCGAGCGGCGCAAGCGCATCCTTAGCGCGCGCATAAAAGTCGCTCGGCGCATCCTCGGTGCCGCCCGGTCCACCTGGGATATAGATATAGGCCCCTTGTTTTTTGGGCCACATCGGCAACCAAGCGCGCCGGCCTTTCTTGAGCGAAATGTAGCTCTTGGCAGAGAAGTCGATTGCGCTGACACCAACCTTCTCCAGGCAGAGCTTGTGAACCTCACGCGCGAAGCGCGCGAAGTCCGGCTGCGCTGTTGTCCAGGAAGCCTCGTCGTTTGGAGCCCGTCCCTCTTCTTTTCCGTCCGGCTGATCGGCGGGCCGAAAGACGAGAGCATCCGGCTGTGCGACGATCACGGGGAAGGTTGTGGCAACAGGTGGTTCGGACGCAACCAGGAGCGTCCGCAACTCGATTGCAATCAGCGGCAGCCTCTCCGCAAGGGTCTCGATTACCGTCTTGAACCGACCCGAAAGGTCTTCCGCCAGGATCACGGCAACGTGGCGCGCATTCGGAAGCCGGAGTCGTTCCCGTGCCCAATAATCCAAGGCACGGAAACCATGGTCCGCGTCGCACTCGCCAAGCATCACTTCGATTTCGTAATAGGTGTCCTGTGCCGCATCGTAAGCGAGAACATCAAGCCTGCCGCCTCGACCAGTGTATTGCCGGAGTTCTTTCGCCCGTATTGTCACCGAACCCAGGCCGAGCCGGGTTGGATCGGCGACAATCCAATCCTGCAGCCAATATTCGTCGCGGCCTATCGCGCGGAGGCTGGTCAGCGTGCTCGAAACGATATTGGGTTCGGCCATCAGGCCACGCTGCAGATTTTCATTCGGCGACCTGCTTACCAGGGCAGACACCTTTTGCCACCTGCTGATCGCGACGGTTGCGGTTTTTGCCACCTGCTGATCGCGACGGTTGCGGTACAAAACGCTCATTTTCCCAAACTGAACCGGCGCCCGGCGGGCCTGCTCGTCCAGCCGGCCATCCGGCGCTATAGTCCGGCGCGGAGGATGCCATGACCGAACCGACGATCCCCGACGTGCTGGCTGCCACGCAGCGTCTCGCGGCGGACATAGCCGAATTGCGCGAGAGCATGACCGAAACGTGCACGGCGATCATGGACCGCATCGACCGGATGGAGACCACGGTCGCGGCCCTGGGCGATGACCTCGCGGTGAAAATCGCCACCACCGAACATACCCCGGCGCTGCAACAGGGGGGGCGCGAGGAACTGGACGCCCTGGCCGCGCTGGTGTTCGGCGTCCAGCGCCATGTCGAGCAGTTGCGCGCCGACATCGACGCCATCCAAGGCAAGACCTGACGCCACGAATCGCCCAGGGCAATCGCCGCCCCGGTCTGGACGCGACAAGCGTACCGACGCAGGATCGGCCGCATGGACAAAGGTATCGGAATTGCCGGCATCGCCGGCCGCATGGGGCGTCTGCTGGCCGAGGAAGTCACGGCCGCCGGGGCAACGCTCACCGGCGGCATCGATCGTCCCGAGGCGACGGTCGAAGGGACAACAAGATTTCCCGACATCGCCGCGCTGGCGGCGGCGTCGGACGTGGTGCTCGACTTCTCGCACGCCTCGGCCACTGCCGCGCATGCGCAGGCGCTGGCGGCGGCGGGATGCGCCTGGGTGCTCGGCACCACCGGGCTGTCGGCCGCGGATGAGGCCGCGGTGGCCGAAGCGGCGCGGCGCGTGCCGGTGGTTTATGCGCCGAATTTCTCCACCGGCGTGAACCTGGTGCTGGCGCTGGCCGAGCGCATGGCCGCCGCCCTGCCGGCCGAACACTACGACGCCGAGATCATCGAGATGCACCACCGCCAGAAAGTGGACGCGCCCTCGGGCACTGCCATCGGCCTCGGCCGGGCGGTGGCGAAGGGGCGTGGCGTCGTGTTCGAGGAGGTGAAGGAAAGCGGACGGGACGGCCATACCGGGGCGCGTCGGACCGGCGCGATCGGCTTTGCAGCCCTGCGCGGCGGGCAGGTGGTGGGCGAGCACACCCTGCTGTTCGCCGCTGGGACGGAACATATCGCCATCACCCATCGCGCCTTCGACCGGCGGGCTTTCGCCACCGGGGCGGTGCGGGCGGCGCTGTGGACGCGCGGCCGGGCGCCGGGGCTGTATTCCATGCTGGACGTGCTGGGCATGGGCGCCGGGGACTGATCCGAGGGGACCAAATTCACGCCAGGAGGTCGCGATATCGCAACACCACGAGAATTTTTTGTGGAATTTTCGTCGCGCAGACTTGACCCCCTGCCCCCTTTCGTTCACACACCCCGCCCAGCCAATCCGAGGGCCACTTCCTGGCCCGCCACACCTCCGCCTCACAGGAACATCCATGCGCGACAAGGGCGAGTTTCTGTTCACTTCCGAGTCCGTCTCGGAAGGTCATCCCGACAAGGTCGCCGACCGGCTCAGCGACACCGTCCTGGATGCGTTCCTCACCGCTGACCCCTATTCACGCGTCGCCTGCGAGACGCTGGTGACCACCAACCGGGTGGTGCTGGCGGGCGAGACCCGCGGTCCCGGCACGGTGACGCACGACTACCTGGCGCATCTCGTCCGGCTGGCGATCAAGGACATCGGCTACGAGCAGGACGGCTTCCACTGGCAGACCGCCGATGTCGCGGTGCACCTGCACGCCCAGTCGGCGGATATCGCGCAGGGCGTCGACTCGGCCGGCAACAAGGACGAGGGTGCCGGCGACCAGGGCATCATGTTCGGCTATGCCACCACCGAGACGCCGACGCTGATGCCGGCGCCGCTCTATTATGCCCACGAATTGCTGCGCACCATCCGCGAGCGCCGCCGCGCCGGCGACCACAGCGTGGCCGGGCTGCTGCCCGACGCCAAAAGCCAGGTCACCCTGCGCTATGTGGACGGCAAGCCGGTCGGGGCGACCAGCGTGGTGATCTCGACCCAGCACGAGGAACATCTCGAGCAGGCGCAGATCAAGCACCTGCTGGTGCCGCTGATCGAAAGCGTGCTGCCTTCCGGCTGGCTGCCGGCCGATAAGGAAATTTATATCAACCCGACCGGCAAGTTCGTGATCGGCGGGCCGGATGGCGATTGCGGCCTGACCGGGCGCAAGATCATCGTGGACACCTATGGCGGCGCGGCCCCGCATGGCGGCGGCGCGTTCAGCGGCAAGGACCCGACCAAGGTGGACCGCAGCGCCGCCTATGTCGCCCGCTACCTCGCCAAGAATGTGGTTGCCGCGGGCCTGGCCGAGCGCGCCACGATTCAGCTCAGCTACGCCATCGGCGTGTCGCACCCGCTCTCGGTCTACGTGGAACTGCATGGCAACCCGTACGACGTGAACGAGGCGAAGTTGGAAAAGACGCTGCGCGAACTGGTCAACCTGACCCCGCGCGGCATCCGCGAGCACCTGCACCTGAACCGGCCGATCTACGTGCCGACCTCGGCGTACGGCCATTTCGGCCGCGAGCCGGATGCCGAGTTGGGCACCTTCACCTGGGAAAAGACCGACCTGGTGCCGGCGCTCAAATCCGCCTTCGGGCGCTGAGCGAGGATGATGGGCGGCGGCTGAAGCCGCCGCCGGATCGCCTGTACGGGCGTGCCCGCGGCCACGCGTTGCGGCCACGCCAGGAACGCCTGCTCGAAACGACACTGCCGCGGCTGCGCTTCGATGCGGCACGCGCGGCCGATCCGTTGGCCGCTTTTGCGCCGCGCCCCCACGAATTGTGGCTGGAAGTGGGATTTGGCGGTGGCGAGCATGCGCTGGCCCAGGCGGCCGCGCATCCCGCGGTGGGAGTTATCGCCTGCGAGGTGTTCGTCAACGGACTCTGCTCGCTGCTGTCCCGGCTGGTGCCGGAGGGCGGCGAAGCGGACGCGCCCTTGCCCGGCAATCTGCGCATCTGGGACGACGACGCCCGCACGCTGATCCGGGCGCTGCCGGAAGCCTGCCTGGACCGGCTGTTCCTGCTGTTCCCCGATCCCTGGCCGAAGGCGCGGCACGCCAAGCGCCGTTTCGTGCATCCGGCGTTGTTGCCCGCCCTGGCGCGGGTGCTGAAGCCGGGGGCGGAATGGCGCATCGCCAGCGACGATCCGACCTACCAGACCTGGGTGGCGGAGGTGCTGGCGGCGCAGGATGTTTTTCAGGTGCCGCCACCGGCGGCGACGCGGCCCGCGGGATGGCCGCCGACCCGTTACGAGACGAAGGCGCTGACGGCCGGGCGCAGGCCGCTATACTGGTCGCTCGCGCGTCGCTGAGCGGCCGGACAGGCCGA
This sequence comes from uncultured Acetobacteraceae bacterium, assembly GCA_903918195.1. GTDB lineage: Bacteria > Pseudomonadota > Alphaproteobacteria > Acetobacterales > Acetobacteraceae > Rhodovastum. The sequence continues at coordinate 14,647 of CAIXDS010000079.1, read as the reverse complement.
ACGCACCCGGCCCCATAGGGTTGGTGCTGTCGGCTGACATCGCGAAGGGGGATTCGCGGTGCTCGTCACAAACGTTTCATAAATCGCTGAACAGCAGGACGTGTCTTGAACATCCTGTCACGATTGCTGACGCCTGATGGCAACAAAGCGTGTGTGCGGCCCGCTATCAAAAATCGGCTTGGTGACGATCCCAGCCCGTGTTAGTTGTTTGACCCACTGGCCGTGTTGATGAAGTCCTATGAAATACCGGGTGATTTCCCCCCTTCCCGCTATTCTGGAACCTGTTGTCCAGCTTCCACGGGTTCCAAAGGGGCACTGCCTTATGGCGGTCGTGCTTACCGCCCTGCTGGCTGGTTGCGCCGGGCCGGGTGGCAGCCCCGCCACCCCTGTCGCCCCCTCCCCCGGTGCGGCGATCGATCGCCAGGGCGGTCATGTGCCGGAATTTGCCCTCAGGGCCTACGCGTCATTCACCCGCGCCGATGCAGTCGCGATCGCGTCGCGGGAATGGCGACTGTTCGGCCAGCCCGTGGACGACGATCCGCCCGATACACGACCCCCGCTGCCGCCGGAACTGAAGCCCGAGCGCATGGCGGGGCTTTGGGAACGGGTGGGCGAGTACTGGTGGATCAGCCAGGAACCCGACCGGTCGGAGGGCAGCTGGACCGGCAAGCACGACGCGGCCGGCAGCGAGTTCTCGGCAAATGAGGACTACAACTACGCCTGGTCGGCCGCTTTCGTGTCTTATGTCATGCGCATCGCCGGCGCCGGGCCCCGTTTCCCGTATTCACCGTCGCACTACACCTACATCAACCTCGCGCGCGAGATGTCGCTGAACCAGACCACGGGGTGGGCGATCGTGGCCGAGCGGATTGATACGTACGCGCCGCGACCGGGCGACATCATCTGCGCCACGCGGGACGGGACGCGGCGGGTGCGTTTCGACGATCTGCCGACGCGGCGGGCCTTCCCGGCGCATTGCGCCATCGTGGTGGCGGCCAGCGGTGGGGAAATCAGCATCATCGGCGGCAATGTCGATGATGCGGTGACACTGACGCACGTTCCCACCACGCCCGACGGGCGGCTGGCCCTCGCCGGCGATGTGCCGGTGGATACCCGCTATCCATGGTTCGTGGTGCTGCGGGTGCTCTACGATAACTGAGCCGCTGGCGGCGATGCCTATTCGGTCACGAGGAGCACCCGCAAATCCTGCGCCGGCGCATAGTCGCGCACCGTCGCCTCGAAACGCATCGGCGCGGTCCGGCGCAACGGCAGGTCGGTGCAGAGCGACATCACCCGGGTCTCGCCCTCCCCGGCGAACCCGGTGGTCACGTGACCGCCCTGCAGCACGAGATGGAAGGTACCGATGGGGCCACGCCAGTTCCGTGCGGTGCGCAGGATGTAGCCGAGCACATGGGCACTGAAATAGGCGTCGCCGCGATTGCCGGCCGCTTCACGTGCCTGCAGCATCCGCTTGTACAGGGTCCGCATCGCCCGGTCGGTCGGGCCGTCGATGCAGTAGGCTTGAGTCAGGTTCTCGTCCAGGCTGCCGGTCCACGCGCCGGACTCCGGATCGGCCTTGCCGGGATCGCCGTGCCGGGTGGCGGCGAATAGCTGGCTGCCGAGAATCGGCCGGTAGCTGTGCTCCACCACGGTCAAGCCGGGGGCAAAGATCTGCATCCAGTGGAAGGTGATCCGGGTGGTCCACAGCGTCCCGTAGCCGTCCTCGTTCTGTTCGATCACGCCGAGGTCCGTCAGTTTCTGGCGGGTTGCCGCATCCAGGTCCCAGCCGCCATTCGGCCTCGTCCGCCCGGCGGGGTCGGTCGGCAGCTCGAATACCCGTGGACGCAGCACCAGCGGCAACCCGCCGATCCGGCGCAGATCGTCGGTGACATCGCGCCCGTCCGGCAACGCGGCGTGGATATCCGACTCGGGCACCACCGGCTGCCCGTTCACCCACAGGCGGAAGCCGATGAAGTTCGCATCCGCCGGCGGCTTCATATCCAGGTTGTGGGCGGTGGCGGTCTCCATGCCGCCGGGCGTGTCCCGGGGCAAATCAGGCATCGGAAAGGCCACGCGCAGGGTCACCGGCTTGCCGGTATCGTTGCGCATCTCGTAGCGGACGCGCACCTCCGACGGAGAGAGCGTCAGGTCTTCCCGCTGCATGGTGATGCTGTCGGTCTTCACCAGCACCAGTCCGCCGGCGCCGAGTTCGGACGACGAGTCGTTGGCCGCGGCCGGGACGGCCAGGGCGAGGGTAACCGCCAGCGCCGCGGCAAGGCGGTATGACGCACGGACCATCCTGCACCCCATGTCAGAGTCGGCCGGGATTATTTCTGCCGCCAGGGCAGCCCGTCGGCCTTCCAGCCGGACGCCGTGCCGCGATGGCCGTCCCGGTCGAGTTGGCCCTCGAAGCCATCGGCGATGTTGTAAACATACCGGAACCCGGCCGAATATGCCGCCTGCGCCGCCGCCAGGCTGCGGCCGCCGGTGCGGCAGAGGAAGTAAACGTGGTGCTTCGGCTCCACCCCGGCACGGCGAAGCTGGTCGGTGAAGGCGCCGTTCACTTGCATGGAGGGATAGACCTGCCAGGGGATCAGCACCGGCTCCTGCCGGACCTGTGTCAGATCGGGGATGCCGACGAAGTTCCACTCGGCATCGGTCCGCACGTCCACGAGCCGGGCGTCGGGATTGCTTTGCAGCGCTTCCCAGGTCTGGCGCGGGGGAATGTTCTCGACCATGGGGCGATCTCCGTTAATGATAACACGCAATTGCATGTCGCCGGGATGCATTCAACCCCGGCGCAAGCAGACCGGAGCTGTCATGGTATCCAAGCCGTACGTCACCGTCGCCCCGCCTGTAGCCAATGACCTCGCCGCCGCCATCGGCAATACGCCGCTGATCCGCCTGCGCCGCGCCAGTGCGGCGACCGGCTGCACCATCCTGGCCAAGGCCGAGTTCATGAACCCCGGCGGCTCGGTGAAGGACCGCGCCGCCATGGCCATCATCGCCGACGCCGAGCAGCGCGGCGTGCTCAAGCCCGGCGGCACGGTGGTGGAAGGCACCGCCGGCAATACCGGCATCGGGCTGACCCTGGTCGGCAACGCCCGCGGTTATCGCACCATCATTGTCATGCCCGAGACCCAGTCGCGCGAAAAGATCGACTTCCTGCGCATGATCGGCGCCGATTTGCGGCTGGTGCCGGCCAAGCCGTACCGGGACCCCGGCAATTATGTGCATGTCTCCCGCCGGCTCGCCGAGGAACTCGGGGCGGTCTGGGCCAACCAGTTCGACAATCTGGCCAATCGCGAGGGGCACCGGCTGACCACCGGCCCGGAGATCTGGCACCAGACAACCGGGCGCGTCGATGCGTTCACCTGCGCGTGCGGCACCGGCGGCACGCTGGCCGGGGTGGCGCTGGCCCTGAAGCAACGCAACCCCGCCATTCACATCGTGCTGGCCGATCCGGAAGGCAGCGCCTTGTACGGCTGGGTCAAGGCAAACGATTTGAGCGTCACCGGAAGCTCGATCACCGAAGGGATCGGCCAGTCGCGCGTGCCGGAGAACCTGGCCGATGCACCGATTGACGATGCCGAGCGCATCGGCGACGCTGAAGCGCTGGAACAGGTCTTTTCTCTCCTGATCGACGAAGGGCTGTCGGTCGGGGGGTCGTCGGGCATCAACGTGGCAGCGGCAATCCGGGTGGCGCGCACACTCGGGCCGGGGCACACGGTGGTAACGGTACTGTGCGACGGCGGCAGCCGCTATCAGAGCAAACTGTTCAACCCGGAATTCCTGCGCGGGAAAAGACTGCCCGTGCCGTCCTGGCTGGACGCGTGAGCTTCGAACCGGAGGCACCCCATGGTCAGCAAAGTCCAGCCGCGCGCCAGCATCATTGACAGGGCCGGCCATACCCTCAAGCAATACGCCATCATCTTCGCATATCTGTATGTCTGCTTCGGTGCGATCGTGCTGCACAAGGCCTCCGTGCTGCACGATGTGGGCATCAGCTACGCGCCCTGGGGGTTTGCCGCCGTGAAGGCGTTCATCCTGGGCAAGTTCATGCTGATCGGGCACGACATTCGCCTGGGCGAGCGGTTCAAGGGCAGGCCGCTGATCTACCCCACATTGTATCGGTCATTCGTGTTTCTCGTGTTCCTGTTCCTGCTTCTGGCGATCGAGGAAGCTGTCGCCGGCGCCCTGCACGGACGTACCGTTACCGAATCGATAGAAGACGTGGCGGGCAACCGGTTGTTCGAGATACTGGCATCGACCCTCATCATGTTCCTGGCCCTGGTGCCGTATTTCGCCATCCGCCAGCTTGCCGGCGTGCTCGGACCGGACCGGTTGGCCCGGCTGTTCTTCGTTGATGGCAGGCTGCCGGAGGCGCTCGATCGTGCCCCCGGCACAGCGCCGAAGCCATAGACGCCAGGACGCGTCCGACCCGCCATCGCCAGGTGGCTATTGCGCCGGAATGCTGGTTACGGCGCCGATTTTCGTGACCGGCGGCGGAGTCCATTTGCCGTTCAGCGCCTCCGCGGCCGGCGCATAGAGTCGCATCAGAACATTGAACGGGCCTTTCGGTGCCGGCAGCCAGTTCGCCTCCTTCGCCGGCCCCGGGCTCTCATTCTGGAAAAGGAGGTCGAGCGATCCGTCGTCATTGAACACGAGCGGCATCCAGCTGCTGAGGGCGAAGCGGTTGAGACGGTTCGCGACCTGGTAGCCCGGTTCATCGTAAAGTGTGATCGACCAGAACGCCCGCACCGGTGGCGTCGCGCCTTTGTCGAAGTGGAGAATGTAGGCGTTGGCGCCGTCCAGCTTTTGGCCCGCCGCGTCGGTCAGGTTGATCGGATAGACCGCGTCCTCCGGCAGGTTCGCGCCGAGACCGATCTGGGCGACGATGGCGCGCTTCAGATAATAGGTGCCATACACGCCCATCGTATCGGTATTCAGCGACCAGCCATTCGCCACCCGCGCAATCGTGGGCAACTTCCAGGCCATCAATGCCTGCGCGTCCGCCGGTGCGGATTCGAGCGCCTGGCGCACCACGGGATCAGCCCTGCCGAGATCGAAGCTCTTGCCCGGCTCCAGGCCGAGGCGCTGCATCCGGGCGATGATCGGCTGATCGGTCAAATGGGGTGGCTGGAGCTTCAGTATTTCCGCCGCGGTGGCGAAATAGGCCGCCGCCGGCATGGTATCCACCTGCGTCTTGGGCGGTGTTTTCATATCGATGCCCGGGTCGAATGCGGCGACCGGCGGCTCGGGCGGCTTGCCCCATTGCGAGAGCGGCGTGATCTTGTAGCCGTCCTGGATATGGTGGACGGTTTCATAGTCCTGCGGCCCGTCCGTCTTGGTGCGGCCGATGATCCAGACATACGGGGTCGGCGCATCGATGCGGGTGACGCCCGCCGGCACCGGCCCGGTCCAGCCGGGCGGCACGACAAGGAAGTTGCCCGCCTGCGTGCCGGTGGTGCGCCAGCCGGGTGAGGCGAACACGTCGGTCCACATATCCAGCATCGGCAACAGATAGTACCGCCCGTTGGTGTCGGGCGCTGACACGATCACCGGCTCCCGGGTCAGGTCGAGCCAGGCGCTGGAATAGAGCGTGTCGAAATTCGGCCGGACGACGATTTTCACATCGGCCGGCGGATAGGCAGGGGCGTTGCCGAAACGGTTCATCGGTACCTGGAGGGGCGTCATCGCCGGCCCGCCATTGGTCAGCTGCCGCCGGGTCAAATCCATTGTGACCAGCGGATACAGGTAGAGATAGGCTTCCACCCCGATGGCGTGCGCGTCCTGCGCGCTGATCGGCTCGGCGGCGGGGACGGGATGGGAGGCGCCGACCGCCAGCACCGCCGACATGAGGGCGGCGCTGGCAAGCCGGGTTCCGCGGTGCAAACGCGTGCTCATCGGTTTTTCCTTCCGCGTCGTTGGGTGTTGCTCAACGCCTGCGGAGGCCGTTTGCGCCGTCAATCAACAGGCGTGTTGCAACGATCAAAAAAGCTAAGTCGACCGTGTGGTCACTCGATTTTCAGATTCGGCAGGGCAGTGAAGAAGGCCAGGGCTCTGCCCTGGACCCGGCAGGGGGCGGTGGCCCCCTGCACCCCATTCCGGAAGGGATGCAGGGGCAAAGCCCCTGCCGGCCTGGTTGTTAGTCTTCCAGCAGCTCGGACAGCGCCTTGCCCGCCGGGGTCTTCAGATCGTCATGCGACAGCTGGCCATCGTGGCCGGCATCCGCCGCGTGGAACAGCTTCTCCGCCAGGGCGACGAATTCCGCCTTGCTCAAATTGCCGCTGCCATCCGGGTCAGCCGCCTTGAAATCGGCATCCGAAATCCGCTTGCCCAGTTCCTTCCGATCCAGCGAACCGCCATGATCCTTGTCCAGCCCATCAAAGATCTTCGCGGCGGCGGTCTTCACCTCGTCCAAGCTGAGCGAGCCGCTATGGTCCTTGTCCAGTTCGTCCAGCAGGTCACCCGCCTTCGCCGCCTGCGGCAAGATCAGAGCAGCACCCAGAGCGAGGCCCAGCAATTTGCGTCGATCAAACATGCGGAATCTCCATTTTCGCCCCGGCCACGCCGGTGCGGCCGGGCGGCAGCCGCTATACCTGTTTCAGGTTGTAACGACCACCCCCCTCCGGGGTGCCGACCTGCGTCCGCAGGGTCACATCATTGAGGGGTGCACCCCGGATGCGCAGCATCCGCCGCAGCCCGGCCCATTGCTGCGCGGCGTAGCTGCCGGTGGCCAGCGCCTCCTCCGCGGTCGGATCGCCGGTTGGCACGTAGGTGGGCGAAAAATCGGCGGTCCGGAACAGCATGTCCCACCAGGGCAGGATGGCGCCGTAGTTCACGCTCTGCCGGCCGGAAGCGGTGGTGCCGTGATGGGCGCGGTGGAAGCGTGGCGAGACCAGCAGGCGCTCGCCGATCCAGCCGAAGCTGAGCCTCACATTCGCGTGACTCAGGCTTTCCAGCAGGCGCAGCAGCAGCACCAGCAATGGGAACTGCATCGGCGGAATGCCGATCAGCAGCGCCACGGCGGTAAACCAGGCGAAGGCGATTATCTCATCCAGCAAATGGTTGCGGTCGTCGGACCAGAAGGTCATCTGGCGCTGGGCGTGGTGCAGTGCGTGCAGCGCGTACCACCAGCCGAACACATGGCTGAGCCGGTGCCGCCAGTAATCGGAGAAATCGAGGATGACCACGTAGAGGCAGAAAGTAAGCACAGGCCGCCCGAGCAGGAACGGAAACAAACGTTCCAGCGTCGGCGGAACCCAGCCCTGGTCGGCCAGGAAGCCGTTCAACGCCACCTGTGCCTGATAAAACAGGACAAACGTGACCAGCGGCAACAGGCCGACGCGGGAGAAAAACGTGTAGAGGATATCGACCGTCACCGCCCTTGCATCGGGCCAGCGCTCCACCGGACGCCAGTGCTCCAGCGGCATGCAGATGGCGAAGGTGAGCACCACCTGGGCGGCGCCATAAACGGCGAACAGCGCCCAGCCAAATGAGATGTCTTCCCATTGCATCAGGCCGAGCGCGTAGAGCAGCGGCAGCAGCGCGTGCTCCTGCAGCCAGCCGGCGAGGGTGTCGAAGGGCGCCGTCATGCTAGCGCGACGCCACCGCGGCCGGCACGGCCGCGCGGGGATTGAGGAAGATGCCGTGCGGTGAGCGGCCCACGCCAATGATGTCGTACTGCCCGCTGGCGGGGTCGAGCACCGCGACCTTGTTGACGAAGCGCAGCGTGAACCACAGCTTTCCGTCCGGCGCGAAGGCGATGTCGTCAGGCCCGCCCGGCAGCCTGTAGGTCCGCAGCAGGTTGAGGCTGGCCGGGTCGAGCACCGTGACGCTGTTCACGTCCAGCCGGTTGTTCACATAAAGCAGCTTGCCGTCCGGACTGAGGAAAAGCTGATGCGCGCCCTTGCCCGTGTGGATGCGGCGCTCAACGCGGCCATCGGCCGGGTTCACCACGGCAACATCATCGCTGCCCATGTTGGCGACCAGAACGCGGCCATTCAGCCACAGCACCCCGGCCGGGTTTTTTCCAACCTCCGCCGTCCACAGCACCTCCATGCGGCGCAGATCGATGGCGGCCAGCCGGTCGGTGCCCTGCAGCGAAACGAAGACGGTGGAGCTGTCCGGCGTGTAGGCTAGGTGGCTCGGCATGGATTTGAGCGGGAAACGCTTCAGCAAGCGGTACGAGCCGGCCTCATACACATCGACCTGACCGCGGGCGAGGCCGTTCACCACCAGCACTTTCCCGTCCGGGCTGAAGCCGAGCTGGTAGGGATCGGCGACCGGCACGCGGCGGCGCAGCTCGAAGCTGGACGGGTCGAGCAGCAGGAGTTCGTTGGCACCCGTGTCGGCCACCAGCAGGTCGTGGCCGTCTGGCGTGAGTGCCCAATGGTGCGGCTCACGCAGCACCGGGATGCGGCGCAGTTCGCGATGGGTGGCGAGGTCGATGACGCTGAGCGTCGCCTCGTTCGAATTCATCACCAGCACGGCGCCGGCCGCACGGGCCGGCACATACGATGCCGCCAGCAGCGCGGCGCAGAGGACGGAAACAAGCCACGGACGCGCCATGCGGGGCCTCATCAAGCGGGGGCGTTGGTGCCGGGAGCGAGACGAATCAAGCCTCTCGGCGGCGTTCTTCTAGCACGCTGCACAGGTCGCGCGCCACACCGAAGCAAAGTGATTTCAATCGGATGCTTATGCTGACTGCAGTTTTGCCGTTCGGCACGCAACGGTTGCACAGCGCGCGGGTTCACACAATCGCGTTGGGATCGGCGTGCAGGCAGCAGGTCCGCCATTGCCCGTTTCCGCGCCATTCCGGTGGGTGCGTGACCGCACCGGTGGCAAGATTTCCTGACATGGGGATCAATTCCGCGCCATGCCTGCCGCTATCCTATGGCACGCCGGTTGCGTAGGCGCTCCGGGCGAGGGCGACGGTCAGCAGGCCGCGCTCATGGAAACCGCCCATGCAGAACAACACGTGAGGGATGAATTGATGGCTTCTGTCCGAACCTGGCTCCGGGGAGCGTGCCTCGGCGCCGCCGCCGTGGCCCTCATGCTCGGGGTTGTCCCCGCCGTCACCCCATCTGCCCATGCGCAGGGAGGCCCGCCGATCAAAATCGGCATCCTGCACTCGCTCTCCGGCACCATGGCAATCAGCGAGACGACGCTGAAAGACGTGATGCTGATGCTGATCGACCAGCAGAACAAGAAAGGCGGGTTGCTCGGCCGCAAGCTGGAAGCGGTGGTGGTCGATCCGGCGTCCAACTGGCCGCTGTTCGCCGAGAAGGCCCGCCAGTTGATCACCGTGGACAAGGTGGCGGTGGTGTTCGGGTGCTGGACATCGGTGAGCCGCAAATCGGTGCTGCCGGTGTTCGAGGAACTGAATTCCCTGCTGTTCTATCCCGTGCAGTATGAGGGTGAAGAAAGCAGCAAGAACGTCATCTACACCGGTGCCGCGCCAAACCAGCAGGCCATTCCCGCGGTCGATTATCTGGCGGCGAACGAGAAGGTGCAGCGCTGGGTGCTGGCCGGTACCGACTACGTGTATCCGCGCACGACCAACAAGATTCTCGAAGCCTACCTGAAATCCAAGGGCGTCAAGGACGAGGACATCCTGATCAACTACACGCCGTTCGGCCATAGCGACTGGCAGAATATCGTGGCACAGATCAAGAAGTTCGGCTCGGCTGGCAAGAAAACTGCAGTGGTCTCCACCATCAACGGCGACGCCAACGTGCCGTTCTACAAGGAGCTGGCCAACCAGGGCATCAAGGCCACCGACATCCCGGTGGTCGCGTTCTCGGTCGGCGAGGAAGAACTGGCGGGCATCGATACCAAGCCCCTTCTCGGCCATCTGGCGGCGTGGAACTACTTCGAGAGCGTCAACAACCCGGCCAACAAGCAGTTCATCGCCGATTGGCACGCCTTCACCAAGAACCCCAAGCGCACCACCAACGACCCGATGGAGGCGCACTACATCGGCTTTAACCTGTGGGTGAAGGCGGTGCAGAAGGCCGGCACCACCGATCCCGCGAAGGTGATCGACGCGCTGATCGGCGTGGTCGTGCCGAACCTGACCGGTGGCTTTGCGGCGCTGATGCCGAACCATCACATCACCAAGCCGGTGCTGATCGGCGAAGTGAAGGGCGATGGTCAGTTCAACGTGGTCTGGCAGACCCCCGGCACGGTGGTGGCCAATGAGTGGTCGCCGTACCTCGAAGGCTCGAAGGACCTGATCGCCGACTGGCGGTCGCCGATGTCCTGCGGGAACTACAACGTCGTGCTCGGCAAGTGCGGCGGGGCGTCCAAGTAGCCTCTCCGGCACACTGTGAGACGGGCGGCTGATGGCCGCCCGTCTCCTCTCCCGCAAAGGTTCCGCATGACATTTTTCCGCTGCCTGCTCGTGCTGCTGGTGATGTTTGTCGCCCCGCCGGCCCCGGCGCAGGATGATCCGTTCGCCGGCCTGGCCTCGGGCAATTTCGACGATGTTTCGGCCGCGATCGCCGCGCTGGCCCTGTCGGGCAATCCGCAGGCAGCGGCCACGATCGGCGCGCTGCAGACCGACGCATTGTTCGCCGGCCCCGAGGCCGCTGTTTACATCCGCACCGATGATGGCTGGGTCGATGCCCGCACCGGGCAAAAAGCGGAAGGCGTCAACGAGGACGACCTCAACCCGGTGCGCGTCAACAACGCCGTGCGGCGGGCCATTGACGCTGCCCTCGGCAGCCTCAACCTGTTTTCATCCTCCGCCACGGTGCGCGCCAAGGCGGCCGAGGACGTGTTCCGATCGCGCGATCCCGCCGCCCTGCCCGCCCTCGCCCGCGCCATCGCGAAGGAAAACGATGCCGGTGTGCGCAGCGTGATGGTGCAGGCGCGCGCCGCCGCCCGGCTCGCCGACCCCGCCAGTTCGGATACCGACAAACTGGAGGATATCGCGGTCATCCGCGCCCGTGGCGACATCGAGGCGCTGGGCCTTCTCTCGTCGTTGCACGATCAGCCTGCAGAGGTCGCCACCGCCGCCGCGGCGGCGATCGCGTCAATCAAGCGCTCCGAGCAATTGTGGAGCGTGGCGCAGAGCGTGTTCTACGGCCTGTCGCTCGGCTCGGTGCTGCTGCTGGCCGCCGCCGGGCTCGCCATCACCTTCGGTGTGATGGGCGTGATCAACATGGCACACGGCGAAATGGTGATGCTGGGCGCCTACACGACCTTCGTGGTGCAGGAGACGATCGGCGCCCATGCCCCCGCGCTGTCCGGCTGGAGCCTGCCGATCGCCGTGCCGCTGGCCTTCCTGGTATCGGGCGCCGTCGGCATCGCCATTGAACGCGGATTGATCCGCTTTCTGTATGGACGGCCGCTGGAAACGCTGCTGGCGACCTGGGGCCTCAGCCTGGTGCTGCAACAAGCCGTGCGCAGCCTCTTCGGCGCCTCCAACCGCGAGGTCAGCACGCCGGCCTGGATGAGCGGGGCGGCGCAATGGGGCGGGCTCACCATCACCTGGAACCGGCTGACCATCATCATCTTTGCCGTGATGGTGGTGGCCGCCCTGATGGCCGCACTGCGCTACACGGCGCTCGGCCTGCGCATGCGCGCGGTGACGCAGAACCGGCGCATGGCCGCCGCCATGGGCATCCGCACGCCGTGGATCGATGCGCTGACCTTCGGGCTGGGATCGGGGGTGGCCGGCATGGCGGGCGTCGCACTCAGCCAGATTGATAACGTGAGCCCCAATCTGGGCCAGGGCTACATCATCGACAGTTTCATGGTGGTGGTGTTCGGGGGCGTGGGCAATCTGTGGGGCACCGTCGTCAGCGCGTTCACACTCGGCATCGTCAACAAGTTCCTCGAACCCGTCGCCGGCGCGGTGCTGGGTAAAATCCTTGTTCTGGTGCTGCTGATTTTGTTCATCCAGCGCAGGCCACGCGGCTTGTTCCCGCTGAAGGGCCGGGCGGTGGAAGCATGAACCGGTTCGCGGTTTTCTTTTGCGTCGTGGCGGTGGTCGGCGGCGCAGTCACGCTGGCCGCGCTGAACCTGAACACGGCCCTGGGGTCGCCCTGGCACGTGCCGCCTTATGTCGTGTCGCTGGTGGGCAAGTATCTCTGCTACGCCATCCTGGCGCTGGCGGTGGATCTGGTGTGGGGCTTCGGCGGCATCCTCAGCCTGGGCCACGCGGCTTTCTTCGCGCTCGGCGGTTATGCCATGGGCATGTATCTCATGCGCCAGATCGCCGGGCGCGGGGTGTACGGCAACCCTGTGCTGCCCGACTTCATGGTGTTCCTGAACTGGAAGGAACTGCCCTGGTACTGGCACGGCTTCGACAACCCGATCTTCGCCGGGCTGATGGTGGTGGCGGTACCGGGCCTGCTGGCGCTGGTGTTCGGTTGGCTTGCCTTCCGCAGCCGCGTGTCCGGCGTGTACCTGTCCATCATCACCCAGGCGCTGACCTATGCGTTGCTGCTGGCGTTCTTCCGCAACGACATGGGCTTCGGCGGCAATAACGGGCTGACCGATTTCAAGGATATCCTCTCCTACCCGCTGCAGGCGGATGCGACCCGCGCGGGGCTGCTGGTGGTGACCGCCTCCGTGCTGGCGTTCTCCCTGATGCTGGCGTACGCCATCGTCGCCAGCCGGTTCGGCAAAGTGCTGATCGCCGTGCGCGATGCGGAAAGCCGCACCCGTTTCCTCGGCTACCGGCCGGAAAACTACAAGCTGTTCGTCTGGGTGGTCTCGGCCATCATGGCCGGCATCGGCGGCGCGCTGTATGTGCCGCAGGTCGGCATCATCAATCCGTCCGAGTTCTCGCCTGCCAACTCGATCGAGGCGGTGATCTGGGTCGCGGTGGGCGGGCGCGGCACGCTGGTCGGCGCGGTGTTGGGCGCGGTGCTGGTGAGCGGCGGAAAAACCTGGCTCACCGGCGCGTTGCCGGAGATTTGGCTGTTCGCCCTCGGCGCGTTGTTTATCCTGGTCACGCTGTTCCTGCCGGCGGGGATCATCGGCGCCTTCCGCCGCGCCCCTGCCCCCCTGCCCGCCCCGGAGCCTGCGGAATGACGCGCCCGCATGAGGACACGTTGCTGTATCTCGACAACGTCACCGTCAGCTTCGACGGATTCCGCGCCCTGAACGCGCTTTCGCTGGTGATGGAACGCGGCGAGATGCGCGCGGTGATCGGGCCGAACGGCGCCGGCAAAACGACGATGATGGACGTGATCACCGGCAAGACCCGACCGGATGAAGGTGCGGTGATATTCGGCCGCGACACCGACCTCACCCGCCTCGACGAGCCGGCCATCGCGGCGCTGGGCATCGGCCGGAAATTCCAGAAGCCCACCGTGTTCGAGCCGTTGACCGTGTGGGACAATTTCCTGTTGGCCCTGGCCGGCGACCGGCGGCCGCAATTCACCCTCTGGGCGCGCGAGACGGAAGCCGAAAGCGACCGCATCGAGGCCTTTCTGGCCACCACCCGGCTGGGCGATCTGCGCCACCGCCGCGCCGGCGACCTCAGCCACGGCCAGAAGCAATGGCTGGAAATCGGCATGCTGCTGGCGCAGGACCCGCAATTGCTGCTGGTGGACGAGCCGGTGGCCGGCATGACCGACGCCGAAACCGCGCAGACCGCGGAATTGCTGCGCGAGATCAACCGCAGCCATAGCGTGGTGGTGGTGGAACACGACATGGATTTCGTGCGCGCGCTGGGGGTGAAGGTTACGGTGCTGCACGAGGGGTCTGTTCTCTCCGAAGGGTCGATCGATCATGTCGGCGCCGACCCGAAGGTCATCGAAGTGTATCTGGGGCGCTGAGTGATGCTGGAGGTAAAGAACGTCGATCTGCACTACGGCGCCGCGATCGCCCTGCGCGGCGTGTCGCTGACCGCCGAGATCGGCGAGGTAACCTGCCTGCTCGGCCGCAACGGCGTGGGCAAGACATCGCTGCTGCGGGCAATAACGGGCGCGCATCCGGTCAGCCGGGGCTCAATCGTGTGGAACGGCGAGGACATCACCTCGCTGCCCATCTACGAGCGGGCGCGGCGCGGCATCGCCTGGGTACCACAGGGGCGCGACATTTTTCCGCTACTGACGGTGCGCGAGAACCTGGAAACCGGATTCGCCGTGCTGCCGCGCGGCGAGCGGCGGATAACGGATGAAACCTTCGCGCTGTTCCCGGTGCTGAAGACCATGCTGCGCCGGCGCGGCGGCGACCTGTCGGGCGGGCAGCAGCAGCAACTGGCGATCGCCCGCGCGCTGGTGATGAAGCCGCGCCTGCTGGTGCTGGACGAGCCGACCGAGGGCATCCAGCCGAGCATCATCAAGGATATCGGCCGGGTAATCGCGCTGCTGCGCGCGCGCGGGGACATGGCCATTCTGCTGGTGGAGCAGTATTTCGACTTCGCGCGCGACCTGGCGCAGCGCATCGTGGTGATGGACCGCGGCGATATCGTGCTCGCCGGACGGCGCGAGGAGCTTGACGAGGCGGATGTGCGGCGGCGACTTTCGGTTTGAAGCAAGGCCAGGGCTCTGCCCTTGTATCTCTGATCGTGCCCGAACGCGTAAGCTTACGCGTTCGGGCACGGAAGGGAGCCCGCCTTGCCCTGGGGTGGCAGAGCCCGTGGTCCAGCGCGGTGCCCCTTCCGTGACGAAGTCCGTGGACC
>CAIXDS010000078.1 GCA_903918195.1 uncultured Acetobacteraceae bacterium | reverse complement strand
GTTCGCGAAAGTGCTCGGCCATTGCTCAATCCGTGTCAGTGCGTCGAGCCAAGTGAATCCTGCCGAGCCAGCGGTGTCAAAAAATACTCGCTGCAAACTCGCCACGAACCCGTTCCAACTCCGAATTCTGCAACAGGCTCCTGGAAGAAACTCATTGCAACGCCGGGCCGCATCCGATCCATCGCGACGCGCCGTTGGGCGCAGGTCAATGTCTAGGGCCGTTGGTATTATTCCATTCTGGCGCGCCCCGAGAAACGCGGCCGCCCACGCTGGCGGCTACACCGCTGCGTCCTGGCGCTGGCCGGTGGCGACGATCGCCAGCCGCTCCGCCGACAGCGGCTGTTGCAGCTTGAGCGCCGCAGCGGTGTCGGCTCCCAGCCAAGTGTCCCAGGTCTCGTCGGTGAGGATCACCGGCATCGCCTTGGCACGCACCGGCCGCACCACGGTGTTTGCCTCGGTGGTGAGGAAGGCGAAAGGCGGCCGGTCGGCGCCGAGCGCGAACCAGTGCGGCACCTTCGGCTGACTGTCGGTGTATTCCGCAAAGGAGGTTGCCGGCACCAGGCAGCGAAACTCCGGCTTGAGCCAGGCGCGCCAGTAGGGACTGGCGGTGTTGCGGACGTTGGTGACCGGCCGGGTGCCGAGATTCAGTGGCGGCGGAAAGCCCCAGCGCATCATCTCCATGACACGATCGCCATCCCGCGCGATGCGCACCACCGGCGCGAGCTGATCGGGGAAGATCGCCGGCTGTGGCGGCTGGTTGGCGGTCCGGTCCGAGCTGACCCAGAACAACTGCCGGATCGCGTCACGGGGGCGAGTCATTGCGTACAGATTACACACGCACACAGCGTAGCGCGGCGGCCCGGATTGGCAATGCATTGCAGGCGCAGGCAGAGGGATGCTGCGCGACAGCAATATTGGCCGATCGAGATCAGGTTGACGCCGGTTGAGCGCGGTAGGAGCCAGGTCATCGAGCACGCGAGTGATGTGCGCGGCAGTACGCTGGCGGACCTTCCGGAACGCGAACCGGTATACTGACCGGTAGCCGGCTGCTTGATTTAGCTGGCGAGCACCGCAGGAACGATGCGGACTCGGTCATTCGCTACGCCGAGTGCTTCGCCGTGGCGGCACCGGTTTCCGGGACCGTCAGATGATGGATCGGCGGAGGCCGCAAGGCGTTGGTAACACCGCTCACTTCGGACGTGCGGCCAAGTATCGCAGATAGGCGATAACCGCGTCGACCTCGGAGTCCTCGATTGCGGCGGCGCCGAAGGCCGGCATCAGCTGGGTGGGCCAACTGCGCACGGCGGCGGGATTGCGAATCAGCGCGCGCAGGCCGACTTCGGTGAAATAGGCCGTCGCCGGCATCGGCCGCAGCAGGTCGGGTCCGACCATCCCCTCGCCGCTGCCGCCGAGGCGATGGCAGGGCAGGCAGTTGGCGATGAAGACCGCCTGTCCGCGCCGCGCCGGTGCGTCGAACGGAACCGACGCATCGACCGTGATCGCCGGCCAACGCTGCGCCGGAGACGCCACCGCGGTCAGCGCGCCCAATGCATAGACCCACTGCTCGGCCGAAATCCCGGCAGGCTCGGGGTTCTGCCAGACCAGGTAAAATGGACCGGCGGAGACGGTCTTGCCCAGCATCGGCGGCCAGGGATGTGCGGGGTCCTCGACCGCGACCCACGGTACCGACGTCCCTTCGATCAGCGCGCGGGGAAGCTGGGCGACGAGCCCGTCGGTGGCGCGCGCCTCAATCGTGTCCGCTGCGTCCGGCGGCAACGCCGAGAGCAAAGCGCGCAGCGGCACGGCGCGGTAGCTCATAGGCCGGCCATAGGCGCCGTCGTGCGGTACTTCGAGCGTCGCGGCGTTGGGCCAGGTCAGCAGCTCGTTGCTGGTGAACTGGCGCACCGCACCGCCCGCCGTCACCATAAGGACTGCCGCGGCAGCCATCGCCGGCGCACCGGCTAGGCTGGCCAGCAGAACGGTCAACAGTCGGAGCAGCCTCCCCCGATATCTTCCCCGCATTTCGGTTCACCTTGTGTGGCTGACCTTACCCCTGAACGACTGAGCCGCCGGAACCGCGTCCAGATTCTGTTCCAGTTGCCGACCGCGGCCGGCAGGGCGTGCGACGCGATGCCGTGGACCGTAAAGAAATGCAGCGCGTCCGGAAACCTCCGGCACTGGCAATCGTTATCGTGCGAACGGGTTGATGCGCTGCAACTCGGGCTGGCCGTCGAGCCACTGGTGCTTCAGCGCGCCCGCAACATGCAGCGCGAGCAGCCCGTACAGCACGTAGCCGAACCAGAAATGCACGGTGCCGAGCACGGTGTGCAGCGGTTCCTTCACCGCCGGGTCGAGCCCCTCGATGAAGCCGAGCCGGAACCACGGCACCACGTCGAACAGCCACAGCGGATGTGTTGCCGCTTCCTTCCAGGCCGAATCGTGCAGCCAGCCCGTGATCGGCAGCGCGAAAATCCACACGTAGAGAGCCAGGTGCGCCCCATGTGCCGCCAGCCGCTCCCAGCGCGCGTAGGCTTCCGGCAGCTTTGGTGGCCGGTGTGACAGCCGCCACAACAGCCGCAGGACCGCCAGCCCCAGCACCGTGATGCCAATGGATTTGTGCGTGTCGATCATCGGCCGCACCCACTCGTCCGGCGCATGATTGGCCCAGATGCCCAGCACGACGTTGATCACGATCAGCAGCGCGACCAGCCAGTGCAGGATGGCGGCGACGCGGGTGTAGCGGGCGGGAATGGTCATGCGGCGGACCCGTGCGTGGTTGCTGGCATGGCAGGACGCACCAGATATGCACGATTGGGGGAACTTCCGGAAGGACACCGCGCGGCCATGCCGACACTGGACGACGTACGCCGGGCGGTATCGCCGCGTTTTTCGCCGCCGCCGACACCGTTGCGCAGCGTGCTGATCCACGGCGGCATCACCGTATTGTGGATGGCGCTGTTCGCACGCGGCTGCATCGCCGACGGGCCGTTCGCATGGTCCAGCGGCATGGTCTATCTCAGCTATGACACATGTCTGCTGCTGTTCATCATGTGGCAGACCTTGCCCCTCGCCCGGCCGCGTCCCGCCGCCGCGCCGCCGCCCGACGCCGCCCCGGTCACGCTCGGCGTGATTGTTGCGGCTCGCAACGAAGCGGCGGTACTGTCGCAAACCCTCGCCGCGCTGCTGGCACAGAGCCATCCGCCGGACGAAATCCTGATCGCCGACGACGGCTCGACCGACGGCACCGCGCATCTGCTGACCGAGCGCTTCGGGCTGGCGCTGCCGCCGCTCGGCGGCGTCGGCAACTGCAGCGCCGCGTATCCCGCGCTGCGCTGGCTGCGGCTGGCGCACGGCGGCAAGGCGCGCGCCCTGAACGTCGCCGTCGCCGCCATCGGCACCGATGTGGTGGTGACGGTGGACGCGGACACGCTGCTCGACCGCGACGCACTGGCCGCCATGCGCACGGCCTTCGCCGCCGATCCTGCCCTGGTGGCGGCGACCGGGCTGCTGGCGCCGGAATGCGGACCATTCCTGGCCGGGCGCCTGCTGCAATGGTTTCAGACCTACGAATACATTCGCAACTTCCTCGCGCGCTACGCCTGGATGCGCGCGGATGGGCTACTGCTGATTTCCGGCGCCTTCGCCGGCTACCGCCGCGCCGCCGTGCTGTCGGTGGGCGGGTTCGATCCCGGTTGTCTGGTGGAGGATTACGAACTGATCCATCGCCTGCGCCGCAGCGCCGTGCAGCGCGGGCTGACCTGGCGAACCGCCGTGCTGGGCGAGGCGCGGGCACGCACGGACGCGCCGGCCACCGTTCCCGCCTTCCTGCGCCAGCGCCGCCGGTGGTTTGGCGGCTTCCTGCAGACGCAATGGTGGTATCGCGACATGGTCGGCGATGCGACCTACGGCCGGCTGGGCACGCTGATGCTGCCGGTGAAGGCGATGGACATGTTGCAGCCGATCTATGGCCTGACCGCGTTCGTGCTGCTGGTGGTGTATCTCGCCACCGGCCGGCTGGCGGTGGCGCTGCCGGTGGGAGGCGTGATCGGGGCCAAGATATTGCTCGATTTCGCGCTGCAGGCCTGGTTCGTCCACCTCTATCGTGGCTGGTCCGGCGGACGCACGCGCGCGACCTTCGGTGCGGCGCTCCTTGCGGCTCTGATCGAACCGTTCAGTTTCCAACTGCTGCGCCACACTGCCGCGGCCTGGGGCTGGCTGACCTTCCTGACCGGGCAGGGTAGTTGGGGGCGGCAGCGCCGGCAGTGGATGCTGGCACGGGCCGGGTCGTAGCCGCCGCCGACGAGGCCCAGCAAGTCAACAGAGTGCGCGTCGCTCCGCGCTGTCGTCTCGCCCGCGCCCTGGCTTCCCGCCGGGGACCAGGGGGAGGACCTACTCGGTGCCCCGGTCGGTCAGCACGCGATGCAGGGCGTTGAGCGACAGCTTCCGGCCATGCTGCGCCCACCAGTGCAGCATGGGTCGCGCGTGCAGCCTGGGTCGCGCGGAGGCTGAGGGCCACGACAACCGCACTTCGCCGCTTTCCTCCGTCTTCGAAGACCGCAACAACCCGCTCGGGAATCGAAGTTCCCGGATCGGGCGGGGCCAGCACCGGAGCGGGTGGGGCAGGGACGGCAGCGGGAGAGAGATGGACGACATCGGGTAGCCTGAAGATACGTGTAATACCAACGGCCGGTGAGTATGACTCTCTGCGGGGGCTATCCTGAGGACGCGATCTGCGATTCGATGTCTACTGATATCGATTCGCGGGGTTGGTGATGGCTGTAGCGATCACTCGGATGGATCTGTCGGCGGCGGAATTG